>NZ_JBHSPC010000123.1:58978-73330 GCF_042656345.1 Streptomyces incanus
GGTCCGCGGCCGCCCGGGTCCTGCCGGTGCGGTGATTCCGGCCGGTCAGTCGCGGCCGAAGATCTTCTTGCCGGAGCCGAGGCGCAGGAAGACGGTCTCGCCGGAGGCGTCGTCCAGGGCGTCGTTGTCGGTCACGGCGTAGACGCGGCCGTCGCCGCCGACGGTCAGACCCTCGAGCTTCTCCTGGGTCCGTCCGTTCGTCGCCCTCAGGTCGGGCAGTACGTCGTGGGCGAGCCTCTTGCGCAGGACGGGCAGCTCGTCCGACGGCGCGGCCGATGCCGGCGGGTCGACGGTGCAGACGCGCTTGACCTTCGCGGCGGGACCGGTCGGCTTGTCCCGCTCGATGACGGCGAGCCTGTCGCCGACCACGGTGATCTCGGAGAGGCCGATCCGGTCGCCGGGAGGGGTGGTGCTGCCGATGCGGTAGCCGTACCAGCTCCAGGTGCCGGCCGCGACGTCGTACCGGCTGACGGACGGGAAAGCGGGCACCGTCGGCTGTTCGGCGGTGCCCCTCACTTCCGCGCTCTGCAGCGCTCCGTGGCGCTTTGTCGGTGCGGCGCTCCGCGCCTGGTCGACCTGCCGCCGGGCTCGGTCAGGAGAGCGTGAGGGCACTCCTCGTGCCGCTCGCCCCACTAGTGGTGTCCCCTCCAGGAGGACGGGCCATCAGGAATCGAGGCGGCGGCGGTCCTCCTCGTCCCACTTCCGGGTGTCGCGCGGCTCCACGTAGGGCTCCTCGTGGGCCGGATGGCCCCCGGCGACGGCGCGCTGGCGGGCCAGCTCCGCGTCGAACTCCAGGCCGAGCAGGATGGCCAGGTTGGTGATCCACAGCCACACCAGGAAAATGATCACACCGGCGAAAGTGCCGTAGGTCTTGTTGTACGAGCCGAAGTTCGCCACGTACAGCGCGAACCCCGCCGAGACGATCATCCAGATCACCAGTGCGAGGAAGCTGCCCAGCGTGATCCAGCGGAAGCCGCGGACCTTCGCGTTCGGGGTGGCCCAGTACAGGACCGCGATCATCACGGTGACCAGGACGACCAGCACCGGCCACTTCGCGATCGACCACACGGTCAGCGCCGCGTCACCGACCCCGAGCGCACTGCCGGCCTGCCGGGCCAGGCTGCCGGTGAACACCACGATCAGCGAACTGATCACCGCCATCACCATCAGCAACACGGTCACGCCGACCCGCACCGGCAGCACCTTCCACACCGGACGGCCCTCGGGGACGTCGTAGACCGCGTTGGCGCTGCGGATGAACGCGGCGACATAGCCCGAGGCCGACCACACCGCCAGCACCAGGCCCAGGATCGCCACGATCGAGCCGATCCCGCCCCTGCCCTGCATCTGCTGCACCGCGGTGCGCAGGACGTCCTGCGCCGGGCCCGGCGCGAGCTTCTGGATGTTGTCCAGGACCGACTGCGTGGTCGACCGCCCGACGACCCCCAGCAGCGACACCAGCGCCAACAGGGCGGGGAACAGCGCCAGGATCGAGTAGTAGGTCAGCGCCGCGGCCCGGTCGGTCAACTCGTCCTTCCGGAACTCCTTCAGGGTGCCTTTCAGGACCGCCCTCCAGGAGCGTTTGGACAGGTCGGTAGGGCTCTCCGGCGCCCGCTCCTCCACCTGTTCGTCAGGCCCGGCGTCGGGAGCCCGCCCCGTTTCGGCCCGCCCCGTCTCGGTCTGCCGGTCCTCGGCTTGGCGGCCCTCGTCCTCGCCGCTCTCGGCAGGGGTCTGCCCGCCGTGATTTCCGTGCTGTCCCGCTGTCCGCGCCATTCCCCGCGGGTATCCGGCCCACCGCCACTCATGCATGGAGGCGAGACATGTCAACTTTTCGGACTCCTCTCCGATGTCCTCTCCTGCGTCCTCGGCCTTCCGCGCAGGTGGCGGTGTGGGCCGGACGGCACCAGCCGGCTTCGGCTCCGGGAACCGCAGGTGCGTCTCGTCCCTGATGTGGCACTTGCTGTTCCATGGAGTGGATGCAGAGGGTGAACCGGGCCGCCCGGCGCTGGGCCGGGACAGCCGTCGCGGCGGTCCGGCGGGCGTGGGAAGGTCCGGGCCGTGAGCGGGATCTGGCGATGCAGGCGGGCAAGGGGGCGCTGGCCGCCTGGGTGGCGTGGGCGGTGATGGGCTGGTGGCTCGCGGCGCCGATGGCGTTCGTGGCGCCGTGGGTCGCGGTGGTGCTGGTGGAGTCGACGGTGTACCGGTCGGTCGCGCACGGGCTGCAGCAGCTCGCGGCGATCGGGGTGGGCACGGCGCTGGCGACAGCGGTGGCCCTGCTGCTGGACAGCACGATGGTCGCGATGGCCCTGGTCCTCCCGGTGGTGCTGCTCCTCGGACAGTGGCAGCGCCTGGGAAGCCAGGGTGTCTACGCAGCCACCGGTGCGCTTTTCGTACTGACCGGTGGCCAGGTGACCGTCGCCGGGTCGGCCGCCCGCGTCCTGGAGGCGGTCTTCGGCGCGGCGGTCGGAGTGGCGGTCAACGTGCTGATCCGGCCTCCGGTGTACCTGCGGGACGCCCGCGCCGCGCTGGAGGACACGGCCCACGAGGCGCACGAACTCCTGGGCGCGGTGGCCGACGGGCTGGCCACCGGCGAGTGGGACGCCCATGCGGCCGGGGACTGGCATGTGCGGGCGCTGCGTCTGGGCCGTCTGGTCGACCAGGCGCGGTCGGCGATCGGCTGGGGCCGGGAAAGCATGCGCGTCAACCCGCTCGGGCGTCGCAAGCGGGCTCTCTCCCCGCCCGGCGAGGCGTACGCCGACGCGGTGGACGTACTCGACTACGTCGCCGTCCACACCGCGGGCGTGACCCGGACCGTGTGGGAGACCGCGGACGGCGGGAAGACGACCCGACCTGCCCCGGAACTCACCCGTGCCTACGCGGATTTCCTACGCCATACAGCGCGCGCCATCCGGCTGTACGGTCAGACCCGGTTCGGCCCGAGCGGCCGTGACGACTCCGTCGCGGAGCAGCTGCGCGAGGCGGTCGAGGAACTCCACCGCGCCCTGGACGCGTTCCGTCGACGGCTGCCGGGAGCCGTGCCCGACGACCCGGCCGCGCTGGCGACCTACGGAACGCTGCTGGCCCAGGCGCATCGCCTGGCCGATCAACTCGTGCAGGACTGACACGCCGAGTGGTGGGGTGGGAGGGCACGACGGCCGCGTGTTCGGGCGGGTTCCCGGGGAACTCGTCGATTCCGACGGTCCCTCCACCGGAGGGGCCCGCCACCCGACCGCAGTCCGGACGAGAGTCCGCGAGACCAAGAGACCAAGAGACCAAGAGACCGAGAGACCGAGAGACCGGGAGACCGAGAGACAGGGAGAAACACCATGCCGGCTGGATCCAGCTCCAAGCGTGAACGTCAGTACGAACACATCAAGGAGAGCGCCGAGGACCGTGGCGAGTCGTCGAAGCGGGCCGAGGAGATCGCGGCCCGGACCGTCAACAAGGAGCGGGCCAGGTCGGGCGAGTCCAGGACCGCCGGCAAGGCCTCCCTGCGGGACCCGAAGTCGGCCTCCCAGCGCGGCGGGGAGCGCTCGCACAGCGGCGCGGAAGGGCCGACCAGGGACCAGCTCTACGAAGAGGCCAGGAAGCGCAACATCCACGGTCGCTCCTCGATGAGCAAGCAGCAGTTGAAGAGCGCACTCGACCGCTGACGCGAGAGGCCCGCCGAGAGGAGACGTCACACGCTCGGCGGGCCACGCCCTTGCCTGCTCATGCCGTAGTGGCGAGGAGGGAACCTCAGCCGGGGGCCGACAACGGGTGTGTGGTCAGTGCCCGTGCGACGCCGAAGAGGTTGTCGGCCATGGCGCGCCCGGTGTCGTGCGCCCACTCGCGGCCCCGCTGCTCGTCCAGGTAGTCGGGCCCCGGACCGGGCCCCAGGTGCCAATACGTCCACGCCTGGCCGGGAATCGTGTAGCCGATGTCCGCGAGGGCCCCGGAGATCTCGCTGATCACGTGGTGGGCGCCGTCCTCGTTCCCGGTGACCACCACCCCGGCGACGCGGTTGTAGGCGACGGGGCGATTCTCGTCGTCCGTCTCGGACATCATCGCGTTCATGCGCTCCAGGACGCGCTGCGCCACCGAGGAGGGCCGGCCCAGCCACGTCGGCGAGGCGATGATCAGGATCTCCGATTCCAGGAGCTTCGCGTGGACCCGGGGCCACTCGTCGCCGTCGCCCCCGTCGGTGACCACGCCGGGGACGAGGTGGAGGTCGACGGCCCGTACGAGGTCCACTTCGACCTCGTGCTTGGACAGCCGCTCCGCGACCACGCCGGACAGCGCCTCGGTGTTGGAGGGTTCGGGGGACGCCTTGAGGGTGCAGTTGATGACCAGTGCCTTCACGTTCGCTCCGAGGTCGGGGGACGGGCGGCCCGCTGCACGAACACGAGCCCACAGCGCCCCCACGGGTACCCCCGGGCAGCAGACGTAACGAAACCCCGGTTCCCGCAGCCGACCGACGAGCTGTGAGCCGAAGGCGCCCGCGTCCGTATCCGCGTCCGTATCCGCGTTCGTGCTGCGTCCGTGCCGTGTCCGTGCCGCGTACAACCATTGGACATCCGTGCGAGTCCAAGAACGCAGTTCAAGGGCCCTACGGGCACGTCGGGCCCTACGGGCACGTCACGGACAACGGAGAACCATGCGCGCCTCACGCACCGTCCTCGCCACCGCCACGGCACTCGCGGCAGCGGTCTGCACCTCCCTCCTCGTCGCCCCGACGGCGGCCGCGGCCCCCGCCAAGCTGTCCGACGACTTCAACGGCGACGGTTACCGCGACTTCGTCATGCTCGGCGGGGCGCACGGCAAGGACGGCCGGGTCACCGTCGTCTACGGCACGTCGACCGGCCCCGGCACGCGCGTCCAGACCATTCACCAGAACTCGCCAGGCATCCCCGGAGCGGTGGAGGAGGGGGACGACTGGGGGTTCGCCGCGACCAGCGCCGACCTCGACCGCGACGGCTACGCGGACCTGGTCGTCGCCTCACCGGGCGAGAAGGTCGGCGCGATCCAGATGCGCGGGGGCCTGACCGTCGTCTGGGGCGGGTCGAAGGGTCTCGGCTCCGGCACCGTCTTCCACTCGCCCATCGCGCCGGAGAACGCCTACTCGGGCGACCAGTTCGGCCTGGACGTCGTCGCGGGCGACTTCGACGGCGACGGCGACCAGGACCTCGCCGCGATCAGCGTCAGCCGGGCCGGCGCGGTCCTGCTCAAGGGCCCCTTCACCCGGAAGGGCGGGAAGAGCGGCTGGCAGTCCCTCGGCAAAAGCTACGGCTACCTGAGCGCGTCCCAGCTGGTGGCGGGCCAGGTCACCGCCGACGGCGCCACCGACCTGTACATCCTCGGCAGCGATCTCCAGGGCGGTGACGGCCTGAACCTGCGCGCATACTTCCACCGCGGCGGCGCCGACTTCACCCGGCGCGCGAGCGCGACCCTCGTACCGGACGACGGCGGCCACCAGGTGGGCGGCGGCCCCATCACCGCCATCGGCGACTTCGACAAGGACGGCTACGGCGACCTCGCCATCGGACGCGGCTACGAGCGGCCGGACGGCGAGAAGGGCTATGTCACGGTCCACTACGGCGGTTCCTCCGGCCCGAACACCGCCCGCAAGCCGGTGAAGTTCACTCAGAACACGGCGGGCGTGCCGGGCTCCTCGGAGAAGGGGGACCACTTCGGTGCCGCCGTCGTCGCAGGCGACGTCAACGGCGACGGCTACGCGGACCTCGCCGTCGGCGCCCCCGGAGAGGACTTGGAAGGCAAGCGCGACGGCGGCATGGTCACGGTCCTGCTCGGCCGCAAGGGCGGCCTGTCCGGCACCGGAGCCAAGGCGTACCACCAGAACACGTCCGGTGTCGCGGGAGCCGTCGAGAACAACGACTCCTTCGGCCAGAATCTCAAGCTCACCGACTACACCCGCGACGGCCGTGCCGACCTGGTCGTCGACACGAACGAGCAGCTGGACAACACCCGCTGGGGCCTGGTCCACCTGCTGAAGGGCTCCAAGTCCGGCACCACCGGCACCGGTTCGAAGTCGTTCACGGTGAAGTCCCTCAAGATGACGTACAAGACGCTCGGCGGCCCCTTCCCCCACTGACACCGGGCGGCCGGGCAGGCGGCCGACGTCAACCTCAAGTCGCGCACCTGGACCGATGTGAAGGACGGCAAGGTATACGCCGTCCACGAGTCCTACGACGACCATGCGCGCCCTGAGGACGTCAGTATCCGTATCCGGAAGAAGGGCAGCGACCGGGTCCTCGACACGGTCCGGCTCACCGGCACCGACCAGTGCGCTCCCGATTACCGCTGCTGGGACATGAAGTTCCCGAGCGAGCCGGTCACGCTCCCCGGAACGGGCGCCTGCACCACGGACGTCGTGGTCGGGAAAGGCCGGTCGGGCGAGCTCGCCCATCGCTCCAACACTGCCCGCTCGTCATCAGAGAGCAACAACGGTTCCAGCTTCGGGCCCCGACGAGGAACTGACGCACCAGCAGCAGAGGTCACGCAACCACTGACGATCAACTACTGGCGCGGGACACTTAATACACCAGCGACGAGGATGAGGAGTAGTCCTGCCCAAGAAGGTTGCGCAGGACTGGGAGGCTCTGGAGCAGGAGCTGTACGTGGCGGGCATGGAGCCGGTCGAGGTGGAGGCAGGGTCTCGCCGGCTCCTCGCCGAGACGCGCGGCCATCGGCTCGCCGAGGCGCGCAAGCAGTCCGGTCTCGCCCAGCGGGAAGTGGCGGCCCGGACGGGAGTCGGCATCGTCAGGGTTTCCCGGATCGAACACGGCGAGGGGGCCATGCCGGACGTCATCGCCCGCTATGTGGAGGCGCCCGGTGGCCGACTGGACCTGGTTGCGGACTTCGGTGATCACACGGTGCGGATGCCGACCGGCAGTGATCACGGCACTGCGGCGGCGTAGCGGCTGACGGGAGGACGTTAATCGTGGAACCGTCTCTTCGGCCATGACGGCTCCTGCGGTGGCTGTCAGCACCCGTCGCGGCCGGTCTGGACGCAAGAATCCCTGGGGCGATGACCTGAAAGTTTCCCATGGAGCGGGTGACGAGGATCGAACTCGCGCCCTGAGTCCGGGAAGCTCGGGTTGTCCATGGCTGGTTGTCGGATCGACCTGTCGTGAAGGAACCTTCGGCCACGGCCGGCCGCCCGTGGTTCCCGGCACGACCTGGCATGCGTCCGGCACGCCTTCTCGCCACGTCAGACGTACAGACTGATATCGCCCTCGTGCGACCCGGTAGCGATCAGCGTGCTGCCGTTGGCACGTTCCATCGCCGTGAGGTGATCCACAGGTCTCTCGTGCGGGACGTGTGAGCCGGTGAGGCTCGCGGCGCCGGGCAGCGGTGGAACGGTTCGGTCTCCGCCGTCGTCGTCCCTCATCGGGACGCGGTGGTCGCGCCCCGAGGAGGGGAGACCGGGTGCACACGGGTGGCTTCGCCAAGTGGACAAGGCGGTTCGAGGACGAGCGCGAGCGCAGGAGCGCCCAGGGCGACCCGGACTGGGAGCAGGGCGCGACGCTGCATCCGGCGGTGTGGGCCGGCATCCAGCGCTTCCAGGTCGGCGAGGACGGTGACGGCGCCAACCTCATCGGCAAAGCGGACGAGGCCGGCGACGGCGACTACGCACGGGCGGTCCGGCTCTTCGTCGCCGAGGAGCAGAACCACGCCCGTCTTCTCGCCCGGCTGCTGGCCGCGGGGCACATACCGACGTTGACCGGGCACTGGAGCGACACGATCTTCGTACGGCTGCGGCGACTCATGGGCCTGCGCATGGAACTGCTGGTGCTGATGATCGCGGAAGTGGTGGCACTGCGTTACTACCGGGCCCTGCGCGACGGCACCGACGACTCGCTCACTTCGGATGTGGCGGGGCGCATCCTGTCCGACGAACAGCGCCACGTCCCGTTCCACTGCGAGCGGTTGCACGCCTCCCTGGCGGAGCTGCCCCGCGCAGTGCGCCGCCCGGTGATGGCCCTGTGGCGACTCCTTCTGCTCGCGGTCTCCCTCGCCGTCGCCGCCGACCACGGCCCGGCGCTGCGACGACTCGGTATCGGACGCCTGCGCTTCGTGGCTGATGTCGTGGCCTCGTCCGGCACGGTCGTCTCCGCGGTCCTCGCGCCCCGCCCGGACGCATGGACCAGTACGGACTGACAACGGACAGCCCACCGCTTCTGGCCCACCCCTTCAGGAGTTCGATCCTTCGGGTGTTCTGGAGCCTTGGCGGTTGCTGGGCCTGTGCGCTCGGCCGCTCAAGGCCGCCTGCGTGCGCTGCCGTTGAGGTGAGTTGGTGATGCCGGGTTGGAGGGCAGGGTGGATGTGTGCCCTCGGTCGCTGCTGAGTGGCCCGGCGGCCCCGACGTGATCACTCGGCAGCCGACACTCACTCGTCGAGCTTGAACTGCACCTTTGGTTGTACTCGTCATGTCAGAGGACTTCATGCCGGTAGGGCGGCCGCCTGCGCCGGTGCGGCGACCCGGTGAATAACTCTTGAGCGCAGTGTACTTTGTTATGCAAAGTAGCTCGGTGGGCGACCGGCCGGTCGTCCGCTTCCCTGCGCTCCCGAGGCGCGACCACAAGGGGGACACCGTGGGAAAACCGTCACTGAGCAGCGCGAGATCCGAACCGAGGGCACAGGTTGCGGCCCTGTTGGCGGCCACGGAAGGTCTGCGGGCCAGGACCCGCGCGCAGATGAACGGCTCATGGGTCGCTCTTCTCGGCTTCGGACTTCTCGCGCTGGCGGCTGCTCCGGTCGCCTGGTACGCCTTCAATTTCGGCGCCCACGGTCGCAGCGTCATGTCCTATCCGGCCTTCGCCTACGCAGAGTTGATCGGCCTGTGCGTCGTCCATGAACAGGGAACCCCTTGCCTGAGGGGCGAGTTCGACGGCGCCGTCCTGCGCTTCGTGGCCTGGGGGCTGTGGTTCGCGCTCCTCCCCCTGGCCTGGTTCACCTTCGCCCGCTGGTACCGCCTGCGTGGCGAGTCCCGAGGTATCGTCCCCCGCCGCAGCGTGTGGATCCGCGCGACCACCGTGACCACCGCAGTGATCACGGCCGCCCTGCTGGCGCTCTTGTTCGGCAGGAACCAGGCGTGGGAGCTCGTGGTGCTGGAGAACAGCTACGCCTCCCCGTGGTACCTGGTCGGTATCGGGCTCGTCGCTCTCGGGGTGGTCGAACGAAGCTGGATCGCGGCCGGCGCCGGCGCCGCTCATGCCCTGTTGCTCACCGGCTACCTCGGTGCCTCCTGGGGCAGTGGATGGCTTCCCTGGCGGCACCCCGCCCACCCGGGCTGGTCCGACGGACCGCAGGCCAAGGCGCTCCTGCTCGCCGCTGTCCTGCTTCTCGCCGGCCTGGCCGAGTGGGCGCTGGCACGTCGTCGAGCCGCGTCCGGTCACGCCGAGGCGAGTACGGTTGCCTCATGAGTGTCGGGGCGGCCGCTGCACGGGATGACCAGGAAGGGCTCCATCCGGCCCAGTCTCTGGACGACACCGTCCATCAGCGTGTGCGACTCGGCATTCTCACCATCGCCCGGGAAGCCGACCGGGTCGAGTTCGGCTTCCTGAAAAAGCAGCTGGCCGCCACGGACGGAAACCTCTCCCGGCACCTGAAAGTGCTCGAGGAATCGAACCTGATCACCGTGGAGAAGGGCTACGTCGGTCGTCGCCCACGGACGTGGATCGCCCTGACCCGCGAAGGCGCGCAGGCACTGGACGCCGAACTCCGCGCCCTGCGCGCACTCGTCCTCCGTCTGGAAAGTCCCCGCCCCGCTCCCGGCCCGCCCGGCACATGAACACCGCTTGCTGAGGCACTTCGACGTGTTGGTCCTGCTGGATGGACACCGGGGAGAACGCCGTAGCCGTCAGTGAGTACACCTGGGGCATACCGAGCCGAGGCTCACACTGAAGGTGTAGGTCCACCTCATGCCCGGCAGTCGCGGCCGCACGCGGAAGGCCCTCGCCAAGGCGCTGCGGCCTGACGGCTTCCGATGCTGAGGGCCCACAGGGGGCCAGAGCAAACGACAGCCCCCGGCCCGCGCCGTATGCGCAGGCCGGGGGCTTACGGCGTCGGGTTGCTTCTTCTTGCCCTGGGTCTTGCCGGGGATCTTGGTGACCTGCGTTTTCGCTGCTCAGAGACGGTAGGCCCGTGCGCCTGGTGGTCGTCGTTGGTCGTCATTGGGATCGCGTCCCGCCAGGTGGTGTAGCCGATCAAGTACTCGGAATGCGCAGGTCATCGCCGCGTCGACGCGGTTCAGGGTCACCCATGGCGCTGACGGCAGGTCAGCCGTGCGCGGTGCGGGAGCCGGGTCCCATGAGGTGGCTGACGCGCGGTTTACCGGAACGCGTCGAGCAAGTTCGCTTACACCACGAGGCGGGGCACGACCGGGCGCGCTGGGGCTGCTTGGAATGGTGCTCTGCGGCCGTTGCGGGTGCAGGTCCGCTCGCCCGGATCCGTCGTCGTCCGGTGACGTTGATGTCAACTATCGATGTCAGTTGCCAGGTACGAGTCCTGGCTCGCCAAAAACTGCTTGCTGGGCTCACGTGGTCGCTGTATTGCAGGGGGCATGACTTGGATCATTGCCCCTGAGGCCTTCGACTCGCCTGACGCGACGAGCCTGCGTCGTGACTACTATGCCGAGGTCGCGAGCCGTTACTGGAAGCGGCCGGCGACCTCCGAAGAGATCGACCAGGGGCTGGCCGGGGACGGAGCCGAGCTCCTTGCCCCGCCCACGGGTCAGTTCGTCGTCGGCCGCTATGGCGGCGAGGTGGCCGCCTGCGGTGGGGTGGTCATGCTGGACGCGACCCGTGCCGAACTCACCCGGGTCTACGTGCGGCCCGTCCTCCGCGGACGCAGGGGCGCGAGCCTCCTGCTCAACGTGCTGGAGGACGAGGCGCGCAGGCTCGGTGCCCGCCGGATGGTCCTCAATACCCGCCTGGATCTGATCGAGGCCCGCTCGCTGTACGTACGTCACGGCTATGCCGAGATACCTGCTTACTGCACGGGCCCCTACATGGAGATCTGGTACGGCAAGGATCTCGTCTGTCAGGTGTCTGCCGCTCAGACAGGGAGTGTCTGAGCAACGGCGGATCCGGTGGCCGGTGAGAGCGCGCTGACGATGTGTCCCGGAGGACTGTTCTGCCCCAACGGGTGGTCATGCCGATGAGCGCCGTGTGGGTGATCGCTCGTCGGGATCGCCATCGGCTTGAGGTTGTTCCAGCTTCCGGGCGATCTGCTCGAGGGCGGCGAGGTCTGCGGGGGCGAGCCGGTCGATGAAGTGGTGTCGCACCGACGCGACGTGGGTCGGTGCGGCGTTCTCGAGTGCGTCCAGACCTTGTGCGGTGAGCATCAGGAGGCAGCCCCTGCCGTCGGTCGGGTCCGGTGCGCGCCGCAGCAGACCGCGTGCTTCCATCCGGGTCGCGTGCCGGGACAGCCGGCTGCGTGACCAGCCCATCTTGTCGGCTTGTTCCCTCAGCGTGCCGGTATGCCCCGGATGCTCCGACAGTGTGCTCAGTACCTCGTAGTCGGGTTCGGACAGGCCGATCGCGGCCAGATCGCGCGCCGTGCCGGTCTGGACAGTGACCATGACGCGCCGGAAGGCCCGCCAGGCTCGGTCCTCGTCGTGGTTCAGCCAGCGCGCGGCCCCGGGCGACGAGTTCGTTGACATGTAATCAACCTAGCACGTAGGTTTCGTTTCCATGTCAACGAAAAAGCTTCGTATTCTCGTTCTGATGTGCAGCACCCGCCCGGGCGCCCTCGGCCCCGCCGTGGGGCAGGGGCTGATCGACGCGATCACCCCTCGGGCGGCGGAACTGGGCGTCGAACTCGTACCGGTGGCACTCGGCGACCTGAGGCTGCCCTTCCTCGACGAGGAGGAACATCCGTCATCGGGCGTCTACCAGCACGAGCACACCCGTCGGTGGAGCGCGATCGCGGACGCCGCGGAAGGGTTCATCGCGGTCACGCCGGAGTACAACTACGGGATGCCGGCGACTCTGAAGAACGCGCTGGACTACCTCAGCGCCGAGTGGGCGTGGAAGCCGATCGGCTTCGTCAGCTATGGCAACACGTCGGCGGGTACCCGATCCGTCCAGCACGCCAAGCAGGTGGTGACCACGCTGCGCATGGTCCCGCTGGGTGCCACGGTCGCGATCCGCATCGGTGATTCCGTGCGGCACGGGCGGCTACGGCCGGACGCCACCCGCGATGCGGCGGGTGTCGCTCTGCTGGACGAGCTGGTCCGGGTCGCCCACGCCCTGAGGCCGATGCGCGAGAGCGCGCGAGCCGGGACCTTGCCCGGCCCCTTGCCGGGGTCCTACGCGAGGCGGCTGACCCCGGACGACGCTCCGGAGGTCACCGTGCTGCAGCGGTGCTGCTGGGTGGAAGAGGCCGTCGTCAACGACACCATTGCCGTACCGGCACTGCACGAGTCGCTGGAGGAGGTGCGTGAGTGGCTGGCCAGCTGGCACACCACGGGCATCTGGCTCGACGGCCGGCTGCTGGGTATGGTGCGAACCCGCTCCATCGAGACCGACTGGCACCTGGGGCGGCTCGCCGTCGTGCCCGACCTGCGCGGCCGAGGACTGGGCCGGTGGCTGTTGCGCACCGCCGAAGCCGCCGCCGGACCGGACTTCCGCCGCATCCTGCTGTTCACCGGCGCCAAGAGCCTGCGGAACATCGACCTCTACCAGGGCCAGGGCTACCAGCCGGTGTCAATGGCCGGCCCTGACGGAGCCGTCTGCCTTGCCAAGGACATATCCGGTGAACGACGCTGACAGGCCTTCACCCTGGCGAAGAAGCAGGTCACCAAGCTGACCGCCGCCGAACGCGCCGCCTGCGAGCACGCCTTCGCCCCTCTGGGGAACTGGCGCGTCCCGGCCAAGCTCCGCCTTCACGCTCGCCACGCCACCACACTCCTGCGGGCCCTGCTCGTCCTCGCGAACCTCGAAGTCGCCCGCTGGCAGATGGTCTACAGCCCGGACGACCGGCCACGACCGGCCACGACCAGCACGACCAGCACGACCAGCACGACCAGCACGACCAGCACGACCAGTACGAGCAGCAGGAGAGTCATCACACCAGTCCGGCGACCAGCAACTTCAGAGCAAGGGGCAAGAGTTGCGGATCGTGGGAGTGCGAGTGCCGGCGTGACGGGCCGGCACTCGTAAAGGCTTCCTTGACATTGCTCTAGTTGTAAAGGCATCCTTTACGCATGGCCGATTCCCCCCGGACTCTCACTACCCTCAGCGGTCTGCTGGCCGAGCAGGCATCGGCCTTGGCCGAGGCGCTGGCCGACCCATTGGCGTCACCTGTCTACCTCGACCTGGTCCGGCGTGCTCAAAGCGTCGACGGTCTGGCGGAACAGGTGCTCAAGCTGTGCGTGCAGCAGTGCCGGGATGCCGGCCACACCTGGCAGGAGCTCGGGGACCTGCTCGGAGTCACCCGCCAGGCCGCCTTCCAGCGGTTCGGCAAGCCCATCGATCCCCGGACGGGAGAACCCATGGACAAGACAGTACGCATGGCTGACGCTGGAGAACGAGCGATCACGATCGTCACGGCCGTCCTCGAAGGGCGCATGGACGAAGCCAGGCAGTCCTTCAACGCGCAGGTCCTGGAAGCTTTCACCGACGAAGTCCGGGGCGACGGCCTGGCCACGGTCACCGGCCTTGTGGGTGCGTTCGAGGGCTTCGATGAGGGTGAGCCGTTTGTCCGCCGCATCGGCGACCACACCGTCGTCGACATCCCGCTGCGCTACGAGGCCGGCAACATGAAGGCCCGGGTCGCGTTCGATACGGACGAGAAGGTCGCCGGACTCACCATCCTCGCCCCCGAAACCCCGTAAGACGCCGGCCCGCCCCCTCGCGGGGTGAGGGCCGCCTTCCCCGAGAGACCTACCCGTGCTGGCCGACTCCCTCAGTTCACCGCCGCCCACGCCATGGGTCGCGATCGTGCCGCTCATCGCGATCCTCCCCGCCATCCTCTGCATGATCGACATCTCACGGCACCCACGCACACGGCAGTTCCCGCCCCAGGTCTGGCTGGCCATCTGCGCCTTCGGGAACATCTTCGGCCTCTTCACCTATCTCAGGTTCGGCCGAAGCGAAGACCGGTGACGGCAGCAACCCGGGACAGCGACGCCAAAGGACGGGGCTTGCCGAACCGTGCAACCGCCTCCGCGGATCCGTGAGCTGATCAGACAGCAGCAACTTCTGGACGCTCGACGAGGACATCGTTCTCGAACCTGGCACCCGCGCGAACCAGGGCCTGTCTCGGAACGGATCAGCGGTGCCTGATTCAGGTCAGTCTCCCTGTTCCCTTCGGGTACGCCTTGCTGGCGTGAAAACATGGCTGCGG
>NZ_JBHSPC010000124.1:0-58380 GCF_042656345.1 Streptomyces incanus
CGCCGATGGTACTGCAGGGGGGACCCTGTGGGAGAGTAGGACGCCGCCGAACAATTCTTGAAAAGGGTTGGACCCCGAACTTCGGTTCGGGGTCCAACCCTTTTTTGTTCTGCGTCACTTGAAGTTCACGTTGCGCAACGAGCATCGTTCCCATGGGTACTGCTGCACTGCTCAGGGCCGCCGGTGTCGGAGTCGGTGACGAGGTGATCGTGTCCGCCTTCGGGAACGTGGAAGTTGCCGAAGCCGTCACTCTTGCAGGTGCGTTGCCGGTGTTCGCCGAGATAGATCCGGCGACCTACTGCCTCGCGCCGGCCGCTGTGGAAGCGGTCATAACCTCACGTACGGCGGCCGTCGTCGCCGTGCATCGCTTCGGCAGGCACGCCGACATCGCGCGGTTGCACGCTCTCGGACAGCGACACGGCCTGCTCGTGCTGGAACACGGGGAGTCCGAGGCTCCGTACGACGAGGTCGCCCGGCGCAGGGAGCGGGCCGCCTACCTCGACGCGAAGCTGCGGGGTGTGCGGACGCCCGACGGAGGCGCCGGGCACACCTACCAGCAGTACGTCGTGCGGATCCCCGGAAACGGACGACCTGACCGGGACGCCTTCGCACGAGCCGTGCGGGCCAAGGGAGTCGAGTGCAGGGTGCCGGTGAAGACACCTGTGCACCGGCTGCCGGAGTTCCGGCGGTGCGTGTCTCTGCCCGAGACCGAACGGGCTGCCGACGAGACGCTCGCCCTGCCCGTGGACGCCTCGTTGACCAAGCGGGACATGCAGCGCGTCGCGTCGGCGTGCAACGCGCTGGGCGGACTGCTGCAGCCGGCTGTTTGAACCGCGGCCGAGGACCAGTGGTTGGGAGCACGGGGCTGCTCAGGGTATGATCTACTCCGTTGCCAGGCGGGAAACCGCAGACGGCAACAGGCCCCTATAGCTCAGTCGGTAGAGCGTCTCCATGGTAAGGAGAAGGTCAACGGTTCGATTCCGTTTGGGGGCTCCGAACAGAAAGGCCCCGCCCTCCCGGGCGGGGCCTTTCCCATGTCCAGATCTGATCCAGCTCACTCCCGGTGAAGTCCCGGGACGCGCATGGCGAGGATCGCCATGTCGTCGGAGGGGGCGTCGGAGGCGAAGCGTTCCACTGCGCGCATGATGCGGGCGGCCACCGCGCCGGCGGTCAGGCCCGTACAGGTCGTCAGGACGTCGGCGAGACCGTCGTCGCCGAGCATGCGCGTGCCCTCACGGCGCTCGGTGACACCGTCGGTGACGCACAGCAGGACATCGCCCGGATCGAGCGTGACCGCCTGCTCGTACAGCTCCAGGTCCTCCAGGACACCGAGGAGGGGCTGGGGATCGGCCGCCGGTTCGACGGTGCCGTCCTGGCGCAGGCGCAACGGCAGCGGGTGGCCTGCGCACACCACCTTCAGGTCCGCGCTGCCGTCCTCCCGCGGGCGCAGCTCGCCGTAGAGCAGGGTGAGGAAGCGACTGCGGGCGCCCTCGTCGAGGATGGCGGAGTTCAGGCGCTCGAGGACCGCAGGACCGCTGAGGCCCTCGCGGGCCAGCAGCCTCAGCGCGTGCCGGGCCAGGCCGGTGACGGCCGCGGCGTTCGGGCCCGTACCGCAGACGTCGCCGATGGCGAAGCCGTAGGTGCCGTCGCTGATCGGGAACAGGTCGTAGAAGTCCCCACCGACCTCGTTGCCCTCGCCGGCCGCGCGGTAGATGACCTCGACCTCGACGCCGTCGATGTCGGGGAGCTCCGGCGGCAGGAGGCTGCGCTGGAGTGCCTGGCTGATGGCCGTGCGCTCGGAGTAGAGGCGGGCGTTGTCCAGGGCCAGAGCGGCCCTGCGGGAGAGGTCCTCGGCGAGTTCCAGGATCTCCTGGCGGAAGTGTTCGTCGGTCGGCTTGCCGAGCGTCAGCATGCCGATGACGCGGTTACGGGCGACCAGCGGGAGGACCACCGTCTCGCCACCGACCGCGGAGGCCGTGGTGAGGGTGGGGCCGATGCCGGAGGTGATCTGGCTGCCCGGACCGCTGGACAGACCCAGGCTGCGCATGGACGAGCGCAGGGCCGCCTGATGGGCCACCTCGCCGGGCGCCGACCAGACGCGGGCGCCGGGGGCGGGGACCGGATCGGGCGGGGCGATCTTCGAGAGCAGGGACTTGATGCCGTCGATGAGTTCCTCGTCCTCGTGCAGCACGTAGGAGAGGTACGGTTCGGATGCCTGGTCGGCGATCGTGTAGACGGCGCACCAGGTGGCCAGGGTGGGGACGGTCATCTGGGCCATGAGGGCCAGGGTCTGGTCGCGGTCCAGGGTGCCGGCCAGCAGGTCGGACGCCTCGACGAGGAAACTCAGCGAGCCCCGGCGCAGTCGCTCCAGCTCGCCCAGGCGGGCCGACTCGACGGCCAGGGCGATGCGGTCGGCGGCGAACTGGAGGCGTAGCGCCTCCTCGTTGGAGTACCGGCCGGCCCCCTCCGCGGCGACGCCGAGGGAGCCCGTGAGACGGCCCTCGACCTTGAGCGGGACCGTGACGACCGAGCGCATCCCGGTGCCGCTGAGGAGCGGGACCGCGCCGGGCAGGGAGGCGAGGTCGTCGTGGACGGCCGGCATGCGGGCGGAGCCGTAGCGCCCGGAGCCGGCCTCCACCGGGACGCGGGCGAAGCGTTGACGGGCAGAGGGCAGGCCGGTGGAGGCGCGTACCTCGAGTTCCGTCTCGTCATCGGTGGCGAGGAGCAGGAAGGCGGAGTCACCGTCGAGCATGTCGCGGGCGCGTTCCACCGTGCGCTGGAGGAGGCCGTCGAGGTCGTCCGGGGCGGGCGAGCCGATGAACACCTCGAAGGGGTCGGTGCTCTGGCTCTCGGAGGAGCCGGCCGAGTCGGCGGAGGTGACTCGCAACGGAGTCTGCAGGACCGCCCGTTCGTGGTCCCTGACGAGGAGGCACACGGTTGACGGATCGCCGTCCGTGTCGCGGACACGCAGGTGCGAGGCGTAGACGGAGATCACCCGGCCGCCGGCGTCCCGCACGCCGTAGCTGCCTTCCCAGCGGGAGAGTTGAAGCGCCTCCGCGATGCCGGTGCCGGTGCCGGGGGTGTGCGGCCAGGCGGCGAGGTCGGTGAGCGGCTTGCCGGTGACCTGGTCGGCCGTGTAACCGAAGAGTTCCTCCGCGTCTTCGTTCCAGGAGGAGATCGCGCCGATCCGGTCGATCTGCACGACGGCGACGCGGACCCGGGCGTCGGCGATCGGGAGGAGTTCGGACGGCAGCGCCGGCCCGGCCGAGCGGGCGCCCACCGGTCGGTCGGGGACGTCGAGTTGGAACCAGACGGTCTTGTGGGCGGGGGCGTACTCGACGCCCCAGCGGTTGGCCAGGGCCGCGCAGAGCTGAAGGCCGCGTCCGCCCTCGCGGTCGGGGCTGCCCATGACGGCGGCCGGGCCCTGAAGCGGGACCTCACGCTCCGGATACCGGTCGGTCACCTCGATCCGTACGCCGTCGTCGCAGCGCAGGCACAGCAGGTCGGCCCAGGTGCCGGCGTGGACCACGGCATTGGTCACGAGCTCACTGGTGAGGACCACGGCGTCGTCGATGATGTCGGCGAACCCCCATCCTTGGAGGGTGTCGCGGACGAAGGAGCGGGCACTCGCGACCGAGCGCCCGACGGGCTCGAAGCTGGCGGCCGCGCGCGCGGTGATCACAGAACTCCTCGACCGGTTCTCGACGGGCATGATTTCATGGCCGACCGGCTCGTGCCGCTGGTGCGGCAGGCCGCTCTTCGGCCGAGGGTCCGGGGGCTGTTCCCCCGGGATCAGTCCGGTGGTCATGTGTGCGGCCGCCCTCCGATGCCCGCTCGTCTCCGTGCCATCGCCCAGACCGGACGGACCGGTGTGGCTGGACAGCCGGATGCAAGGTTACTTACCTTCGCGGTCCGAGCGGATGCCGGTCTGCTGTGTTTCCGTCGGGAGGTGTCCGACGTCCAAAGGGCGTGCGGACGGTGTGTGAAGCTGCCGAACTGTTATGGCCTGGCTCGGCGGGGGTGAAACACTGGGCAGGCTGGTTGTTGCGAAGGCCGGACAGGGCGGGTGTCCTCCGGGCCGGGTGGGCGGCGGTCCGGGGTAGAGCTCTGGCAGGCAGGGCAGGTATCGCAGTGGTCACGCATATGCACGAGTAAGCAGAGCAGGCAGAAGCAGTCAGCAGTCACAGGTACACCGTGCGGTGGTACCCGAGCACAGCAGTAACGGTCGACCCCCGCGGGAGGGACACAGTGGAGTCTGGCGCAGCGACGCGGGGCACGAACACGCGCGCGAAAGGTGGACAGCCCCCTGGTAAGCAGGGCAGGTCCCGGGGCGGGACCACCATGGTGGACACCGCGGCCCTGAACCGCCTGATGACCGCCCTGGTGGCGATGCGGGACGGGAATTTCCGCAAGCGGCTCACGGTGTCCGGCGACGGCGCGATGGCGGAGATCGCGGCGGTCTTCAACGAGGTGGCCGACCGCAACCTCCATCTGACGGGTGAGCTGGCGCGGGTGCGGCGCACGGTGGGGCGTGAGGGGAAACTCACCGAGCGCCTGGAGACGGGTGCCTGTGAGGGCTCCTGGTCCAGCGCGATCGACAACTCGAACGCGCTGGTGGACGATCTGGTGCGGCCCGTCTCCGAGGTCAGCCGGGTGCTGTCGGCGGTGGCCGACGGTGATCTGTCACCGCGGATGGAGCTGCGGTCACAGCTGGGCGACGGACAGGGGCAGCCGCTGCGCGGCGAGTTCCTGAAGGTCGGACGTACCGTCAACAATCTGGTCGACCAGTTGTCGACCTTCACCGACGAGGTCACGCGGGTGGCCAGCGAGGTCGGCACCGAGGGCAAGCTGGGCGGTCAGGCCCGGGTGCGGGGCATGTCCGGTTCGTGGAAGGGCCTCACGGACTCGGTCAACACCATGGCGGAGCGGCTGACGGCGCAGGTGCGCGACATCGCGCTGGTGACGACGGCGGTCGCCCGGGGCGATCTGTCCCGCAAGGTCACCGTGCATGTCGAAGGCGAGATGCTGGAGCTGAAGAACACCGTCAACACGATGGTGGACCAGCTCTCGGCGTTCTCCTCCGAGGTGACCCGCGTCGCGCGCGAGGTGGGCACCGAAGGTGCGCTGGGTGGACAGGCGCAGGTGTCCGGCGTGGACGGCGTGTGGAAGGAGCTCACCGACTCCGTCAACACCATGGCCGGGAACCTGACGGCCCAGGTGCGCGGGATCGCGGAGGTGACGACCGCGGTCGCCAATGGTGATCTGTCGCGGAAGGTGACCGTTCCGGCACGTGGCGAGGTCGCGCAGCTGGCCGAGACGATCAACCAGATGACCGAGACGCTGAAGATCTTCGCGGATGAGGTCACCCGCGTCGCCAACGAGGTCGGCGCCGAGGGACAGCTGGGCGGCCAGGCGAACGTGCCCGGTGCCGCCGGTACCTGGAAGGACCTGACGGACTCCGTCAACACGGTGTTCCGGAACCTGACCACGCAGGTGCGGGACATCGCCGCGGTGACGACGGCGGTGGCCAACGGTGATCTGTCGCAGAAGGTCACCGTGGACGTGGCCGGCGAGATGCTGGAGCTGAAGAACACCGTCAACACGATGGTGGACCAGCTGTCCGCCTTCGGCGCCGAGGTCACCCGCGTGGCACGTGAGATCGGTGTCGAGGGCGAGCTGGGCGGCCAGGCGCAGGTGCCGGGGGCGGCGGGGACCTGGAAGGACCTCACCGACTCCGTCAACACCGCGTTCCGCAACCTCACCGGTCAGGTGAGGAACATCGCCCAGGTCACGACGGCGGTGGCCAACGGCGACCTGTCGCAGAAGGTCACTGTGGACGTGTCCGGCGAGATGCTCCAGCTGAAGAACACCGTCAACACGATGGTGGACCAGCTGTCGAGCTTCGCCGATCAGGTCACGCGTATGGCCCGGGACGTGGGCACGGAGGGGCGGCTGGGCGGTCAGGCCAGGGTGGACGGCGTATCGGGCACCTGGAAGGAGCTCACCGACTCGGTCAACTCGATGGCGTCCAATCTGACCGGCCAGGTGCGCAACATCGCCCAGGTCACGACGGCGGTCGCCCGGGGTGACCTGTCGCAGAAGATCGACGTCGACGCGCGCGGGGAGATCCTCGAGCTGAAGAACACCATCAACACGATGGTGGACCAGCTGTCGTCGTTCGCCGATCAGGTCACCCGGGTGGCGCGTGAGGTGGGCACGGAGGGCCGGCTCGGCGGCCAGGCCCAGGTGCCCGGCGTCGCCGGCGTGTGGCGCGACCTCACCGACTCGGTGAACGGCATGGCCGGCAACCTCACCGCGCAGGTGCGCAACATCGCCCAGGTGGCGACCGCGGTGGCCCGGGGCGACCTGTCGCAGAAGATCACCGTGGACGCCCGTGGGGAGATCCTCGAGCTCAAGAACACGCTGAACACGATGGTGGACCAGCTGTCGTCGTTCGCCGAGGAGGTCACCCGGGTGGCCCGCGAGGTGGGTACGGAGGGGATTCTCGGCGGTCAGGCCGAGGTGCAGGGCGTCTCCGGCACCTGGAAGGACCTCACCCAGTCGGTGAACGGCATGGCGAACAACCTGACCCTCCAGGTGCGCAACATCGCCGAGGTCACCACCGCGGTCGCCAAGGGCGATCTGTCGAAGAAGATCACCGTCGACGCCAAGGGCGAGATCCTCGAACTCGTCACCACCGTCAACACGATGGTGGACCAGCTGTCGTCGTTCGCCGAGCAGGTGACCCGGGTGGCCCGCGAGGTGGGCACGGAGGGGATCCTCGGCGGCCAGGCGCACGTGCCCGGGGTCACGGGCATCTGGAAGGACCTGAGCGACAACGTCAACCTGATGGCCAAGAACCTGACCACGCAGGTGCGGAACATCTCCGAGGTCTCGGCCGCGGTCGCCAGCGGTGATCTGACGCGGCAGGTCACCATCGAGGCGCGCGGCGAGCTGGCACAGCTCGCCGACACCATCAACATCATGGTGAGGACGCTGAGTTCGTTCGCCGAACAGGTCACCAAGGTGGCCCGCGAGGTGGGTACGGACGGCATCCTCGGTGGCCAGGCGCACGTACCGGGTGTGGCCGGTACGTGGAAGGACCTCACCGAGTCGGTGAACGGGATGGCGTCCAATCTGACCGGCCAGGTGCGCAACATCGCCATGGTGACCACGGCCATCGCCAAGGGCGACCTGACGAAGAAGATCGACATCGACGCGCGCGGGGAGATCCTCGAGCTGAAGACCACCATCAACACGATGGTGGACCAGCTGTCGTCGTTCGCCGAGGAGGTCACGCGGGTGGCCCGCGAGGTGGGCACCGAGGGCCAGCTCGGCGGGCAGGCACGCGTGCGTGACGTCGACGGAACCTGGCGGGACCTGACCGAGTCCGTGAACGAGATGGCGGGGAACCTGACCCGGCAGGTGCGTGCCATCGCACGCGTGACGACCGCGGTGACCCGGGGAGACCTGAACCTGAAGATCGATGTGGACGCTTCGGGGGAGATCAAGGAACTCCAGGACTCCACCAACAAGATGATCACCAACCTGCGCGACACCACGATCGCCAACAAGGAGCAGGACTGGCTGAAGGGCAACCTGGCCCGGATCTCCGCGCTGATGCAGGGCCGCCGGGACCTGGAGGACGTGGCCTCGCTGATCATGAGTGAGCTGACGCCCGTGGTCTCCGCGCAGCACGGCGCGTTCTTCCTCTCCCTGCCCCTGGTCGACGGGGAGGACGTGAGCGTTGCCGACGAAGACCAGTACGAGCTGCGCATGCTCGGTTCGTACGGCTACTCGCTGGGCTCCATGCCGACGTCGTTCCGGCCCGGTGAGGGGCTCATCGGGACGGCCGCCATGGAGAAGCGCACGATCCTGGTGGCGAACGCGCCCAGCGGTTACCTGAAGATCTCCTCGGGGCTGGGGGAGGCGCCGCCCGCCCAGGTGATCGTGCTTCCGGTGCTGTTCGAGGGGACCGTGCTGGGCGTCATCGAGCTGGCCTCGTTCACCCCGTTCACGCACATCCAGAAGGACTTCCTCAACCAGATCGCCGAGATGATCGCGACCAGCGTCAACACCATCTCGGTGAACACCAAGACGGAGTCGCTGCTGACGCAGTCGCAGGAGCTGACCGAGCAACTCCGGGAACGTTCGGCCGAGTTGGAGCAGCGGCAGAAGGCACTCCAGGCGTCCAACGCCGAGCTGGAGGAGAAGGCCGAGCTGCTGGCCCGTCAGAACCGCGACATCGAGGTCAAGAACACCGAGATCGAGGAGGCGCGGCAGGTCCTGGAGGAGCGCGCCGAGCAACTCGCGGTCTCCATGCGCTACAAGAGCGAGTTCCTGGCCAACATGTCGCACGAGCTGCGCACCCCGCTCAACTCGCTGCTGATCCTGGCCAAGCTGCTCGCCGACAACCCCGAGGGGAATCTCTCCCCGAAACAGGTCGAGTTCGCCGAGACCATCCACGGCGCGGGCTCCGACCTGCTGCAGCTGATCAACGACATCCTCGACCTGTCGAAGGTCGAGGCGGGCAAGATGGATGTCTCCCCGACGCGCATCGCGCTCGTCCAGCTCGTGGACTACGTGGAGGCCACCTTCCGTCCGCTGACCGCGGAGAAGGGCCTGGACCTGTCGGTGCGGGTCTCCCCGGAGCTGCAGGCCACGCTGCACACCGACGAGCAGCGGCTGCTGCAGGTGCTGCGCAACCTGCTGTCCAACGCGGTGAAGTTCACCGACTCCGGGTCCGTCGAGCTGGTCATCCGGCCGGCCCGCGACGATGTCCCGCAGGCCATCAGGGAGCAGCTGCTGGAGGCCGGTTCGCTGACCGACCCGGACGCCGACCTGATCGCGTTCTCGGTGTCCGACACGGGTATCGGGATCGCCGCCAGCAAGATGCGGGTGATCTTCGAGGCGTTCAAGCAGGCGGACGGCACGACCAGCCGCAAGTACGGGGGCACGGGGCTCGGGCTGTCCATCTCCAGGGAGATCGCCCAACTGCTCGGTGGCGAGATCCACGCGCAGAGTGAGCCGGGCCGCGGCTCGACGTTCACGCTGTACCTCCCGCTGCATCCGAGCGAGTTGCCGCCGCACGGCTACCCGCAGTCCATGCCGGCCCTGAAGAGCGGCGGCACTGCCGGGTCGGCCGATTCCCCCGGTGCGGCGGTGGAGGCACCGGCCGGGGTGACGTCGTACCGGGAGACCCAGAACGGTCCGGCCGCTCTGTTCCGGCGGCGCCGCAGGCCCCTGCCCGAGCTGGAGCAGCGGCCCGCGCCGCAGCAGCCGGAACAGTGGCCGGGCACGCCGGGCACGGAGCTGGAGCAGGATCCGGCGCCCCGGCCGCAGCGCACCATCCGGTTCGGCGGGCAGAAGGTGCTGATCGTCGACGACGACATCCGCAATGTGTTCGCGCTGACCAGCGTCCTCGAACAGCACGGCCTGTCCGTGCTGTACGCGGAGAACGGCCGCGAGGGCATCGAGGTGCTGGAACAGCACGACGACGTGGCGGTCGTCCTGATGGACATCATGATGCCCGAGATGGACGGATACGCGACGACGACGGCGATCCGTCGGATGCCGCAGTTCGCGGGGCTCCCGATCATCGCGCTCACCGCGAAGGCGATGAAGGGCGACCGGGAGAAGGCGATCGAGTCGGGGGCCTCCGACTATGTGACGAAGCCGGTCGACCCCGATCACCTGCTGTCGGTGATGCAGCAGTGGATGCGGGGGGTGTGACCGGGGTGCCCCGGGAGAGGGGGCGTGAGGGTGGCGCCCCGGGGCGTGCGATGGTGGAGGGGGCTTCGCCGTTCGCGTGGAACTGCTGACGCGGCGTGCGTGAAGTCGTGTAGAAGTACGGGATTCGGGGAACCTTCTGGTCTCGCTCCGCGTTTCTGCTATGTGCACAGTGACATCACGGTGACAGGGTGTGGTGACGGGCGGGGTGCGGCTACGATGACCGGCACAAGGACGGGCGGCGCAAGGGAGTCGTCCCCTGGGGCGGCACCCGCCGGTGCCCACCCAGGACCTGCGGACAGGGGAGGCCCCAAGCCGGGGCGAGGAGGGCGGGCCATGGTGCAGAAGGCCAAGATCCTCCTGGTCGATGACCGGCCGGAGAATCTGCTGGCGCTGGAGGCGATCCTCTCGGCGCTCGATCAGACGCTGGTACGGGCATCGTCCGGGGAAGAAGCACTCAAGGCACTGCTCACGGATGACTTCGCGGTCATCCTGCTGGACGTCCAGATGCCGGGCATGGACGGCTTCGAGACCGCGGCGCACATCAAGCGGCGGGAGCGGACGCGGGACATCCCGATCATCTTTCTCACCGCGATCAACCACGGCCCGCACCACACGTTCCGCGGGTACGCGGCGGGTGCGGTCGACTACATCTCCAAGCCGTTCGACCCGTGGGTGCTGCGCGCGAAGGTCTCGGTGTTCGTCGACCTGTACATGAAGAACTGTCAGCTGAGGGAGCAGGCGGCGTTGCTGCGGCTCCAGTTGGAGGGCGACGAGAAGGAGGCCGGGGAGCAGAAGGAGTCGGCCGGCCTGCTCGCCGAACTCTCCGCGCGGCTCGCGGCCGTCGAGGAACAGGCCGAGGCCCTGTCCAAGCAGCTCAACGACGAATCGACCGACGCGGCCGCAGTGGCCACGGCGGCCCATCTGGAGCGCAAGCTCACGGGGTTGCGAAGGGCGCTGGACGCACTGGAACCGGGTACGGGCGGCGCGTCACCGGTGCCGTCGCAGAACTGACCGACGGCGTGCGGGCCTTGCGGCTCATCCGGCACGGTTTTGGGTCGAATCCGCGTCAGTTCGGCGCCTCCGCGGCGGCGACACGAACGGGTGAAGCAGCTGGCACGCGTGTCCACCGGCGTCTCCACCGGTAACCTCACCCCCATGGCCTCACGTCCCTCCGCAGCCAAGAAGCCACCCGCGAAGAAGGCGGCTGCTTCCGCGAAGGCTCCGGCGAAGAAGGCCGCTGCCAAGAAGCCGCCCGCCAAGAGGCCGCCCGCCAAGAAGGCTCCGGCCAAGAGGGCCGCGGTGAAGAAGCCCGTGCCCCCGCCGGCTCCCAGTCCGACCGGCGGCGTCTACCGGCTCGTGCGCGCCCTGTGGCTGGGCCTGGCGCACGCCGTCGGAGCGGTCTTCCGGGGCATAGGGCGGGGCGCCAGGAACCTCGACCCCGCCCACCGCAAGGACGGCCTCGCGCTGCTCCTGCTCGGCATCGGACTCATCGTCGCCGCAGGCACCTGGGCCGACCTCGAAGGGCCCGTCGGCGACCTCGTGGAGATCCTGGTCACCGGCACGTTCGGTCGGCTCGACCTGCTGGTGCCGATCCTGGTCGCGGTCGTCGCGGTGCGCCTCATCCGGCACCCGGAGAAGCCGGAGGCCAACGGCCGTATCGTGATCGGCCTGTCCGCGCTCCTCATCGGTGTGCTCGGCCAGATCCACATCGCCTGCGGCTCGCCCGCCCGCAGCGACGGCATGCACGCCATAAGGGACGCCGGAGGACTCATCGGCTGGGGCGCGGCCACGCCGCTGTCGTACACCATGACCGATGTGCTCGCCGTGCCCCTGCTGGTGCTGCTCACCGTCTTCGGACTGTTGGTCGTCACAGCCACCCCGGTCACCGCCGTTCCGCAGCGGCTGCGGCTGCTCGGTACCAAGCTGGGACTCGTTCACGACCGTGAGCCGGAAGAGTTCGGCGAGGACGACGAGCGCTACGAGGAGCAGTGGCGCGAGGCGCTGCCCGCGAGCCGCCGAGGACGCGGACGGGCGCCCCAGGAGTACGGCCCCGACCTCGCGGAGCAGGAGGCGCTGTCCCGGCGCCGTGGCCGGCCGCGCAGGTCCGCGGTGCCCCAGCCCGACATGAACCGGCCGATGGACGCCGTGGACGTGGCCGCCGCGGCCGCCGCCGCCCTCGACGGCGCCGTCCTGCACGGGATGCCGCCCTCACCGATCGTCGCCGACCTGACCCAGGGCGTGCGTACGGGCGACCGTGAGCCGACCACCCCGACACCGGTGCCCGCCGCCCGCCCCCAGCAGGACGAGCCGAGGCCGGGCGTCAGGCAGAACGCGCCGAAGCGGGGCGGACGGGCCGGGCAGGACCGGGAGCGGGCGGACTCCGGCGTCCTGGACCTCACCAAGACCCCGTCCGAGCCCCGCGACCTCCCCCCGCGCGCGGAGCAGCTCCAGTTGTCCGGCGACATCACCTACTCCCTGCCGGCCCTCGACCTCCTCACGCGCGGCGGCCCCGGCAAGTCGCGCAGCGCCGCCAACGACGCCGTCGTCGACTCGCTCACCACCGTCTTCACTGAGTTCAAGGTCGACGCCCGCGTCACGGGCTTCACGCGCGGGCCCACGGTCACCCGCTATGAGGTGGAACTCGGCCCGGCCGTGAAGGTCGAGCGGATCACCGCGCTGACGAAGAATATCGCGTACGCCGTCGCCAGCGCCGATGTACGCATCATCAGCCCCATCCCCGGCAAGTCCGCGGTCGGCATCGAGATCCCGAACACCGACCGGGAGATGGTCAACCTCGGTGACGTACTGCGGCTCGCGGAGTCCGCCGAGGACGACGACCCGATGCTGGTCGCCTTCGGAAAGGACGTCGAGGGCGGCTACGTCATGCACTCGCTGGCGAAGATGCCGCACATGCTGGTCGCCGGCGCCACCGGTTCCGGCAAGTCGTCCTGCATCAACTGCCTGATCACGTCGATCATGATGCGGGCGACGCCGGAGGACGTCCGGATGATCCTGGTCGACCCCAAGCGCGTGGAGCTCACCGCCTACGAGGGCATCCCGCACCTGATCACGCCGATCATCACCAACCCCAAGCGGGCCGCCGAGGCCCTCCAGTGGGTCGTCCGCGAGATGGACCTCCGCTACGACGACCTGGCCGCCTACGGGTACCGGCACATCGACGACTTCAACCGCGCGGTGCGCGAGGGCAAGGCCAAATCGCCCGAGGGCAGCGAGCGGGAACTCCAGCCGTACCCGTACCTGCTGGTGATCGTCGACGAGCTGGCCGACCTGATGATGGTCGCCCCGCGGGACGTCGAGGACTCCATCGTGCGGATCACGCAGCTCGCGCGGGCGGCCGGCATCCACCTGGTGCTCGCCACGCAGCGGCCCTCGGTCGACGTCGTCACCGGTCTGATCAAGGCGAACGTGCCCTCCCGGCTCGCGTTCGCCACCTCCTCCCTCGCGGACTCGCGGGTCATCCTCGACCAGCCCGGCGCCGAGAAGCTGATCGGCAAGGGAGACGGCCTCTTCCTGCCGATGGGGGCGAACAAACCGACCCGTATGCAGGGCGCGTTCGTGACCGAGGAGGAGGTCGCCGTCGTCGTCCAGCACTGCAAGGACCAGATGACGCCCGTCTTCCGGGACGACGTCGTCGTCGGGACCAAGCAGAAGAAGGAGATCGACGAGGACATCGGCGACGACCTGGACCTGCTGTGCCAGGCGGCCGAACTGGTCGTCTCCACCCAGTTCGGTTCGACGTCCATGCTCCAGCGCAAGCTGCGGGTGGGCTTCGCGAAGGCGGGCCGGCTCATGGACCTCATGGAGTCCCGGAACATCGTCGGACCGAGCGAAGGTTCGAAGGCTCGTGACGTTCTTGTGAAGGCGGACGAGCTGGATGGCGTGCTCGCCGTGATCCGGGGGGAGTCTGAGGGGTAGGGATTCGGGACACAGTCGTCGCTCCGGCACACCCAGATGGCCGATCGTGACCCACCCGTAAGGGAGCAGTGCGCAACCGTTTCCCCCGGTCGCACGTCAAGTTGAGGGAAACGGCAAGCAGTAGTGCCATCATCGGTATGTCGGGCCATTCAGATGGCGTACAAAGTCCGACCGTCCGGTTGCCCCACCCTTTTGTCACCCCCCTAGACTGAACCTCCAGCACAGGTGGCTACACGCTCGAAAGGCGCCCCCGTGTCCATCGGCAACTCTCCTGAAGACGAGCGTCCGTTCGACGACGTATCCGATGTATCCGACGTGTTCGACGGTGCCTCCGAGGGAGCCCGTCCCTCCGTCGGACGTGCGCTGAAGCAGGCGCGCATCGCCGCCGGCCTCACCGTCGACGACGTCACCACCGCCACCCGGGTCCGTATCGCCATCGTGCACGCCATCGAGGCGGACGACTTCGAGTCCTGCGGCGGCGACGTCTACGCGCGCGGGCACATCCGAACCCTGGCCCGGGCCGTGCACCTCGACCCCGCCCCGCTGATCACCCAGTACGACGCCGAGCACGGAGGCCGTCCGGCACCCACCCCGGCCGCCCCCCTGTTCGAGGCGGAGCGCATCCGTCCCGAGCGGCGCGGGCCCAACTGGACCGCCGCCATGGTGGCCGCGATCGTCGTCGTCATCGGCTTCGTCGGGTTCACGATGGTCAACGGCGGCGACGGCGACAAGGCGAACGTCGCCGACGGCGACGCCACTCCGAGTGTGTCCGAATCGTCCACCCCCAAGTCCGGGAAGCCCGCCGCCCCCGAGCCGGAACCCTCCGACAGCGCCATCGCGGCCGCCCCGCAGGACAAGGTGATCGTCAAGGTGAGCGCCCCCGACGGGCGCAGCTGGATCTCCGCCAAGGACCACAGCGGCCGGCTGCTCTTCGACGGACTGCTCGCGCAAGGCGACTCCAAGACCTTCGAGGACAGCTCGAAGATCAACCTCGTGCTCGGTGACGCCGGCGTGATCGACCTCTTCGTCAACGGCAAGAAGATCGAGGACGACTGGCAGCCGGGCGCCGTGGAGCGCCTGACCTACACCAAGGGCGACCCGCAGGCCGGATAGCGGGACCGCACCCGGAAGGGCGCCTCGCCGACGGGGCCGGCCAAGATCGGTCAACCCCGTCGACGTGGGGTGTCAGCGGGACGAAGTAGTCTTGAGCCCATGCCTGATCGCCGCACCGTCGCACTCGTCACCCTTGGCTGCGCCCGTAACGAGGTGGACTCGGAGGAGCTCGCAGGCCGTTTGGAGGCGGACGGCTGGCAGCTCGTGGAGGATGCCGAGGACGCGGACGTCGCCGTCGTGAACACCTGCGGTTTCGTCGAAGCCGCCAAGAAGGACTCCGTCGACGCCCTCCTGGAGGCCAACGACCTCAAGGGCCACGGGAGAACGCAGGCCGTGGTGGCGGTGGGCTGCATGGCCGAGCGGTACGGCAAGGAACTCGCCGAGGCGCTTCCCGAGGCCGACGGCGTGCTCGGCTTCGACGACTACACCGATATCTCGGACCGCCTCCAGACCATTCTGAACGGCGGCATCCACGCCTCCCACACCCCGCGTGACCGGCGCAAGCTGCTGCCCATCAGCCCCGCCGAGCGGCAGGAGTCCGCCGCGTCCGTCGCACTCCCGGGACACGGTCCGGTGGACCTGCCCGCGGGTCTCGCCCCGGCTTCCGGCCCCCGCGCGCCTCTGCGGCGCCGGCTGGAGGGCACCCCGGTCGCCTCGGTGAAGCTCGCCTCCGGCTGCGACCGGCGCTGCTCCTTCTGCGCCATCCCGTCCTTCCGTGGCTCCTTCATCTCACGCCGCCCGAGCGACGTGCTGGGCGAGACGCGATGGCTGGCCGAACAGGGCGTGAAGGAGGTCATGCTGGTCTCCGAGAACAACACCTCCTACGGCAAGGACCTCGGCGACATCCGCCTCCTGGAGTCCCTGCTGCCCGAGCTCGCCGAGGTCGACGGCATCGAGCGGGTCCGCGTCAGCTACCTCCAGCCCGCCGAGATGCGCCCCGGCCTGATCGACGTGCTGACCTCCACACCCGGGGTCGTCCCGTACTTCGACCTGTCCTTCCAGCACTCCGCGCCCGACGTGCTGCGCGCGATGCGCCGCTTCGGCGACACGGACCGCTTCCTGGAGCTCCTCGACACCATCCGGAGCAAGGCGCCCGAGGCCGGTGTGCGCTCCAACTTCATCGTCGGCTTCCCCGGCGAGTCGGAGTCCGACCTCGCCGAGCTCGAGCGGTTCCTGACCCACGCGCGGCTGGACGCCATCGGTGTCTTCGGCTACTCCGACGAGGAGGGCACCGAAGCGGCGACGTACGGGCACAAGCTGGACGAGGACGTCGTGGCCGAGCGGCTGGCGCGGGTTTCCCGGATGGCCGAGGAACTCGTCTCGCAGCGCGCCGAGGAGCGGGTCGGCGAGACGGTGCGCGTGCTGGTGGAGTCCGTCGACGAGGAAGAGGGGGTGTACGGCCGGGCAGCGCACCAGGCTCCCGAGACCGACGGCCAGGTCCTGCTCACGAGCGGCAGGGGTCTGCGCCCGGGCCGTATGGTCGAGGCGAAGGTCGTCGGCACGGAAGGTGTCGACCTGGTGGCCGAGCCGCTGTTCCAGGGTTCGCCCGCGCTGAGCGAGGAGACGGGCAGATGACGGGTGTCCCGGCATCCGCGGCGGGAGGCCCCTCCGGCGCGAGGAGGGCGGCGGCGAGTCCGGCCGACCGTTCGCGGCCCGGCGGGACTCCGGGCGGTGAAGCCTCCCGGACCCGGACCCCGGCTTCCCAAGGCGCGACCGAGGGTGCCGCGGGCGGCATTCCTGGCAGCACGTCGCACAGTGCTTCCCACGACGTTTCGAGTGGCGACGGCCGTGACGGCGACGGCCGTGACGGCGACGGCCGTGACGGCGACGGCCGTGACGGCGACGGCCGTGACGGCGACGGCCGTGACGGCGACGGGCACCCGGCGCGGGGCAAGAAGATCGCGGCGGCAGCTGTCAACCAGGCCAGTGTCTGGAACATCGCCAACCTGCTCACCATGCTCCGGCTGGTCCTCGTTCCGGCCTTCGTCGCCCTGATGCTGGCCGACGGGGGATACGACCCGGCCTGGCGCTCGTTCGCCTGGGCCGCCTTCGCCGTCGCCATGATCACCGACCTGTTCGACGGTCATCTGGCGCGCACCTACAACCTGGTCACCGATTTCGGAAAGATCGCCGATCCCATCGCCGACAAGGCGATCATGGGAGCGGCGCTGATCTGTCTGTCCGCGCTGGAAGATCTCCCCTGGTGGGTCACCGGAGTCGTCCTCGGCCGGGAACTCGGCATTACGCTCCTGCGTTTCCTGGTCATTCGCTACGGCGTTATTCCGGCGAGCCGCGGGGGCAAGCTCAAGACCCTCACCCAGGGCGTGGCCGTCGGCATGTACGTGCTGGCGCTGACGGGGTGGCTGGCGACTCTGCGGTTCTGGGTGATGGCGGCGGCTGTCGTGCTCACGGTCGTGACCGGGCTCGACTATGTGAGACAGGCCATCGTGCTGCGCCGACAGGGAATCGCGGAGCGGAAGGCCGCGTTGGAAGAGACGAAGGCGTGAGTTCTCCGGCCGCCGAAGTGGTGCGACTACTCACCGTGAGGGGTATGACGCTGGCCGTCGCGGAATCGCTGACCGGAGGTCTGGTGGCCGCGGAGATCACCTCTGTCCCCGGGGCGTCCAAGGCATTCCGGGGCTCGGTCACGGCATACGCCACCGATCTCAAGCATGAACTGCTCGGCGTCGACGTCACCCTGCTGGCGCGGAGCGGAGCGGTGGATCCGCAGGTGGCGGCGGAGATGGCGGCCGGTGTCCGCAAGGCACTGGGCGCGGACTGGGGGATCGCGACCACGGGAGTCGCCGGCCCGGATCCCCAGGACGGACAGCCCGTCGGGACCGTCTACGTGGCCGTGCACGGGCCGTCGGCGACGGCTTCGGGCTCTGCCAGCGGCAGAAAAGTGGAGCGCCTGCGGTTGAACGGCGACCGGGCGGAAATTCGTATGGAGAGTGTACGGAGCGTACTCGCACTGCTTCTTGGAGAGCTTGCGGGCGAACAGACCGGGAATGAGCGGGCACAGGATACGGAACAGAACGGGGGGTTTTGATGCTTACAGCCCAGAGTGAACACGACATCGCTCCCCGCACGGCCGCAGCGCAAGGCGGTACGGTGGGGCGAGAAGGATCCCGATACACGGCCCGAGGAGGGAGCCACCGATGATTCTGCTCCGTCGCCTGCTGGGTGACGTGCTGCGTCGGCAGCGCCAGCGCCAGGGCCGTACTCTGCGCGAAGTCTCCTCGTCCGCCCGAGTCTCACTCGGCTATCTCTCCGAGGTGGAGCGGGGGCAGAAGGAGGCTTCCTCCGAGCTGCTCTCCGCGATCTGCGACGCGCTGGACGTACGGATGTCCGAGCTCATGCGGGAAGTGAGCGACGAGCTCGCCCTCGCCGAGCTGGCCCGGTCGGCTGCAGCGACCCCCAGTGAACCCGTACCCGCGCCGGTTCGTCCGATGCTGGGTTCCGTCTCGGTGGCCGGTGTGCCACCGGAACGGGTGACCATCAAGGCGCCCGCCGAAGCGGTGGACGTCGTCGCCGCCTGACGCGGTGTGACAGTGTGACAGGCCCCGGCCGGGGCTCTTCCGGGAGATCCGGAGGGGCGTCGCCGGGGTTTTCGCTTGCCCGCGTTCCGGGGCCGCGCCTTTTCGGTTGCCGCGTGTGTGTGCATTTGCCGGTCCGAGGCGTGACCGCCATGGTTGAGGGAACGAGGGACCATGCGGGGGATCAGCCACGGAGGTGCGGATGTACGTCGTGAAGAGCCCATTGTCCGACGAGAACCTGAAGACTGTGTCCGAGGCGCTCCAAGGAGCCCTTGTCGACCTGGTGGACCTCAGCCTGGTGGCGAAGCAGATCCACTGGAACGTGGTCGGGCAGCGCTTCCGTTCCGTGCACCTGCAGCTCGACGAGGTGGTGACCCTCGCGCGGAGGCACACCGACACCGTGGCGGAGCGCGCCGCAGCGCTGGGCGTCTCACCCGACGGGCGCGCCGCGACGGTGGCCGTCGGCAGCGGCATCGGGGTGACGCCCGAGGGCTGGGTCGACGACACGGCCGCGGTGGGTGCCATGGTGGACGCACTGGGCGCGGTGATCGCGCGGATGCGCGAGCGGGTCGACGCGACCGGTGAGGCGGACCCGGTGAGCCAGGACCTCCTCATCGCGGTGACGGGGGATCTCGAGAAGCAGCACTGGATGTTCCAGGCCGAGAACGGGTGACGTGGCCCCGGGCGCTGCCCTGAGCGGCAGCGAGCCGGGCCGGGTGGACGTGCGGCACGCGGGGGCCGCGGGAGCACAGGTGCGGCGATCGGTGCGGGGCGCGGTGCGCCCGTGTGCCGTCGGTGCGCCCTGGCCGCCCGGATGAGCGGCCTCATAGCGCCCGGCCGGAGGGGGAGGCCATGAGGGCGCAGGCGGTCCGCTGGGGTGCTCGGGGTGTTGCGCTGGGGCTCGGGATCCTGTGCTGGTGGGCCGTGGCGAGGCTGCTGCTCGTCCCCGACGCCGGAGTGCTGGAGGCAGCGGTCGCGGCCGGCGGCTGGGGACTGAGCCTGCTTCCGGTGCACTGCATGCCGAAGGGCCGCGCAGAAGCCGCCCTTGCGGACGGGCGGTGGCGGTGGGCCTGGAAAGCGGGCAGCGGTACTTCGGCCGCCGGCACCTCGGCGGCGGTCACTTCGCCGGGGGCCGTCCCCACGGCATCACCGCGTCCCCGTTCGGGCAAAGAATCCGGTCAGTGGTGAAGGCCGCCCCATCCGAGGCCAGGTGCAGGACGGTCCGTGCGACGTCCTTTGACCCGCTGATCCGCCCCAAGGGCGACAGCCGGGCCATCCGGGTCGGCGCGGCCTCGGCGCGGGACTGTCCCTTGTCGTCGTGGGGGCCGGTCATGGGCGTGCGGAGCGGGCCGGGGTGCCGGTGTCCATGGCGCCCGAGGCCATGGTGACGATGCTGTCGCCGGTGCCACGGGCGATCATCAGGCGGGCCGCCGACCGGCAGGCGTCCGGCACTCCCTTGAAGTTCACGTCCAGCACGCGGTCGAGGTCCTCGTCCCGGGTCTCGAGGACGGGGCTGCCGCGCATGATCCCCGCGACCGCGGCCAGCACGTCCGGACGACCCGGACGCGGGCGGTGCCGTCCACGCGGCGGCCCGTATCGCGGTCCGCGCAGTGCACGGTGGCCCCGCCTCGGCCGGCAGCAGTGCGCAGGCATGGCCGACGATGCCACTGACCGGCGGCACCGGTGACGAAGGCGGTGCGACCGGTGAGGTCGGACGGCGCGAGAGCCATTCGGGGAACGTACGAGCAGACCTGACGGGCCGCCGGTTCAGGAGCCGGGGGGCGGGGCCGGGCCCTGCTGGCAGACGGGGCACCAGTAGGTGGGGCGGTCGCGGGAGCCGTCGCCCTGGTCGGCCCGGCGGACCGTGGTGCGGCAGCGCAGGCAGGGGCGGGTCGCGCGGCCGTAGACGAACAGGTTCTGGTCGCGGCGTCCCGTGGTGCTGCGGACGGGGCGGTCGCGGTTGTGCTCCAGCAGCTTCTTCGCGAGTCCGGGCAGCTGTGCGGCACGGTCGGCGGGCAGTTCGCCGATGGGGAGCCAGGGCGTGACGCCGAGCAGGAAGCAGAGCTCGCTCTTGTACACGTTGCCGATGCCGGCGAGGTTGCGCTGGTCGAGGAGGGCCTCGCCAAGCGGGAGGGCCGGGTCGCGGAGCAGGTTGGCCGTTGCCAGGGAGGGGTCCCAGTCCGGGCCGAGGAGGTCGGGGCCGAGGTGACCGACCACGCGGTCCTCGTCGGTGGTGCGCAGGAGTTCGAGGACGGGCAGACGGTAGCCGACGGCGGTGCGGTCGGCGTTGCCCAGGATCGCGCGGATCTGGTGGGCGGGGCCACCGCTCCAGCGCTGCCCGTTCGCGTACACACGCCAGGAGCCGTCCATCCGCAGGTGCGAGTGCAGGGTCAGGCCGCCCTCGACACGGGTGAGGAGGTGCTTGCCGTGCGGAGTGACGTCCAGGACGGTGCGGCCGGTGAGGTCGGCCGTGGCGAACCGGGGCACCCGGAGGTCGCTGCGGGTCAGCACCGTGCCCGCGAGGGCGCTGTGCAGCCGCCTCGCGGCCTGCCGGACGGTATCTCCTTCGGGCATGGGTCAAGGGTGGCATGTCGTCGTACGGGTGCCGGGGGAGTGCGCGGCCGGGACTGAGGCGGGCCGGGGCGGGAAGGCCGTGCGTCAGGCGCGCAGGCGCAGGCCTCTGGGAGTGGCGACGAAGCCCGCGGCCTCCAGGAGTGCCCCGAGCGGGGAGGTCAGGGCCGGGGCACCGTTGACCCGCTCCACGGTGACCGTGCCGAGGGAGCCCGCGCGGGCGGCGGCGGCGAGGGCCTCCGCCGCGGCGGGAATGCGGGGGTCGTCGGCGGGTTCGCCGTCCGGGTCCGCGGGCCAGGCCAGCACCGTCTTGCCGCCGCGCTCCACATAGAGCGTCAGCTCACCGTCGACGAGGACCACCAGCGAGCCCGCCTTGCGCCCAGGCTTGTGCCCGGCGCCCGTCGGGGGCTCGGGCCAGCCCAGGGCCGCACCGTACGCGTTCGCGGGATCGGCGGCGGCCAGGACGACGGTCCGCGGGGCGCGCTCCGGGCCGGTGCGCCGGCCCGCGAAGGGGTCGTACGACGGGCGCGCCCCGCGCTGCCGGGACCCGGGAATCTGCGCGACGAGGTCGCGCGGGGAGACGTAGTCGCCCGGCGACGGCCGCGGATGCGACGCCCGGTCGGCGCCGTCCGGGAGGCGGGGGAAGCCGCCGTGGCCAAGGGCGGGCTCGTGGGAGCCGTCGGCGGGCGGGGCGAAGCGGTGGAGGGCGAGAGGATCGGGGCCGCCGGGGAAGTCAGGGCCGGCGCCGAAGGGGCCGCCCTCGAACGGGTCGTCCGGGCCGGGCCCGGGGAGGGCGTCGCCCCGCTCGCGGGCGTTGGCCGCCGCGCGGAGGCGGTCCACGGCGCCGTCCATGGCGAACTGCGCGGCCCCCAGGCCTTCCACCACGTAGCCGCGACGGGCCTGCCCGGTCTCCTCGAAAGCCGACAGAACGCGGTAGACCGCGGAGAAACCGCCCTCGACGCCCTCGGCGGCGACCGCGCCCCGGGTGACCACGCCGTGCCGGTCGAGCAGGGTCCGGGCCAGCGTGTGGGCGCGGACCGTGGGGTCGGTCTCCCGGTCCGGCAGCAGTGACCAGCGGCCGGCGACCGTCGGCGGGCCGGTACGGGAGGCACCGCGGGCGGCTGCAGCGAGTGAGCCGTAGCGTCCGCGGGGGACCTGGCGCTTCGCGCGGTGGGCGGTGGAGCCCGCGGTGCGGCCCGAGCCCAGCAGCGAGCGCAGGGGAGCGAGCGTGTCGTTGGTCAGCCGGCCGGACCAGGCCAGGTCCCAGACGGCGTCGGCCAGTTGGGGGTCGGTGACCTCGGGGTGGGTGGTGGCGCGGACCTGGTCGGCGATCTGGCGGAAGAACAGCCCGTAGCCGCCGGAGAGGGCATCGAGGACCGACTGGTGCAGGGCGGTCGTCTCCAGGGGGCGCGGTGGCGGCAGCAGCAGTGGGGCCGCGTCCGCGAGGTGGAGGGAGACCCAGCCGTCCTTGCCCGGGAGGGAACCGGCACCGGCCCACACCACCTCGCCGGTGGCCGTGAGCTCGTCCAGCATCGCGGGGGCGTAGTGCGCGACCCGGGAGGGCAGGACCAGCTTCTCCAGGGCGGACGCGGGCACGGACGCCCCCTGCAACTGCTCGATCGCGCGCACCAGACCATCGACGCCGCGCAGCGTGTGCCCCTTGCCGATGTGCTGCCACTGAGGGAGGAACTGGGCGAGCGCGGCCGGTGACACCGGTTCCAGCTCGTGCCGCAGGGCGGCCAGGGAACGGCGGCGCAGCCGGCGCAGCACGGCCGAGTCGCACCACTCCTGGCCGATCCCGGCCGGGTGGAACTCGCCCTGGACGACCCTGCCCGCCGCGGAGAGCCGCTGCAGGGCGCCCTCGGTGACCGCCACGCCCAGCCCGAAGCGGGCCGCGGCCGTGCCCGACGTGAACGGGCCGTGCGTGCGAGCGTACCGCGCGAGCAGGTCGCCGAGCGGGTCCTTGACCGGTTCGGTGAACGCCTCCGGTACGCCGACCGGCAGCGCCGTGCCCAGCGCGTCGCGCAGCCGCCCGGCGTCCTCGATCGCCGCCCAGTGCTCCGTGCCGGCGACGCGGGCCCGGATCGCGCGGCGTGCCGACACCAGGTCCGCCGCCCACCGCGGCTCGGCGCCCCGCTCCGCCAGCTCGGCCCCGGTGAGCGGGCCGAGCACGCGCAGCAGGTCGGCCACCCCCTCCGCGTCCTTGACCCGCCGGTCCTCGGTGAGCCACTGCAGCTCACGCTCCAGCTCGGTCAGCACCTCGGCGTCAAGCAGTTCGCGCAGCTCCGCCTGGCCGAGCAGCTCGGCCAGCAGCCGCGAGTCCAGCGACAGGGCCGCCGCGCGGCGCTCGGCGAGCGGGGAGTCGCCCTCGTACAGGAACTGGGCGACGTAGCCGAACAGCAGAGAGCGGGCGAAGGGGGACGGCTCGGGGGTGGTGACCTCGACGAGCCGCACCTTACGGGACTCCAGGTCGCCCATCAGCTCGACGAGACCGGGGACGTCGAAGACGTCCTGGAGACATTCGCGGACCGCCTCCAGGACGATCGGGAACGAGCCGAACTCGCCCGCCACCTGGAGCAGCTGGGACGCACGCTGGCGCTGCTGCCACAGCGGGGTGCGTTTACCGGGGTTGCGACGCGGAAGCAGCAGCGCGCGGGCGGCGCACTCGCGGAAGCGGGACGCGAACAGTGCCGAGCCGCCCACCTGGTCGGTGACGACCTGGTCGACCTCCCCCTTGTCGAAGACGACGTCCGCGGCGCCCAGCGGTGCCTGGTCCGCGTCGTACTCGGTGCCCGCCCGCACCGGCTCCTGGTCGAGCAGGTCCAGGCCCATCAGGTCGGCGTCCGGCAGGCGCAGCACGATGCCGTCGTCGGCGTGCATCACCTGGGCGTCCATGCCGTACCGCTCGGAGAGACGCGCCCCGAGCGCGAGCGCCCACGGGGCGTGCACCTGGGCGCCGAACGGGGAGTGCACGACGACCCGCCAGTCGCCGAGCTCGTCACGGAAGCGCTCCACGACGATCGTGCGGTCGTCCGGGACATGGCCGCAGGCCTGGCGCTGCTCGTCGAGGTAGGACAGCACATTGTCCGCGGCCCAGGCGTCGAGCCCGGCGGCGAGGAGCCGCAGACGCGCCTCCTCCCCGGCCAGCGAGCCGACCTCGCGCAGGAAGGCGCCCACCGCGCGGCCCAGCTCCAGCGGGCGGCCCAGCTGGTCCCCCTTCCAGAACGGGAGCCGGCCCGGTACGCCCGGGGCCGGGGAGACCAGCACCCGGTCGCGCGTGATGTCCTCGATGCGCCAGGAACTCGTGCCGAGTGTGAACACATCACCGACACGGGACTCGTAGACCATCTCCTCGTCGAGTTCGCCGACCCGTCCGCCGCCCTTCTTGGGGTCGACGCCCGCGAGGAACACCCCGAACAGGCCCCGGTCGGGGATGGTGCCCCCGGAGGTGACGGCGAGCCGCTGTGCCCCCGGGCGGCCGGTGATCTCGCCCGTGACCCGGTCCCACACCACGCGCGGGCGCAGTTCCGCGAACGCGTCGGAGGGATAGCGGCCGGCGAGCATGTCCAGTACGGCCGTGAAGGCCGACTCGGGCAGGGAGGCGAAGGGCGCGGCCCGGCGGACCATCGCCAGCAGGTCGTCGAACTGCCAGGTGTCCATGGCCGTCATGGCGACGATCTGCTGGGCCAGGACGTCCAGCGGGTTCGCGGGAACGCGCAGCGACTCGATGGAGCCCGTCCGCATCCGCTCGGTGACCACGGCGGCCTGGACGAGGTCGCCCCGGTACTTCGGGAACACCACGCCCGTGGAGACCGCCCCCACCTGATGCCCCGCGCGGCCGACCCGCTGGAGCCCCGAGGCCACGGACGGCGGCGACTCCACCTGGACCACCAGGTCGACCGCGCCCATGTCGATGCCCAGCTCAAGGCTGGAGGTGGCCACCACCGCGGGCAGCCGGCCCGCCTTGAGGTCCTCCTCGACTTGGGCGCGCTGCTCCTTGGACACCGAGCCGTGGTGCGCGCGGGCGATGACGGCGGGTGCGCCCTGGGCGGCTCCGGACCCGCCCATCAGCTCGGCGGGGGAGTGGTGCTCGCCCAGGGGCTCGCCGGTGGCCCGCTCGTAGGCGATCTCGTTGAGCCGGTTGCACAGGCGCTCCGCGAGGCGGCGGGAGTTCGCGAACACGATCGTCGAACGGTGGGACTGGACCAGGTCGGCGATCCGCTCCTCGACGTGCGGCCAGATCGACGGGCGTTCCGCTTCCCCAGCACCCTCCGAGGCGTCCGCCACGGGGGAGCCTCCCAACTCGCCCAGGTCCTCGACCGGGACCACGACGGACAGGTCGAACTCCTTGCCCGAATCCGACTGGACGATCTCCACCTTGCCGCGAGGGGACAGGAAACGGGCGATCTCGTCGACCGGACGGACCGTCGCCGACAGGCCGATACGGCGGGCCGGCCGGGGCAGCAGCTCGTCCAGCCGCTCCAGGGACAGCCCCAGATGCGCCCCGCGCTTGGTACCGGCGACCGCGTGCACCTCGTCCAGGATCACCGTCTCGATGCCCGTCAGCGCGTCGCGCGCGGCTGACGTCAGCATCAGGAACAGGGACTCCGGGGTGGTGATCAGGATGTCCGGCGGGCGGGTGGCCAGGGCCCGGCGCTCCGCGGGCGGGGTGTCGCCGGAGCGGATCCCGACCTTCACCTCGGGCTCGGGCAGCCCCAGGCGCACGGACTCCTGGCGGATGCCGGTCAGCGGGCTGCGCAGATTGCGCTCGACATCGACGGCCAGAGCCTTGAGCGGGGAGACGTACAGGACGCGGCAGCGCTTGTGGTGGTCTGCGGGCGGGGGCGTGGCGGCCAGCTGGTCCAGGGCCGCGAGGAAGGCGGCCAGCGTCTTTCCGGAGCCGGTGGGGGCGACCACCAGTACGTCCGAACCCTCCCGGAGGGCACGCCACGCGCCCGCCTGGGCCGCGGTGGGTGCCGCGAACGCCCCCGTGAACCAGCCGCGGGTCGCGGCGGAGAAGCCGTCCAGGGCCGGGTGCGGTGTACTGACCATGCGTCCATCGTGCACCCGGGCACTGACAACGGGGCTGGCCTGCGCGGATGCCCGGCCGCCGGCCGAGCGCGGTCCCCGGGGCCCCGGCAGGGAGCTCTGCCGGGGCGCGTGACAATGGCCGTATGACGGAAACGGGCAAGGAACGCGCGCGGCACTGGCAGTACGCCGAGCTGCCCGGCGTCGACCTGCTCCGGGCCCGCTACATCCGCAAGTCGTTCGTGCGGCACACCCACGAGAACTTCGTGATCGCCGCCATCGCCGACGGAGTGGAGGTCTTCCACCACGGTGGGGCCGACCAGTACGCGGGTGCCGGAACACTCGCGCTCGTGAACCCGGACACCCCGCACACCGGACGGGCGGGGGTGCCGGAGGGATGGCGGTACGGCGCGGTGTATCCGCCGCCCGAGGTGGTGGTGGCCATCGCCGCCGAGACCACCACATTGCGCGGCACCCCGGGATTCGTGACACCGGTGCTCGACGATCCGTACACCGTCCACCTGGTGCACCGGGTGCTGCGGGCCACCGACGAGGGCAACGCGCTCGCCGCCGACACCCTGCTGCGGGTGGCCGTGACCCGGCTGCTGCGGCTGAACGGCGGGTCGCTGCCCCGGCGCCGGGTACGCACGGCCGGTGTCCGGACCGCCGCACGCGCGCGTGCCCTGCTGGAGGAACGGATGGCCGCGCCGCCGACGCTGGAACAGCTGGCCGACGAACTCGGCACCAGTCCGTTCGCGCTGCTGCGGGCCTTCCGCGACACCTACGGAATGCCGCCGCACGCCTGGCTCACCGACGCACGGGTACGGCGGGCGCGCCGGCTGCTGGACGCGGGCACGATGCCGTCGGAGGTCGCCGTCGCGGTCGGTTTCACCGACCAGCCGCACCTGAACCGGCACTTCGGCCGGATCGTCGGCGTGCCGCCGGGCGCCTACCAGCGCGAGCGCAAGAACGTACAAGACACCCGGTGAGCGCTCCACGTACCGTCCGAGGTGTGGCAACAGAACAACAAGCAGCATTCGCACAGGTACGCGCCGGGGACGTCCCGGGAGAGAAACGGGACGGCGCGGTCGTCCGGGACGCCCTGGGGGTCGGGATCGCCGTCGGGCTCTCCGGATTCGCCTTCGGAGTGACCTCGGCGGGCAGCGGACTCACCCTGCTGCAGACCTGCACGCTCAGCCTGCTGGTGTTCACGGGGGCGTCCCAGTTCGCCCTCGTGGGGGCGCTGGCGGCCGGGGGAAGCCCTTTCACGGCCGCCGCCGGTGCGTTCTTCCTGGGCGTGCGCAACGCCTTCTACGGGTTGCGCCTGTCCCAGCTGCTGGCCCTCCCGCGCGCGGTGCGGCCGTTCGCGGCCCAGTGGGTCATCGACGAGACGGCCGCGGTCTCCCTCGCCCAGCCCACCCGGCGCAGCGCCCGGGTCGGCTTCCTGGTCACCGGGCTCAGCCTGTACGTCCTGTGGAACCTCACCACGCTGCTCGGCGCGCTGGGCGCCGAGGCCATCGGGGACACCGACGCCTGGGGCCTGGACGCGGCCGGCCCCGCGGTCTTCCTGGCCCTGCTCGCGCCGATGCTGAGGACCGGCACCGAACGGCTGGTCGCCGGGCTCGCCGTCCTGCTGGGTCTCGGCCTGCTGCCGGCCCTGCCCGCCGGTGTACCGGTTCTGGCGGCCGCGCTCGCGGCGCCGGCCGTCCTGTGGGCACAGGGCCGCCGCGGGGGCACACCGCGCGGTGACGTGAAGGAGCGGAGCGATGCGCCGGCGCGCGGCGACATACCGGAGGAGGACCGTTGAACATCTGGATCGCGATCGGTGTGACCGCCCTCGGGTGCTACGCCGTCAAACTGACCGGACTCCTGGTACCCGCCGGCGTCCTCGAACGGCCGCTCGTCCGGCGTCTCGCCGCCCTGCTGCCCGTCGCCCTGCTCGCTGCCCTGACCGCCCAGCAGACCTTCGCCGACGGCCGGACGCTCGTGCTGGACGCGCGGGCGGTGGGGCTCGCGGCCGCCGCCGTCGCGCTGGTGCTGCGCGCCCCGTTCCTGGTCGTCGTCGGGGCGGCCGTGGTGGTGACGGCGGGAGTCCGGGCCCTGGGCGGGTGAGGCGACGCCGACCGGGTGCCCGGGAGGTGCCCGGTCAGCCGATCGCGCGGCCGTACGCCGTGAGCGTGCGCAGTGCGTCGACGGTCACCATCGGCGGGCCTCCAGGGCGGGGGCGGGCGCCCACTGGCGCCGCCGTACGGGCCGGCCGCCGTCCTCCTGCTGCTCGGCCGTGAGGTGGTCCAGCGAGCGTGCCATCTCCTCGTCGGTGAACCACGCGCGTGCGAGGGAACCCGGTGTCCGCGCGTAGTCGTGCGGGAAGTGGTGCTCGCCCGGGGCGCAACCGGGTACGCGCCGAGGTCGTCGGGGTCGAGCGCCGCGAGCCGCCGGCCGCGTACCAGGCGGCCCAGCCGGTCGGCTGCGGCCTGCGCGCGCGGGCGGTCGGGGACCGAGTCCAGGAAGGTGACGGCGGCCCGGATCTCGTAGGGGCGGCTGTGCTCCAGCGACTCGACGGCCTGCCCGCAGAAGTCCGTGGCCCGGAACAGCCAGGCGTGCCACACGTCGTTGCGGTGCAGCAGCCCCACTGCCGGCCCGGTGGCCAGGAGTTCACCGGCCGGGTCGTCCACGACCGGCACGAAGGGGGCCGCCGGGTAGCCCCGCTGAGCGGGGAGGGTCACCGGCAGCGCGCCGTCCGCGGTGGACACCGACGTCAGGTAGTCGCACACGCGCTTCACGCGCGTGCCGCCGCAGCGGCTGACGGCGTCCAGGACGTGCAGGGCGTGGACGGTGTGCAGCGGCTGGCTGACCGGCCCCCGCAGGTCGGGCTCCAGTGCGTGCCCGTATCCGCCGTCCTCGTTGTGGTAGGCGTCCAGCGCCCGCTCCACCGGGTCGGCGCCGCCCTCGAGGAAGTGGTGGGCGAAGAGACGCTGCTCGACCACCCGTGCGGTGAGCCGGACGAACCGCTCCGCACGCGCGAGCGGGCTGTGCGCCGGGGTGTGCGGAGGGCGGGGGCGGGTCCGGGTGTGGGCATGGGGCCGACCGTAGGCGCACAGCGGTACCGGCAGGCGGTGCCCGCCCAGGCTCACCCCCGCGGGCGGGATACTGGGGGCATGCGGTTGACGGTCTTCTGGGAACGGATGGCGGAGCACTTCGGTACGGGCTACGCCGAGACCTTCGCGCGCGATCACGTCATGTCGGAACTCGGCGGGCGAACCGTGCACGAGGCACTGGGGGCCGGCTGGGCCGCCAAGGACGTCTGGCAGGTGGTCTGCACGGTGATGGAGGTTCCCCGGGAAAAGCGCTGATCGTCACAGAGACCGCCGGGAGGCAGACGGCTGCCCGTGACGTGGGCGAGACTTGCCCCGTGGCACCCACTGAAGAGACCGGGCAGGCAGCCCGGCATCCCTCCGCGACAGACACGCCGCCGCACCCCGGCTCTCCGGTGAGCCCCGCGGCCCCACGGCCCGGCTCCCGCATGCCGCGGTGGCTGCCGCGCGCCATGGTGCTCGCGCTCGCGCTGATCGCCCTGTTCCAGCTGGGCAGCTGGGCCTTCCACGAGCTCACCGGTCTGCTGATCAACATTCTCATCGCGTTCTTCCTGGCGCTCGCCGTCGAGCCCGCGGTGAGCTGGATGGCCGCGCGCGGGGTGCGCCGGGGGCTGGGCACCTTCCTGGTCTTCCTGGGGGTGCTGATCGCGGCGGCGGGCTTCGTCACGCTGCTCGGCTCCATGCTGGCGGGACAGATCATAAAGATCGTCGAGGACTTCCCGGAGTACCTCGACTCCGTCATCAACTGGATCAACACGCATTTCCGCACCGAGCTGCGGCGGGTGGACATCCAGGAGGGCCTGCTCCGCTCCGACTGGCTGCGCAACTACGTGCAGAACAGCGCCACCGGCGTCCTGGACGTCTCCACGCAGGTCCTCGGGGGCCTCTTCAAGCTGCTGACCATCGGGCTGTTCTCGTTCTACTTCGCCGCCGACGGCCCGCGGCTGCGCCGCGCCATCTGCTCCGTACTGCCACCCGCGCGCCAGGCTGAGGTGCTGCGCGCGTGGGAGATCGCCGTGAACAAGACCGGCGGCTACCTGTACTCGCGCGGGCTGATGGCGCTGGTCTCCGGCATGGCCCACTACGTGCTGCTGGAGATCCTCGAGGTGCCCTACGCGCCCGTGCTCGCCGTGTGGGTGGGCCTGGTGTCGCAGTTCATCCCCACCATCGGCACGTATCTCGCGGGCGCCCTGCCCATGCTGATCGCCTTCACGGTCGACCCCTGGTACGCGCTGTGGGTGCTGATCTTCGTGGTGATCTACCAGCAGTTCGAGAACTATGTACTGCAGCCCAAGCTGACCTCGAGGACCGTCGACATCCACCCGGCCGTTGCCTTCGGCTCGGTCGTCATGGGCACCGCTCTGCTCGGCGCCGTCGGCGCGCTGATCGCCATTCCCGCGGTCGCCACCCTCCAGGCGTTCCTGGGCGCGTACGTGAAGCGCTACGACGTCACCGACGACCCCCGCGTGCACGGTCACCGCGGGACAGGCCCCGATGGTGGCGGTTCCGGTTCCGGTTCCGGCTCCGGCTCCGGCGAGCGGCGGACCCTCGCCGTCCACGTCCGGCACCTCTGGGCGCACCGACCGGCCTCGGCACGCCCCCGGGGCGGGGAAACCGAGAACCCCTGAGCTTGGCAGACCGCTTCGGTATCTGCTCGGGGCCGACGGTGCGCACCGTCGGCCCCGAGCAGATACCGAAGGGTGAACGACTCGTGAGGGTGCCAGGGGATGCGCTTGACACTAAAATCGAACATCTATTCTTATGAGGGTGCTGGTGGTTCCCGAGCGTGGGTGTTATGGCCTGATTCGGGTATGGATGGGCCCTGGTTGTCCACAGGCTGGAGGTGCGTCGGGGCGCGTTGTCAGTGGCAGGAGCTAGCGTCATCGACGTGAAGCGATCGACTCAAGCAAATCGGGTGGAACCCATGGCAGGAACCGACCGCGAGAAGGCGCTCGACGCCGCACTCGCACAAATTGAACGGCAATTCGGCAAGGGCGCGGTCATGCGCATGGGTGACCGGACGAACGAGCCCATCGAGGTCATCCCGACCGGGTCGACCGCGCTCGACGTGGCCCTCGGCGTCGGCGGCCTGCCGCGCGGCCGTGTGGTGGAGGTCTACGGACCGGAGTCCTCCGGCAAGACGACCCTGACCCTGCACGCGGTGGCCAACGCGCAGAAGGCCGGCGGCCAGGTCGCCTTCGTGGACGCGGAGCACGCCCTCGACCCCGAGTACGCGAAGAAGCTCGGCGTCGACATCGACAACCTGATCCTGTCCCAGCCGGACAACGGCGAGCAGGCGCTGGAGATCGTGGACATGCTGGTCCGCTCCGGCGCCCTCGACCTCATCGTGATCGACTCCGTCGCGGCGCTCGTGCCGCGCGCGGAGATCGAGGGTGAGATGGGCGACAGCCACGTGGGTCTGCAGGCCCGGCTGATGAGTCAGGCGCTGCGGAAGATCACCAGTGCGCTCAACCAGTCCAAGACCACCGCGATCTTCATCAACCAGCTCCGCGAGAAGATCGGCGTGATGTTCGGCTCGCCGGAGACCACGACCGGTGGCCGGGCGCTGAAGTTCTACGCCTCGGTGCGTCTGGACATCCGCCGGATCGAGACGCTGAAGGACGGCACCGACGCGGTGGGCAACCGCACCCGTGTCAAGGTCGTCAAGAACAAGGTGGCGCCGCCCTTCAAGCAGGCCGAGTTCGACATCCTCTACGGCCAGGGCATCAGCCGCGAGGGCGGTTTGATCGACATGGGCGTGGAGCACGGCTTCGTCCGCAAGGCCGGCGCCTGGTACACCTACGAGGGTGACCAGCTCGGCCAGGGCAAGGAGAACTCCCGCAACTTCCTCAGGGACAACCCCGACCTCGCCAACGAGATCGAGAAGAAGATCCTGAAGAAGCTCGGCATCGGCGTGCAGGCCGAGGAGCCGGCTGGTGAGAAGAGCGCGGATGCCGCCGGCACCGCCGCTCCGGCCGAGGCGGCCGCGACTCCGACCCCGGCGGCCAAGGCCACCAAGCCCAAGGCCGCCGCGACCAAGGGCTGACCCGTGACCCGACGAACCGACTGGGCCGAGTACGAGTTCGCCGCTTCCGGCGCCCCACGGGGGGCAGGCACCGGAAACAGCGACGACCCGGCCGCGAACGGTGAAGGGACCTACGGGGACGCCAACGGCGGGGACGGCTTCCCCGGCGACTTCTCCAGTGAGGACCCGGATGGTGGTCGGCGCCGGGTCGGCGCCGGGTCCCGCCGGGCAGAGGGCTCACGGGGGAGCGGCTCGCGTGACGGCGGGCCGCGTGGCGGACGCGGACGCCGGACCTTCGGCGAGGCGGCCGCAGCGGACGGGGACGAATCCTCCTCACCGAGGGCCGAGCGGGAGGAGCCTCCAGGGGACCCGGTCGAGCGGGCGCGGGCGATCTGTCTGCGCCTGCTCACCGGGACCCCGCGCACCCGGAAACAGCTCGCCGACGCCCTGCGTAAACGGGAGATCCCGGACGAGGTCGCCGAGGAGGTGCTGTCCCGGTTCGAAGAGGTCGGACTGATCAACGACGGCGCCTTCGCGGACGCCTGGGTCGAGTCCCGGCACCACGGCCGGGGCCTGGCACGGCGCGCCCTTGCCCAGGAGTTGCGGACCAAGGGCATCGACTCCACGCTGATCGACGCGGCCGTCTCCCAGCTCGACTCCGAACAGGAAGAGGCCACCGCGCGCGAACTCGTCGACCGCAAGCTGCGCTCCACCCGCGGACTCGACCGCGACAAGCGGATCCGCCGCCTCGCCGGCATGCTCGCCCGCAAGGGCTACCCCGAGGGCCTCGCCCTGCGCGTGGTCCGGCAGGCGCTGGAGGCGGAGGGCGAGGACACGGAGTTCCTGGAGGGCGGCGGGTACTGAGAGCCCGCTCTACGCCAGCACCGGCAGCCCCGCCGCCCGCCAGGCCTGGAAGCCTCCGACCAGATCGGTGGCCCGGTGGAGCCCCAGCCGGTGCAGGGACTCCGCGGCCAGGCTGGAGGCGTAGCCCTCGTTGCAGATCACAACGACGCGCAGGTCATGGCCGGTCGCCTCGGGGAGGCGATGGCTGCCCCGGGGGTCGAGACGCCACTCCAGTTCGTTGCGCTCGACGACGAGGGCGCCGGGGATCGTCCCGTCCCTGTCGCGCAGGGCCGCGTAGCGGATGTCGACCAGCAGTGCTTCCCCGTCGCGGGCGGCCTGGTGGGCGGGGGCCGGCTCGATGCGTTCGTAGCCCGTGCGGACCCGCTCCAGCAGCTCGTCGATCCCCGGGGCGTCGGCGGCCCTCTCCGGTGCCCCGCTCACTGCCAGTCCGCCGGGCGCTCGACCTGCTCCAGGCGCAGTGTCGGGCCGGTGCGGCTGTACCGGCGCATCAGGGGGAGCGGCGGGTGGTAGGCGTGCACGGAGACCGCGTGCTGCTCCGGGGACTCGTTGAGCACCTCGTGCACGTGGTGCCGGCCGAAGGCGCGGCCCCGGCCGGCCGTCAGCCGGTGCTCCCGGTCCACGCCGTCGTTCAGCTCCAGCGTCTTCCAGCCATCGGTGGGGAGCCGCACGGAGAGCGAGTTCTCCCTCAGTTCACCCGACGCGGTCATGAAGGCCCCGAGGGACTCCCCGTGGTCGTGCCAGCCGGTGCCCGTGCCGGGGGGCCAGCCGATCAGCCAGGCCTCGCTGCCCGCGGGACCGGCGAGCCGTACCCAGGTGCGACCCTCCGGATCGAGCGGCAGTGAGGCGACCAGCTCGACGTCGGCGGCGACGCGTCGTACGAAGTCGAGGAGTTCCGCCTGCGAGGGGCCGGCGGCAGGGGTGGAGTCCGTATCCGGGGCAGCGGTAGGGCCGGGACCCGCACCGGATGCGGAGACCGCGGGAGACGTGGGGAGGGCAGGGGGGAGCACAGGGGAAGCAGACACGTGGCACCGTCCTGAAGAAAAGTTCGCGGAGCGCACACGGCAGCAGCGGCATGGAAGCGGTGCACGGTGCGCGGGGAGGGAAAACGCGAGTTCAGAAGGACGGGCGACACACGCAGCCCGCATAGCGGAGGAGGTCCATATGGACCCTCCGCCACAGGCGCACACAGGTGTCGGTCACGGGCCGGAGTACACCACGACGCCGCGCGCGGGATCAACCCGTCGTCAGCATGCGGACAGCCGCAGCCGTTGCGGTGACGACAGGCCAAGGGCCGACGAGGTGACGGGCCGACGAGGTAACAGGCCGACGAGGCGACGAGCCAAGACGCGACGGAACCGCGACGGGACGACCCGCACCGAAGCACGACGGGACGCGACGCGACGCCGGATCATCCGCGCCGCGTCACCCGACACAGCGTCCGCTCCTGATCTCCTCGTGCCGGACCACCAGCGCCCAGAACCTCAGCGCGAGCCAACGCCGGTACCGGCCCCCGCTCCCGCTTCCGCCCTTGCCCCGGCATCCGCCCCTGCGGCCTCTGCCTCCGCCGAAGCCGGTCCGCCGACCGCCGTCTCGGCCGCCGTGTACAGGGACGCCGGACGGACCCCGCTCAGTGCCGTGACCAGGTGCCCGTCGGGGCGTACCAGCAGCACGGTGTGGGCCGCCGCCCCCGGATAGCTCTCCGCGACCAGAAGCTCGGCCGGGCGCGGCAGCGCCGCCACCGCCGACGCGAGCCGGGGCATGATCCCGGCGGACACCCAGTGCCTGCGCTCCCACACCCCGGTGCCCGGCGCGATCAGCACCACCAGCAGTGCCCCCCGGCCGAGCCGGCCCCGCAGCCGGACGAAGGTGCCGTCCTCCGCCGTGACCCGTACATCGGCGACCGGGGCCCCGACCGGCGTGTCCACGGGGACCTCGCCCTCGAGAAGCGGGGGCGTGAGGGGCGAGTCGGTGTGCACGCCCGGCGCGCCCAGCGTCCCCTGCCCCAGGTGCCCCTCCACCAGGAACGCGTCATGACCACGGGCAGCACCGGGGACGTAGGAACGCAGGCCTTTGCCGCCCCGTACCAGCGGCAACGCCTGGTCGGCGGCGCGCAGCCGGGCGGCGACGATCGCCCTGCGCTCCGTCTGGTAACTGTCGAGCAGCGCTTCGTGTGGACCGTGGTGCCAGGCCAGGGCCAGTTTCCAGGCCAGGTTGTCGGCGTCGCGGAGCCCTTCGTCCAGCCCGTGCGTGCCCAGGGCACCGAGCAGATGCGCGGCGTCCCCGGCGAGGAACACTCGCCCGGCCCGCCAGCGCCGGGCGAGCCGGTGGTGGACGGTGTGCACCCCGGTGTCGAGCAGCTCGTACGGCGGTGTGGGGCCCTCGGCCCAGCCGGCCAGGGTCTCCCGGACCCTGTCGAGGAGCAACTCGGGGGTGACCAGTTCCTTGCCCGGCGGCATCAGCCAGTCCAGCCGCCACACGTCGTCCGGCAGCGGGCGCGCGCTGATCTCCCCGGCGAAGGGGCCGGAGGTGCGCCACGGCGGCATCCGGTGCAGCAACGCTTCTCCGGGCCGGGGCAGCTCCGTGCGCAGCGCGGCCACGGCGTGACGTTCCACCGCCGTGCGGCCGGGGAAGCGGATGTCCTGGAGCTTGCGCACGGTGGAGCGGGGACCGTCGCAGCCGACCAGATAGCTGCCGCGCCACCAGGTGCCCCCGGTGCCGCGGGTGTGCGCGGTGACGCCGGAGGGCTCCTGTTCGAGGGAGTCCAGACGGCTGTCCACGACGACCTCGACGAGCCGCTCGCCGACGAGAGCCGCGCGCAGGGCACCGGTCAGGACGTGCTGGGCGGTGTGCACAGGGCCGGGTTCGGTGTCGTCGAAGGCGATCTCATGTGTCACCTGCTTGCGCCGCATCGACCGCCATCCGGCCCAGAGCGAACCGGCGGCGGCGAGTGGCACCCCGGTCAGCCGTTTCATGAGTTCCGTGGTGTCCTCGCGGAGTACGACGGAGCGCGCGGGACGCGGTTCGTCCCTGCCCGGCCCCTCGTCGAGGACCACGCATGGCACCTCCTGGCGCGCCAGCGCCAGGGCGAGCGTGAGCCCGACGGGCCCCGCTCCGACGATGATCACCGGGTCCACGGCGCGACGCCCCCTGCTCGAAGTGACGCCCGAAGGGACGAGGAGGAACAGGACGATGGAGCAGGGTGCACGATCACAGAACGTATGCAACCTATTGCCGGTGCTTGCGTCAAGTGACCGAAGGCCCATGGCGATCATGATGGGGGCCAGGGGGCGTCACACCACTCGACTGCTCATCACATGAGTCCGGTTCGCCCCGTTCGTTCACCCCGTTCGTTCGCCCCGGTTGTGCGGACCGACCGGCCCCGGCATGACTGTGGCCCGCCGGGCGACGGCGGGCCACAGTCATGCCGGGTCGTGCTGCACGGCAGGCGCACGGGGGGCGTGCGTCAGATGGTGCCGCCCGCGCCGGTCCCGTGGGTGCCCCCGACCTCGGCCGCGTTGAGATCGCGAACGTCGTCGGGGCCGAGCACCGCACCCGTGCTGCGCTTGCTGCGGCGCAGCCGCGCCTCGAGCCGGGAGGCGAAGGAGGTGATGAGGAAGTTCAGGACGATGAAGATGATCGCCACGACGATGAAGCTCGGGATGACGTTGGCGTAGTTGGCCGCGAGCGTGCCACGCGCGTTCAGCAGCTCGGTGAAGCCGAGCATCGCGCCGCCCAGCGCGGTGTCCTTCACGATGACGACCAGCTGGGTCACGATCGCCGGGAGCATCACGGTGACGGCCTGCGGCAGCAGGATGCTGGACATCGTCTGACCCTTGCGCAGGCCGATCGCCTGGGCCGCCTCCGTCTGCCCCTTGGGCAGGGCCAGGATGCCGGCCCGGACCACCTCGGCGAGGACCGACGCGTTGTAGAGCACCAGACCGGTGACGACCGCGTACATGGGCCGGTCCGCGGTGCTGACGTCCGTGGAGCGGGCGAAGAACTCGTTGGCGAACAGCATCAGCAGCAGCACCGGGATGGCCCGGAAGAACTCCACCACCGTGCCGGCCGAAGCCCGCACCCACCGGTGGTCGGACATCCGGGCTATGCCGAGGACCGCTCCCAGCGGCAGCGCCATGACCATGGCCAGTCCCGCGGCCTTGAGGGTGTCGCCGAGACCGGGCAGCAGATACGTCGTCCAGGCCGCGGACTCGGTGAACGGCTTCCACAGGGCCCACTCCAGCTGGCCCTTGTCGTCCATCGTCCGGTAGACCCACCACAGGACGAGGGCCAGGAGGACGACGAACACGACCGAGAAGATGACATTGCGCCGCTTGGCCCGGGGGCCGGGGGCGTCGTACAGAACGGAGGTCACCGCTTCACCGCCAGTCGCTTGCTCAGCCAGCCGAGGAACAGGCCGGTGGGCAGGGTCAGTACCACGAATCCGAAGGCGAAGACCGCGCCGATGAGCAGCGTCTGTGCCTCGTTCTCGATCATTTCCTTCATCAGCAGAGCGGCCTCCGCCACACCGATCGCGGCCGCCACCGTCGTGTTCTTGGTCAGCGCGATCAGCACGTTCGCCAGCGGTCCGATGACCGAGCGGAACGCCTGCGGCAGCACGATCAGCCCGAGCACCTGGGAGAAGTTCAGACCGATGGCGCGGGCCGCCTCGGCCTGCCCGACGGGCACGGTGTTGATGCCGGAGCGCAGCGCCTCGCAGACGAAGGCCGCCGTGTAGGCGGACAGACCGAGCACCGAGAGGCGGAAGCCCTGGAGCGCGAAGTCGTCGGGCGCGCCCATGGTCATGCCGAAGATGTCGGCGAGGCCGAGCGAGGTGAAGATGATGATGACCGTCAGGGGGATGTTCCGGACGATGTTCACATAGGTGGTGCCGAACCCTCGCATCAGGGGGACGGGGCTGACTCGCATCGCCGCCAGCAGGGTGCCCCAGACCAGGGAGGCGATGCCCGAGAACACGGTGAGCTTCACCGTCATCCAGAAGGCACCCAACAAGGTTGGATCGTTGTAGTCAGAAATGAAGTCGAACACGATCTCCCGCGCTTCCGGGTGTGTGGCGTACGTGGCGGACGCGGCGCGCCGCCGCCCTGATCGCGACGGACGGCGGCACGCCTTCAAGACCCCGCGTTGCGGACGGCCCTGGGCTTACTTGACGAGGTCACCGATCTTCGGGGCCGGCTCGTTCTTGTACTCGGCCGGGCCGAAGTTCGCCTCGACCGCCTTGTCCCAGGCCTTGTCGCCGACCATCTTCTCCAGCGCGTCATTGATCTTGTTCACGGTCTCGGTGTCGCCCTTCTTGACACCGATGCCGTAGTTCTCGTTGCTCAGCTTCAGACCGGCGAGCTTGAACTTGCCCTTGTACTGGTCCTGCGAGGCGTAGCCGGCGAGGATCGAGTCGTCGGTGGTCAGCGCGTCCACGGCGCCGCTCTGCAGGGCGGCGACGCACTCCGAGTAGGTGGGGAGCTGCTTGAGCTTGGCCTTCGGAGCGAAGTCCTTCTTGACGTTCTGCGCCGAGGTCGAGCCGGTCACGGAACACAGCTTCTTGTCGTTCAGGTCCGTGGCGTCGGTGATGTCCGAGTCGCTCTTGACCAGCAGGTCCTGGTGGGCCAGCAGGTAGGGGCCGGCGAAGTCGACCTTCTGCGCGCGCTCGTCGTTGATGGAGTAGGTCGCCGCGATGAACTTCACGTCACCGCGCGCGAGGGCGTTCTCGCGGTCGGCGCTCTTCGTCTCGACCCACTCGATCTTGTCGGCCTCGTAGCCGAGCTCCTTGGCGATGTAGGTCGCGACGTCCACGTCGAAGCCGGCGAAGGAGCCGTCCGGCGTCTTCAGGCCGAGGCCGGGCTGGTCGTACTTGATGCCGACCTTGATCTTGCCGCCGCCCCCGGAGGAGGACGAATCGCTGTCGCCGCTGTCGTCGCCGCCGCAGGCGGTGGCGGTCAGGGCGAGGGCGAGCACGGCGGCCGAGGCGGCGGTGACCTTGCGGAGCTTCATGGTGCACATCCTTTTGACTGGTGAGGTGATGCGGCCCGTTTGCGGGTGAGGTGATGCGGCCCCGACCATCCGGTGACGCACGTCGTCCGAGCGCCAGGCGCAGGACGTCAGTGGTGCAGGATCTTCGACAGGAAGTCCTTGGCGCGGTCGCTGCGCGGGTTGCTGAAGAACTGGTCCGGCGTCGCCTCTTCGACGATGCGGCCGTCCGCCATGAACACCACACGGTTGGCGGCGGAACGGGCGAATCCCATCTCATGGGTCACGACGATCATGGTCATGCCGTCGCGGGCGAGCTGCTGCATGACCTCCAGGACCTCGTTGATCATCTCCGGGTCGAGCGCCGACGTCGGCTCGTCGAAGAGCATGACCTTGGGCTCCATCGCCAGGGCCCGTGCGATGGCGACACGCTGTTGCTGGCCGCCGGAGAGCTGCGCGGGGTACTTCTCGGCCTGCGCACCCACGCCGACCCGGTCGAGCAGGGCGCGGGCGCGCTCCTCGGCGGCCTTCTTGTCCTTCTTGCGAACCTTGACCTGGCCCAGCGCCACGTTCTCGAGCACGGTCTTGTGCGCGAAGAGGTTGAAGGACTGGAAGACCATGCCCACGTCGGCTCGTAGCCGGGCGAGTCCTTTGCCCTCGTGGGGCAGGGGCTTGTCGTCGATGGTGATCGACCCGGAGTCGATCGTCTCCAGACGGTTGATGGTGCGGCACAGGGTGGACTTCCCGGACCCGGAGGGCCCGATGACGACGACCACTTCGCCGCGGGCGATCGTCAGGTCGATGTCCTGGAGTACGTGCAACGCGCCGAAATGCTTGTTGACGCTCTTCAGGACGACCAGATCGTCGGTTGCGGCCACATCTTCCTTGGCCACCGATACTTCGGTCATCGCTCTCAGGCTCCGTCCTCCTCGGTTTGGGAGGACAGTAGTAATCCATCCGACCTGCGTCATTACATCTGAGGGGAATCTGAGCATCACGATCCGGTAGCAATCGGATACATGTCGTAGCACTTGTGAGCAGGGCTCATTTCGGCCGGGTAACGGTACCGAAGAGCAACCGGAACCCTCTTGACGCGGTCCTCGTTCATCGGCGTCACTGCAAGGTGCGCACGCGCGTGCACCTGTTTTTCTACGCACACGGACCGTACGGCCGATGAACCGAAGGGGGACCGGATGAGACTGCTTCTCGTCGAGGACGACAACCACGTCGCCGCAGCCCTGTCGGCCGTACTGGCGCGGCACGGGTTCGACGTCACCCACGCGCGCAGCGGCGAGGAGGCTCTCCAGGCGCTCGTCCCCGACGCCGACGGCTTCGGTGTCGTCCTCCTCGACCTCGGCCTGCCCGACCAGGACGGCTACGAGGTGTGCGGCAAGATCCGCAAACGCACCGGCACCCCGGTCATCATGGTCACCGCCCGCGCCGACGTGCGCTCCCGCATCCACGGCCTCAACCTCGGCGCCGACGACTACGTGGTCAAGCCCTACGACACGGGCGAACTGCTCGCCCGGATCCACGCCGTCAGTCGGCGCACCGTCCAGGAGGACGCCCCCAGCGGCGGCGAGACCGAGCTGCTGCTCGGCTCCGTGCGCATCGAACTGCCGACCCGGCAGGTCAGCGTGAACGGTGGGGTCGTCCCACTGACCCGCAAGGAGTTCGATCTGCTGGCCCTGCTCGCCCAGCGCCCCGGGGTCGTCTTCCGCCGGGAACAGATCATCAGCGAGGTGTGGCGCACCAGTTGGGAGGGGACCGGGCGCACCCTGGAGGTGCACGTCGCCTCCCTGCGCGCCAAGCTGCGCATGCCGGCCCTCATCGAGACCGTACGCGGAGTCGGCTACCGGCTCGTCGAGCCCGCGGCCTAGGGCGGGCCAGTCCGGGTGCACACACGTCTGCTTCCGCTGCTCATCGTCCTGATGGCGGCCGTCCTGCTCGCTCTCGGCGTCCCGCTCGCGGTCAGCCTGGCGCGCGCGCAGCAGCAACAGGTCATCGTCGACCGGATCGACGACACGGCGCGCTTCGCGGCCCTCGCCCAGTTCGTCACCGAACCCGCGGGCCCCGGCACCGGAGACGTCGACGAGCGCCGGGAGACCCTCAGCAGCGAACTCCGCAGCTACTACGAGGTGTACGGCATCCGGGCCGGCGTCTTCCACCGCAACGACGTCCCGATGGCACACGCGCCGGACGACTGGTTCCTGCCCAGCACGGGTGAGGTGCGCGACGCCTTCCAGGAGGCGCTGCTCAGCCGCCGCAGCCACGACCCCGAGCAGGTGTGGCCCTGGGAGCGGCGCAGCCTCGTGGTGGCCTCGCCGGTCATCCGGGACGGTGACGTCGTCGCCGTCGTCGTCACCGACTCGCCCACCGGGCACATGCGGTCCCGCATCCTGCGGGGCTGGCTGCTCATCGCGGCGGGCGAGGCGGCCGCGATGCTGCTGGCCGTCGGCGCGGCCCTCCGGCTGGCCGGCTGGGTGCTCAAGCCCGTACGGGTCCTGGACGCCACCACGCACGACATCGCCACCGGGCGGCTGAAGTCCAGGGTCGCGGCGGCCGGCGGACCGCCGGAACTCCGCAGACTCGCCCGGTCGTTCAACGAGATGGCGGACAACGTCGAGAGCGTGCTGGAGCAGCAGCGCGCCTTCGTCGCCGATGCCTCCCACCAGCTGCGCAACCCGCTCTCGGCGCTGCTGCTGCGCATCGAACTGCTCGCCCTGGAACTGCCCGAGGGCAACGAGGAGATCGCCTCGGTCCAGGCCGAGGGCAGGCGTCTGGCACAGGTCCTGGACGACCTGCTCGACCTGGCGCTGGCCGAGCACAGCGAGGCCCAGCTCCAGATCACCGACATCGGCGCCCTGGCCGCCGAACGCGTGGCGGCGTGGTCGCCCACCGCCGAGGCCAAGGGCGTCCTGCTGACCGGGGACTGCCCGCCGACCACGGCATGGGCCGACCCGGTCGCCCTGTCCAGCGCGCTGGACGCGGTCATCGACAACGCGGTGAAGTTCACGCCCGAGGACCGGACCGTCGAGGTGACCGTCGCCTCCAACGGCGACACCTCCACCGTCGTCGTCACCGACCACGGCCCCGGTCTGACCGACGAGGAGCTGGCCCGCGTCGGCGACCGCTTCTGGCGCAGCTCACGGCACCAGAACATCAAGGGCTCCGGCCTCGGCCTGTCCATCTCCCGCGCCCTGCTCACGGCGGGCGGCGGTGCGATCGCGTACGACCGGCACGAGCCGCACGGGCTGACGGTGACGGTGACGGTGCCCAGGAGTGCGCCCACGGGCGAGACAACGGTTCAGGGCTTGACGGACCGGTAGTACCGGCGCGCGCCGTCGTGCAGTTGGAGCGGATCGGTGTAGATCGCGGTGCGTACGTCGACGAGCTGGGCGGAGTGGACATGCGCCCCGATGCCGTCCCGGCTCTTGAGCACGATCCGGGTCAGCCACTCGGTGATCCGCGGGTCCGTGTCCGCCCGGGTGATCAGCAGATTGGACACGGCCATCGTCGGGACGGTCGAGCCATGCTGGCTGCCGGGGTAGGCCGACTCCGGCATGTTGGTGGCACGGTAGTAGCGCGTGGCTCCGCCCTGCTTGTGCAACCGGGCGACCAGGTCGGCCGTGATCGGCACGAACCGGAGGCCGGCGTCCTCGGACAGCGTGCGCAGGCCGTCGGTGGGCAGCCCGCCCGACCAGAAGAACGCGTCCAGCCCCTGCCCGAGCCGTCCGGGGCCGGTGTCGATGCCGTCCGCGAAGGGTCTGATGTCCTGCTCCGGGTCGATGCCGGCGGCTCTGAGCACCCGGTTGGCGATGAGCCGGACACCCGACTTGGGCGGCCCTATGGCGACCCTCTTGCCCCGCAGATCGGCGACGGAGCGGATGCCGGACCCGGGCGGGACCACGAGCTGCACGTAGTCGTCGTAGAGACGGGCGACCCCGCGCAGCCCGTCGGCTCCCCGCGCCCCGCTCAGTTTGTACGTCTGCACCGCGTCGGCGGCGGCGATCGCGAAGTCCGCCTGACCGGTCGCCACGCGCCGCACGTTCTCCTGCGAACCGTCGCTCGTCAGCAGCCGCACTTCGAGATCGGGCATGTGTTTACTCAGCGACGTGCGCAGAAGCTCCCCGTACTTCTGGTAGACCCCCGCGCGTGTGCCCGTACTCAGCGTGACCGTCCCGCGCGGCGGATCCTCGCTCCAGGGCGTCAGCCACCACAGCAGCAGCCCGAGCACCACGAGGCCGGCGACCGCGCCCCGCAGGACCCGGCGCCCGCCGATACGGGACAGCGCGATGGACATGGGCGCGATCCTGCCAGCCCGTGCGCTCCTGTGACCAGGCCGGGAGAGGGCCGGAGGCGGCCGCTACCGTCATGGCATGAGTTCTTCGCCCGCCCACCTGGTCCGTGAGTTCCACCGTGCCTTCGGGCTGGACGCGCGCGAGACACCGACCGAGGTCCCACCGGAGCTCGCCGCCCACCGCGGCGACCTGCTCGCCGAGGAGGCCGCCGAGGTCGCGGAGGTGGCGGTGCACGGACCCCTCGACCGGCTCGCGCACGAACTCGCCGACGTCGTCTACGTCGCCTACGGCACGGCGCTCGTCCACGGCATCGACCTCGACGCGGTGATCTCCGAGATCCACCGCGCCAACATGAGCAAGCGCGGCCCCGACGGCACGATCGCCCGCCGGGCCGACGGCAAGGTCCTCAAGGGGGACCACTACGAGGCGCCCGACGTGTCCGAGGTGCTGCGCCGGCAGGGGTGGACGCCGGGTACGGAGTCCCGGGCGGAGGCCTGAGCGGAGCCCCGGGCGCGGGCCCGAGCCCGATCCCGAACGGAGTCCCGGGGGTGTCGTGGCGACCGCCTACCCTGTAGGGCATGAGCAGCATCGACCGGAGCCAGTCAGTGGGCGGCACGCGCACCTATGAAGTACGCACCTACGGGTGCCAGATGAACGTCCACGACTCCGAGCGATTGTCCGGGCTGCTGGAGGACGCGGGCTACGTCCGCGCTCCCGAGGGCGCCGACGGCGACGCCGACGTCGTCGTCTTCAACACCTGCGCCGTGCGCGAGAACGCCGACAACAAGCTCTACGGCAACCTCGGCCACCTCGCCCCCAGGAAGGCGCAGCGCCCCGGCATGCAGATCGCGGTCGGCGGCTGCCTCGCGCAGAAGGACCGCGACACCATCGTGAAGCGGGCCCCCTGGGTGGACGTCGTCTTCGGCACGCACAACATCGGCAAGCTGCCGGTCCTCCTGGAGCGCGCCCGCGTCCAGGAGGAGGCCCAGGTCGAGATCGCCGAGTCGCTGGAGGCATTCCCGTCCACGCTGCCGACCCGCCGCGAGAGCGCCTACGCGGCCTGGGTGTCCATCTCCGTCGGCTGCAACAACACCTGCACCTTCTGCATCGTCCCCGCGCTGCGCGGCAAGGAGAAGGACCGGCGTCCCGGGGACATCCTCGCCGAGATCGAGGCGCTGGTCGCCGAGGGCGTCTCGGAGGTCACCCTGCTCGGCCAGAACGTCAACGCCTACGGCTCCGACATCGGTGACCGGGAGGCGTTCAGCAAGCTGCTGCGGGCCTGCGGGACGATCAAGGGTCTGGAGCGCGTCCGTTTCACCTCCCCGCACCCGCGCGACTTCACCGACGACGTCATCGCCGCCATGGCCGAGACCCCCAACGCGATGCCGCAGCTCCACATGCCGCTCCAGTCCGGCTCGGACACGGTCCTCAAGGCCATGCGCCGCTCCTACCGGCAGGAGCGCTACCTCGGCATCATCGAGAAGGTCCGCGCCGCCATCCCGCACGCGGCGATCAGCACCGACATCATCGTGGGCTTCCCGGGCGAGACCGAGGAGGACTTCGAGCAGACCCTGCACGTGGTGCGCGAGGCCCGTTTCGCCCAGGCCTTCACCTTCCAGTACTCCAAGCGGCCGGGAACCCCGGCCGCCGAGATGGACGGCCAGATCCCCAAGAAGGTCGTCCAGGAGCGCTACGAACGGCTCGTCGCCCTCCAGGAGGAGATCTCCTGGGAGGAGAACAAGAAGCAGGTCGGCCGAACCCTGGAGCTGATGGTGGCCGAGGGCGAGGGCCGCAAGGACGGCGCCACCCACCGTCTCTCCGGCCGCGCCCCGGACAGCCGTCTGGTGCACTTCACCATGCCGGAGCAGGAGGTCCGTCCCGGCGACGTCGTCACCGTCAAGATCACGTACGCGGCCCCCCACCACCTCCTTGCCGAGGGCCCCACCCTGGACGTGCGCCGCACCCGCGCGGGCGACGCCTGGGAGAAGCGCAACGCCGCCGGGGCCGTCGAGCGGGCGGGTGTCATGCTCGGCCTGCCCACGGTGGGCGTGCCCGAGCCGCTGCCCGCGGCCACCGGGGGCTGCGCCATCGACTGACCGGGCCGCGACAGACCGAGACGGGGCGCATGGCTCATCGGGTCGTTGCGGAGGAGCTGGAGGACGCACCCCGGCCGATCGCACGTTCCGAAGGCACGCGGGACGAGGCGCGCTGCAGGCTGTACGAGACGGCGTGCACGCACGGGTCCGGCGGGGCCTGCCGCAACAGCGTCGCGAGGTGTACGGCGTGGACGACGGCACGTACTTCGTGGAGATCAAGGGCGGACCAGGCACCTACCACCTGCGGTACTGCCTCGCGGAGCGCGTCCGGAGCACGGACGCCCCGTGAGACGGGGACGCCGTCTCGGGCCGCAGCAGTAGGCTGCTGATCATGCTTGTCGCCGCCGCAGTCTGCCCGTGCCCGCCGCTGCTCGTGCCCGAGGTCGCCACTGGTGCCGCCCCCGAGCTGGACACCGTGCGGGCCGCATGCACGGACGCGGTCGGCGTGCTCGCCGCCGCCCGGCCCGACCTGCTGGTGGTGGTCGGCCCGGTGCGCGGCGACGTGGGGCTCGAGCGCTACCCGGAGGGCAGCACGGGGTCCTTCCACGGCTTCGGCGTCGGCCTCGACGTACGGCTCGGAGCGGACCGGGACACGTCGACCGGCCGGGCACTGCCCGGTGCACTCGCGGTGGGCGCCTGGCTGCTGGAGCGGACCGGATGGGCAAACGCACCCGTCGAGGGACTCGGCGTGGGGGAGTCCCTCGCAGCAGGGCGGTGCGCCGAGCAGGGACGGGACATCGCCGCCGAGGCGGAGCGGGTCGCGCTGCTGGTGATGGGCGACGGCAGCTCCTGCCGCACGCTCAAGGCGCCGGGCTACCTCGACGAGCGGGCGGCGCCCTTCGACGCGGCGGCCGCGCGGGCGCTGGGAGCGGCCGACACGGTGGCCCTGCAGGCGCTGGACGGCGGCCTGGCGCGCGAACTCAAGGCGTCCGGCCGGGCACCCTGGCAGGTCCTGGCGGGGGCGGCCGAAGCCGCAGGGACCGCTCTGCGGGGCACGCTGCTGTACGAGGACGCTCCGTACGGGGTGGGCTACATGGTGGCGACCTGGTCGTAGGAGCCGGTTCCTGTGCGACGCCCGCCCGGCACCTCGGGCGGCCCGGAACGGACGAAGGCCGGGAGCGCCATGCGTGATGTGCGTTCCCGGCCTCATGCCGATCCAGTGCTCAGTGCTCAGTGAGCGGGCGGCGGTCCCGCCGGGGGAGTGGTGCCCCCCGCGTCCGGACCGGCTTCGTTCTTGTGGGCGAGCCGGTCCATGGCGTGCTTGGCCTTGCCGGTGCCCTTCTGGATCCTGTCGCTGTACTTGCCCTTGGTCCGCTCGTCGGCGGTCTTCGCGGCCTTGTCCAGCCCGTGCTGGATCTTGCCCCCGTGCTGCTGCGCGAGGTCCGAGACCTTGTCCTTGGCAGGCCCCAGCCTGGCCTTCATGTTGTCCAGGAGACCCATGGTCCACCTTCCCTCGCGGTGCGGCTCGCGCGCACTCATGTACAAAAACTCCCATATCCACTCCATACGGTACTCGCGCGGACGTGGCCCCGCCCTGCTGCACGGTCCTTCCGTGGCCGAAACCCGAACACGAGCGCAGCCCCGCGCCCGTCGCGTCACACAACTCGCTGGAGGGCCGACTGCAAGGTTTGCGAGACTGGACCGGTGAGCAGCACACCCCCCACCCCCCGGGTCATCGCCGTCGTCGGCCCCACCGCAGCCGGAAAGTCCGATCTGGGCGTTTTCCTGGCCCGAGAGCTTGGCGGTGAAGTAGTCAACGCCGACTCCATGCAGCTCTACCGGGGGATGGACATCGGAACCGCCAAGCTGGCGCCCGAGGAGCGCGGGGGAATCCCGCACCACCTCCTGGACGTCTGGGACGTGACCGTCACCGCGTCCGTCGCCGAGTACCAGCGCCTCGCCCGGGAGCGGATCGACGCCCTGCTCACCGCCGGGCGCTGGCCCGTGCTGGTCGGGGGCTCCGGCCTCTACGTCCGCGGGGCCGTCGACCATCTCGAGTTCCCGGGCACCGACCCCGCCGTACGGTCGCGCCTGGAGGGCGAACTCACGCTGCGCGGATCCGGCGCGCTGCACGCCCGCCTCGCCGCCGCCGACCCCGAGGCCGCGCGGGCCATCCTGCCGAGCAACGGCCGCCGTATCGTCCGGGCGCTCGAAGTGATCGAGATCACCGGCCTGCCCTTTACCGCCAACCTCCCCGGCCATGACTCGGTCTACGACACCCTCCAGATCGGTGTCGACGTCGCCCGCCCCGAGCTGGACGAGAGGATCGCCGGCCGGGTCGACCGGATGTGGGACGCGGGGCTCGTGGACGAAGTGCGCGCACTGGAGGCGCAGGGGTTGCGCGAGGGGCGTACGGCCTCGCGCGCGCTCGGCTACCAGCAGGTGCTCGCCGCGCTCGCCGGAGAGTGCACCCTGGAGGACGCGCGGTCCGAGACCGTCCGCGCCACCAAGCGCTTCGCGCGCCGTCAGGATTCATGGTTCAGGCGCGACCCGCGGGTGCATTGGTTGAGTGGGGCCGCGGCGGACCTGACGGAACTTCCGCAGCTCGCGCTGTCGTTGGTCGAACGACCGGTTACAGCCTGATCACGTCATGGCATCGGGACGCCCAGGCCGTCATCCGGGCCTCTGGCGCCGTGCCATCATCGAGCTTCGATCGACCAAGTGGAGTCCAAGTTGGGAGGGCGCGTGGCGATGGAGGCCGGCCCTCGCGACACCGCACATGGCACCGAACACCTCACCACCGAGCGGGGTGTACCGGAGCAGGACCCTGACCGTCTCAGCCCCGACGGGCCGGACGAGACACAGGGCGGAGTGACCGACGACGGCCCCGAGCCGGACGAGATGTTCGCGGGCGGCGACGAGGTCGAGGTCGAGCTGCGCCCGCAGCGACGGCTGCGCATCTGGCAGCTCGCACCCATCGTCGGCCTGGCCGCGATCGGCTCCCTGATGTTCGCGTTCCCGCTCGCCTTCGACTTCGGCGACAGCGGCGCCGTGATCGCCATGCTGGGCCTGCTGATCTGCTCCTGCGCGGCCGGCTGGGGCATGATGGCCGCCCGCAGGGTGGGCTACACCTGGCCCGGCCTGCCGGCCCGGAGCTCCGGTCGCAGACCCGACTGGCGGGTCGTGATCGCCTACGCCGTCCTGGTCGCGGTGGTGGTGGCCCTGGCCGTCTGGCGGGTCGCCCGCCTCCGCTGACGGCCGCCCCCTCACCGACCCCGTGCGCTGCGAGGGCCGGGGCACGGTGTCGTGAGCACCCCGTACGATCGAGGGATGAGCACGCGGATCGCCTTCCTCAAGGGGCACGGCACCGAGAACGACTTCGTGATCGTTCCGGACCCCGAGAACGCCATCGACCTGCCCCCCGCCTCCGTCGCGGCCCTCTGCGACCGCCGCGCGGGCATCGGTGGCGACGGGCTGCTGCACGTGGTGCGGTCCGCCGCGCACCCCGAGGCGCGGCACCTGGCGGCCGAGGCCGAGTGGTTCATGGACTACCGCAACGGCGACGGCTCGATCGCCGAGATGTGCGGCAACGGAGTGCGTGTGTTCGCGCGCTACCTCCAGCGTGCGGGACATGTGGCCGAGGGAGACATCGCGATCGCCACGCGCGGCGGTGTGAAGACGGTGCACATCGCCAAGACCGTGTCCGACAGCGGCTTTGCCGCGGGTGACATCACCGTCGGCATGGGCCGGGCGCTGCTGCCCGGCGACGACGTCACCGTGAGCGTCGGCGGGCGCAGCTGGCCCGCGCGGAACGTGAACATGGGCAACCCGCACGCCGTGGCCTTCGTGGACGACCTCGACCACGCCGGCGACCTGTTCACCGCACCCCCGTTCAGCCCCGCCTCGGTCTATCCGGACGGCGTCAACGTGGAGTTCGTGGCCGACCGGGGCCCGCGGCACGTGGCTCTGCGCGTCCACGAGCGGGGGGCCGGCGAGACCCGCTCGTGCGGTACGGGCGCCTGCGCGGTCGCCGTGGCCGCGGCCCGCCGGGACGGCGTCGACCCGCGAGTCACCGGAACCCCGGCGACGTACACGGTGGATGTGCCCGGCGGCACTCTGGTGATCACCGAACGGCCCGACGGGGAGATCGAGATGACCGGACCCGCGGTGATCGTCGCCGAGGGCGTGATCGAGAGCGAGTGGCTGGAGAACCTGCCCCGCTGAGCCCGGTACCGGCTTGGCATCCAAGAGCAGCGCGTGCCGGCCGACCGCATTCGCGGGGTGCGGGGCCCGGTTCGGCTTCGAGAGCATGGCGCGCCTCTGGTCCCATGGCGTGAAATCGCCGCTGTGACGGTCTTCGCTCGAAGGAGTGATCCGTTTCACGCTCGGCGGGAGGCGGTCGGTCGCACGTGCTGGGCTCGGTAGCATCAAGCACCGGCCCGGACGGGGGACGAACACCGTCTCCTGAGCCCGAGTCCGCCCTGGGCATGCGTCCGCCGGTCAACGCCGCCGGAGGTGCCCATGAATGCGGAGGCCGCGAAACCTGCGACCCCAGATCCTGTGACATCAGGGTCTGCGACATCAGGTCATGTCACGCCCACAGGGACACGGAAGAAGGCACGCTCCCGGCTCGACCTGCGTCGGCTGGGCCGCGCCGCGCTCCTCGGCCCCGCCTCCCGCGACCGGCTCCCCGACGCCATCGGCCATGTGGTCGACGCCCACCGCGCCCACCATCCCGACGCCGATCTCGACCCCCTGCGCCGCGCCTATCTCCTGGCTGAGTCCTCGCACCGGGGGCAGATGCGCAAGAGCGGCGAGCCGTACATCACCCATCCGCTCGCCGTGACCCTCATCCTCGCCGAACTCGGCGCCGAGACCACGACCTTGACGGCCTCCTTGCTTCACGACACCGTCGAGGACACGGATGTGACGCTCGATCAGGTCCGCGAGCAGTTCGGCGAGGAGGTGTGCTACCTCGTCGACGGCGTCACCAAGCTCGAGAAGGTCGACTACGGTGCCGCGGCCGAGCCCGAGACCTTCCGCAAGATGCTGGTCGCCACCGGCAACGACGTCCGCGTGATGTCGATCAAACTCGCCGACCGGCTGCACAACATGCGCACCCTCGGGGTGATGCGCCCCGAGAAGCAGGAACGCATCGCCAAGGTGACCCGGGACGTCCTCATCCCGCTCGCCGAACGGCTCGGCGTCCAGGCGCTCAAGACGGAACTCGAGGACCTGGTCTTCGCGATCCTGCATCCCGAGGAGAACAAGCACACGCGCGAGCTGATCATCCGCAACGCCTCCCGCGCGGACGACCCTCTCGCCGAGGTCGCCGACGAGGTGCGCAAGGTACTGCGCGAGGCGGACCTCGCCGCCGAGGTCCTCATCCGCCCCCGCCACTTCGTCTCCGTGCACCGCGTGTCCCGCAAACGCGGCCGGCTGCGCGGCGCCGACTTCGGCCGGCTGCTGGTGCTGGTGAACGAGGACGCCGACTGCTACGGCGTCCTGGGCGAGCTGCACACCTGCATGACACCCGTCGTCTCGGAGTTCAAGGACTTCATCGCGGTACCCAAGTTCAACCTGTACCAGTCGCTGCACACCGCCGTCGCGCGCGACGACGGCCAAGTCGTCGAAGTCCTCATCCGTACGCACCTGATGCACAAGGTCGCCGAGGCAGGTGTCGTCGCCCTCGGCAACCCCTATGCCGCCCCGGGGGAGGAGCAGTCGACGAGCGACGGCGAACGCGTCGACCCGACCCGGCCCGGCTGGCTCTCCCGGCTCCTGGAGTGGCAGCGCGGCGCGCCCGATCCCGACACTTTCTGGTCCACGCTGCGCGAGGACCTCGCCCAGGACCGCGAGATCACCGTGTTCCGCCCGGACGGTGGCACGATCGGCCTGCCCGAGGGGGCGACCTGTGTGGACGCCGCATACGCGCAGTACGGCGAGGACGCGCACGCGTGCATCGGCGCCCGCGTCAACGGCCGCCTGGCGACGCTGCGCACCGTGCTGAAGGACGGGGACACCGTCCAGCTCCTGATGGGCCAGGACCCTGCCTCCGAGCCCTCCAGGGAGTGGCTGGAGCACGCCCACACCCCGGCCGCCCGGATCGCCATTCAGCGGTGGCTGACCGCCCACCCCGCGCCCCCCGTCGATCCCGCCGATCAGTCCGAGGGCGACCGGGCCGGGTCCGAGGAAGCCCAGGCGGCCACGCGTCCCGCCGCGGGCGGGTCCGCCGCCGCACCGGCTCCCGGGGCGGGGTCCGGCTCTTTCGGCGGGGCCCAGGTCCTGGCTGACCGGCCCGGCGCGACGGTACGGCTCGCCGGCTGCTGTACGCCCGTACCGCCCGACGAGGTGACCGGATTCGCCGTGCGCGGGGAAGCGGTCGCCGTGCACCGGGTCGAGTGCGCCACCGCGGCACGCATGAAAAGCGCGGGGCGTGCGGAGGTCGGCGTGCGCTGGGGGGAGGGCACCGAATGCCGGGTCACCCTGGTCGCCGAATCGTTCGTCCGCCCCCATCTGCTCGCCGACCTCACCGAGGCCATGGCCGTCGAAGGCGCCGAGATCGTCTCCGCGACCGTCGAACCCCCGACCCATCAGCAGGTGCGGCACACGTACACCGTGCAGCTGCCGGACGCCGCCCACCTGCCCGCCCTCATGCGCGCGATGCGCAAGGTGGCGGGTGTCTACGACGTGAGCCGGGCCAAGCCGCAGACCCAGGGCACCTGACAGCGGGGCGCGCGGGGCGCCACCCGGCCGGGGACCTCGTCGGGCATCCGCTCGGCCATCGGCCCACCCGATCGGGTGGGCCGGGAGCGCGCCGCCGTAACCGCGTACGCGCGCGCTGATAGCCGTGGGCCCATGCTGCGCACTCCCCACGGCCCGGCCGTCCCCGAACCGGCCTCCGAACGTCCCGCCACGCACGGCCCGGCCTCCGGCCATCCGGCCGCTCTCGCACCGGCCGTCCCCGTACCGGTCGTCCGCACGCCGATCCCCTGGGGCCGCCGTCGGCGGACGTCCGCGGCGCTGCTCGCGTCGGCCGTTTCCGTCTGCCTCCTCGCCGCGAGCGCCCCCGCCACGCCGCTGGGCATCGGCGACCGTCTCTTCCCGCACCTGGGCAACCCCGGGTACGACGTGGCGTCGTACCACCTCTCCTTCAGCTACTCCGGCACCAACGACACACCGCTGCAGGCCACTACGAGGATCGACGCCCGGACGACCACGGACCTGGACCGGATCAACCTCGACTTCGCCCACGGCACGGTCCATTCGGTCGAGGTCGACGGCGTCCCCGCCACCTTCACCACCGCCGGTGAGGACCTCGTGATCACGCCCGTGGGCGGCCTGGACGCCGGCGAACGGACCCGTATCACCGTGCGTCACACCAGCGATCCGGTGGCCGCCGACGGCCGCGACGGCGGCTGGGTGCGCACCGCGGACGGTCTCGCCATGGCCAACCAGGCCGACGCCGCGCACCTGGTCTTCCCGTGCAACGACCACCCGTCCGACAAGGCTTTCTTCACCTTCCGCATCACCGCCCCCGACGGTCACAGGGCCGTCGCCAACGGCCTGCCGATCCATGTCGTCCGCACGCGCGCGGCGACGACGACCTGGACGTACCGCACCCGGCATCCCATGGCCACCGAACTCGCCCAGGTGTCCATCGGCCGTTCCACGGTCCTGCACCGCACCGGCCCGCAGGGGCTGCCGCTGCGCGACGTCGTCCCCACGGCCCACCGCGAACAGCTCGAGCCGTGGCTGGCGAAGACCCCGGACCAGATCGCCTGGATGGAGGACAGGGTCGGCCGCTACCCCTTCGAGACGTACGGCCTGCTCATGGCCGACGTCTCCACCGGCTTCGAACTCGAGACCCAGACGCTGTCCCTCTTCGAACGGGAACTCTTCACGGATCCGGCCTACCCCGCGGGGTACATCGAGTCGATCATGGTGCATGAGCTCGCCCACCAGTGGTTCGGCAACAGCGTCAGCCCCAGCACCTGGTCCGACCTGTGGCTCAACGAGGGCCATGCCACCTGGTACGAGGCGCTGTACGCGCAGGAGAAGGCCGGCCGGTCCCTGGAAACCCGGATGAAGGACGCCTACGCGGCCTCCGACCGCTGGCGCGCGGCGGGCGGACCACCCGCCGCTCCCGAGGTTCCGCAGCCCGGCCAGAAGATCAGCATCTTCCGGCCGATCGTCTACGACGGTGCCGCGCTCGTGCTGTACGCCCTCCGTGAGGAGATCGGCCGCACCGCGTTCGACCGCCTGGAACGGCGCTGGGTGACCCAGCACCGGGACGGCACGGCCTCCACCGCCGACTTCGTCCGGCTCGCCTCCGACATCGCGGGACGCGACCTGAGCGGATTCCTGAACGCCTGGCTCTACGACGTGAAGACCCCGCCGATGCCCGGCCATCCGGACTGGAAGTCCACGACGCAGGCACCGGACAAGTCCACGGCCTACAAGTTCACGGCCCACAGGCCCACGGCCCCCGCGTCCGCATCACAGCCCACGGGACGTTCCGGCCCGGCCGTGCATCGACCGGGCGTGAGCCGGGAACAAACACGGTGACGAGACGTGCCGTGTCGTGCCACCATCGTCAGGACGCCGCCGCACGGGTCACGGGAATCTCCCGGGAGGCTCGTGCGTTGTGAAAGGCGACGGGCGTACTCCGTCACCCCTGCGATCCCCCATCGACGTATCGACGTAAGGACCCAATGACCTCCTCTTCTTCCCCTTCCCAGGACACCAAGCGCTTCGCGCGGACCTACCCCGAGGGCCTCCGGGCCGATGCCCTGATGGAAGCGGACGTCGCCTGGAGCCTCGAGATCGACGGAGAGCGGGACGGCGACCAGCTCGACCGCTCCGAGCGCGCGGCCCTGCGCCGCGTCGCCGGCCTCTCCACCGAGCTCGAGGACGTCACCGAGGTCGAGTACCGGCAGCTCCGCCTGGAGCGCGTCGTACTCGTCGGCGTGTGGACGTCGGGAACCGTGCAGGACGCGGAGAACTCCCTCGCGGAGCTCGCCGCCCTGGCGGAGACGGCGGGCGCCCTCGTGCTCGACGGCGTGACCCAGCGCCGCGACAAGCCCGACGCGGCGACCTTCATCGGTTCCGGCAAGGCCCAGGAGCTGCGTGACATCGTGCTCGAAACGGGCGCGGACACGGTCGTCTGCGACGGTGAGCTGAGCCCCGGCCAGCTGATCCATCTCGAGGACGTCGTCAAGGTCAAGGTCATCGACCGTACGGCTCTGATCCTGGACATCTTCGCCCAGCACGCCAAGTCCCGTGAGGGCAAGGCGCAGGTCGCGCTCGCGCAGATGCAGTACATGCTGCCGAGGCTGCGCGGCTGGGGCCAGTCGCTGTCCCGGCAGATGGGCGGCGGCTCGGGCGGCGGACTCGCCACCCGTGGCCCCGGTGAGACCAAGATCGAGACCGACCGGCGCCGGATCCGCGAGAAGATGGCGAAAATGCGCCGGGAGATCGCGGAGATGAAGACCGGCCGCGACATCAAGCGCCAGGAGCGCAGGCGCCACAAGGTGCCGTCCGTCGCCATCGCGGGCTACACCAACGCCGGCAAGTCCTCCCTGCTCAACCGCCTCACGGGCGCGGGCGTCCTGGTCGAGAACGCCCTGTTCGCGACCCTCGACCCGACCGTGCGCCGGGCCGAGACGCCGGGTGGACGGCTGTACACGCTGGCCGACACCGTCGGCTTTGTCCGGCACCTGCCGCACCACCTCGTCGAGGCGTTCCGCTCCACGATGGAGGAGGTCGGTGACGCCGATCTGATCCTGCACGTGGTGGACGGTTCGCACCCCGTCCCGGAGGAGCAGCTGGCCGCCGTGCGCGAGGTGATCAGGGACGTCGGCGCCACCGACGTACCCGAGATCGTCGTGATCAACAAGGCCGACGCGGCGGACCCGCTCACGCTCCAGCGGCTGCTGCGGGAGGAGAAGCGCTCCATCGCGGTCTCCGCCCGGACCGGCCAGGGCATCGACGAACTGCTCGCCCTCCTCGACAACGATCTGCCCCGCCCGGCCGTCGAGATCGAAGCGCTCGTGCCGTACACCCACGGCAAGCTGGTCGCCCGCGCCCACGACGAGGGCGAGGTGATCTCCGAGGAGCACACCCCGGAGGGCACCCTGCTCAAGGTGCGGGTGCACGAGGAACTGGCGGCGGAGCTCACGCCGTTCGTGCCCACGCCGACCGCCGGCTGAGCCCACGGCCCGCGGTTTCGCACGCGACGGAGACGGCCCGCCCTCTGCTCATGGCAGGGAGCGGGCCGTCGGCGTGCCCGGATCAGTGAACGCCGTGATCACATACCGCCGTGATCACCGGTCGCCGTAGGTCCTGCTCATGTTCTGGTACAGCGCTTCGGCGTCCCGGCCCAACTGCGGGCCCGCGAGCCAGGTGTTGTCGATCGGGCCGATCGAGGTGTTCGACATCAGCACGGTCTCGCCGTCCACCACCCGGAACCAGCCGCCACCGGACGAACCACCGGTCATGGTGCAGCCGATGCGGTGCATCGAGGGCAGATCCGAGGCGAGCGAGAACCGGCCCGGAGCGTCCAGGCACTTGAACGTCCGCAGTCCGTTGTAGGGCGCCGCCGCCGGGTATCCCCAGGCACCTGTCCGGCCCGCCCCGGCCGCGGACGGGGCCGAGAAGTCCACGGCCAGGGCGGTACCGACCGTCTCCTCCAGGGACTTGTCCCCCTGCTCCGGCTTCACGTGCAGGACGGCGTAGTCGTACGGTGCTCCGGCGCCACCGGTCTGCACGCCGCCCTCGATCCAGCCGGTGGAGGTCGAGGCCCGGTCCGCCCACCAGTTGCCGTACGGGGCGATCTCCGAGGCGTTCGCGTTGCTCAACTCCGCCTCGGACCTGCCCAGGTCGTTGTACGCGGGGACGAAGACGATGTTGCGGTACCAGCCGCCGTCGCCGCCCGCGTGCACGCAGTGACCGGCGGTCCGGACGAGGTTGGACCTGCCCGGGTGGTTCACGTCCTTGACGACCGTGCCGGAGCAGACGCTCGTGCCCTCGGGGGAGTCGAAGAAGACCTTGCCGACCGGGGCCGCGTTGGCGTGGTACGGCGTCTGCTCGGCCTGCGCCTCAACCGGTCCCGGCTCCGGGTCGCCGACGCCCTGGGCGACGGTCGCGTCCTTGGTCGAGAGGGTCTTGTCGGCCTCCTCGGCGGAACGCATCCGCTCCGGCTTCCACAGGCCCTCGATCACCGGGTTGACGTAGTTCCCGGCCTCACTGAGCCACTTGCCCTTGTCCCAGTCCTGCCAGCCGCCGGCCTTCCACTTGTCGACATCGATCCCGTGTTCCTCGAGGTTGTCCGCGATGCCGGCCGGGATCTGGGCCTTGCCGGCCCCGCCGTCCGCGGCCTGCGAGGCGCCAAAACCGGGCTTCTTCGGATCGGCCTTGTCGTCGGTGGAACCGCCGCACGCGGTCGCGGTGAGCGCCAGGGCGGCGACGAGCCCGGTGGCGGCGGGGGTACTGCGACGGCCCCGCCGGCGTGGAGCGGACGTACGTATGGAGCGCATGGTGCGATGCCCCCCGGTGCTACGAATGAGTGTCCTGCTGTTGGGCGTGGAGGGCGCACGGGCGGGCCGGCGGATTAGTGCTGTCGGCGCCGCCGCCCGTGTGCCGTTACCGCGCTTCCGTTCCCGCCCGGGCGGGGCCCGTGGGAACGGAAGCGCCGCTGCCGAAGCGGCCGACGGTCACTGGTCGGCGAACTTGTCGCTGACCGCCTTGTACACGCCCTTGGCCTCGTCCCCCAGTCGCGGGCCGGCGAGCCAGCCCGACGTCACCGGGCCGATGGAGGTGTTGGACACCAGCGCCGGCTTGCCGTCGGAGCCCTCCGCGACCCAGCCGCCGCCGGACGAACCGGCGGTCATGCTGCAGCCGATGCGGTACATCGTCGGGTCGGAGGCACTGAGCGAGAGCCGGCCCGGCCGGTCCTCGCAGCTGAACAGCTTCTGGCCGTCGTACGGCGCGCCGGCCGGGTAGCCGGTCGCGGTCAGGCTTTCCACGTCCGGTGCGGCGGGAGCCTGGAAGTCCACCGGCAGCGCCGAACCGACCGTCTCCTCCAGCGACTTGCCGTCGCCGTCCTTCTCCGGCGTCACATGGATGACGGCGAAGTCGTACGGGGCGCCGTCACCGCCGGTCGCACCGCCCTGCTCGATCCACTGGTCGGAGGTCTGCGCCCAGTCACCCCACCAGACGCCGTGCGGAGCGACCTCGTCCTTGGCGGCGCCTTCGAGTTCACTGGTCGGCCTTCCCGCGTCGTTGTACGACGGAACGAAGACGATGTTGCGGTACCAGCCGCCCTTCTTGCCGGCGTGCACGCAGTGTCCGGCCGTCCACACCATGTTGGACTTGCCCGGGTCGGCGGGGTCCTGCACCACGGTCGCGGAGCACACCATCGTGCCCTCCGGGGAGTCGAAGAACACCTTGCCCGCCGTGGGCGCGTTGTCGTGGTACGACGGTGGCACCGCCTGCGCCTGCACCGGCTCCGGCGTCGGGTCCGTCACGCCCTGGTCACCGGAGATGTCGCTCTCGTGGACCTCCGGGTCCGGCTGCTCGGCGTCCCGCATGCGGTCCGGGTCCCACAGGTCCTCGATGATCGGGTTGATGTAGTCGTTGGCCTCACGCAGCCAGTCGTCCTTGTCCCAGTTCTTCCATTCGCCGTTCCTCCACTTGTCGACATCGATCCCGTGCTCCTTGAGCCGGTCCGCGATGTCGGCCGGGATCTGGATCTTGCCGTCCCCGGCCGCGGCGGTCGCGGAGGCTTCGTCGTCCGCTGTGTCGCCCCCCGAATCACAGGCGGTCGCGGTGAGCGCGAGTACCGAGGCGAGTGCGACGGCGGTCAGTACGGGGGAGGTCTTGCGGCGCGGCCTCCCGCCTCGGCGAGTGGTGGACGACGGCCGTATGGATCGCATGATGTGACTCCCCCTGATGTGGACGAACTTGGTGCATCGGCCGTGCTCGCATCCTGGACTCGAGCGGAGTCCGGACCCCTCGCATGACCACCGGGAACGGCACCACACACTATGCGCTCGCCGTGAGGGACAGCCGACGGAACGGCAACGGTTTCGCTACGAGCTTTCTGACCGGAAAACTCAACGGTCAGATGGGTATGGCGGGGTAGCCCCTCGGCGGTGATGG
>NZ_JBHSPC010000125.1:0-34462 GCF_042656345.1 Streptomyces incanus
GGTCGGCACGACCCGGTCGGCACGACCCGGTCGGCACGACCCGGTCGGCACGACCCGGTCGGCGTGACCCGGTCGGCACGCACCGCCCGTCATCGCCCGCCCGTCATCACCCGGCCACCGGTGTCCGCTACCCCGGTCCGATGGCTCCGGCAGTGCGAAAATCGGCTCAATATCCACTCCTCGCCCACCGAGGGCCGGGCACACCGACGAACGGCCGGCGCGACTCGCCGGGCCGGTACCGGGGAGCGCCGAAAGGGGAGCGTCAGCATGGTCGAGTGGGTCGCCCTCGGCACCGGTCCGCGGCCGGTGCCCCAGCCCGTCGCCACCCCGCTGGTGTGGACCGGCGCCTTCGGCGGCGCGCCGGCGCTGGTGGTCCTGTTCAACACGGTCGCGGGCCCGGACCACCCCGGACTCACCCTGACGGCCCTGTCCCTGCTCGCCGCCGTCCTCGGCGGGTGCGCGCGGTTCACCGCGGCCCCCGGTACGGCGATCCTGTGCTGGCTGTCCCTCAACGGCTTCGCGATACCGCCCGCCGGCACCCTCACCTGGACCGGCTCCAGGGACACGCTCTGGCTCGGTTGCCTGCTCACGGCCGCCGTCACCGGTACGGCCGCCGCCCGCCTGGCCCACGCCCGCGCGGCCTACCGCCGCCTCACGGCGTAACCGGGAACGGGAGGTCGCCGGCCACCCGGCTCCTCGTCCGTCCCTCCCCCCTCCACTCATCCACTCATTAAAGAACGACTGTTCTTGACCGATCGTTCTTTAATCTCGTACGATCATGGACATGGGACGACCACGCGCCTTCGACACCGATCAGGCCGTCCGTACCGCAGCCGTCCTCTTCGCCACCCACGGCTACGAGGGCACTTCGGTCGACGACCTGGTCACCGCCACCGGTATCCACCGGGGCAGCCTCTACAAGGTCTTCGGCTCCAAACGGAGCCTGCATCTGACCGCTCTCCGCACGCACCTCGACCACGAGATCCACCCGGCCGCCGCGGCCATCGCCGCTCTCACCGACCCCGAGCAGGCCCTGACCGCGGCCATCGCGTCGTACGACAACGGCCCGGCAGCCGGGCTCCTGCTCCTCTCCGCCGCCGAACGCGCACCCCACGACCCGGACGTCGCCGCGCTGGTCGCGGAAGGGATCACGGCACTGGAGGACGCCCTGCGCCCCTCCCACGGTGACGACGCCCCTCAGCTCGCCTCCACCGTCCTCGGCACCCGTCTGCGGCTGCGAGCCCAGCCGACCACATCCAAGGAGCACTGACATGGCCCTGATCTCCATCGACCGTGACCGAGGCATGCTGACCGCCGAGTTCCAGGGCCTCGACAAGCTCTGGACCTTCAGCAGCCGCCTGGAGATCCCCCTCGCCCACGTACGCGGCGCCACGCACGACCCCGGCATCGCCCGCGAACCCAAGGGCATCAAGGTCGGCGGCACGCACTTCCCCGGCCTGATCACCGCCGGCCGCTTCCGCCGCGACGGTGAACGTCTTTTCTGGGACGTGAAGAACCCGGACAAGGCGATCGTCATCCAGCTCGCCGACGCCGAGCACTACGACCGGCTCATCCTCGAAGTCGACGACCCCCGAGCCACCGTCCACCTCATCGAACAGGCCATCGCCCGCGGCTGAACCGCACAAGGAACCAGCCGCCTCCGTGTCTCCGTAGCCCCGTTTCTCCGTAGCCCCGTCGGCCCGCTGTCACAGCGACCGATCAGGCGGTGTCTTGAGGTCGCCCCCCGGGAACGGTCGAACCCTTGAGACGACGGAGACACCATGAATGAGAACACCGACGTGGTCGTGATCGGCGGCGGATACGCCGGCGTCATGGCGGCCAACCGCCTGACGCGGCGCGACGACGTGACCGTGACCCTGATCAACCCGCGCCCGGACTTCGTCGAGCGGATCCGTCTGCATCAGATGGTGGGCGGATCCCACGACGCGGTCGTCGACTACCGGGACGTCCTGGCCGACGGCGTCCGGCTGGTGGTCGACACCGTGACCCGGATCGACGCGGCCGGGCGGGGCGTGGCGTTGGCGACCGGCGGCACGGTCGGCTACGACTACCTGATATACGCGGTGGGCAGTGGCAGCGCCGAACCGAGCGTGCCCGGAGCGGCCGAGTTCGCGTACCCGATCTCCACCCTGGAGGAGGCACAGCGGCTACGGCCGGTCCTCGACGCCGCGCCCGCTACGGCCGCGGTGACGGTGGTCGGAGCGGGCCCGACCGGCATCGAGACCGCCGCCGAACTGGCGGAGGCCGGCCGCGCCGTGACCCTGGTGTGCGGTGGGGTGCTCGGCCCGTACCTGCATCCCCGGGGCCGGCGCTCGGTGGCCGGGCGACTGGCGGCGCTCGGGGCGACCGTGCTCGAAGGCCCCGACGCGAAGGTGACGGCGGTGACGCGCGACACCGTACGGCTCGGTGACGGCCGGGAGCTGCCGAGCGAGGTGACGATATGGACCGCCGGATTCGGCGTGCCGGACCTGGCCGCCCGCAGCGGACTGAGCACCGACGCCCTGGGCCGCCTGCTCACGGACGAGACGCTGACGAGCGTGGACGACGCGCGCATCGTCGCGGCCGGGGACTCGGCGGCACCGTCGGACCTGCCGCTGCGGATGAGCTGCCAGGCCGCGATGCCGCTGGGCGCGCGGGCCGCCGACACCGTACTCAGCCGGATCGCCGGTGAGCGGCCCTCACCCCTCAATCAGGTGTTCGCCGGCCAGTGCATCAGCCTCGGCCGACGCGGCGGCATCTTCCAGTTCGCCCACAGGTACGACGTCGCGGTGTGGTTCCACATCGCCGGTCGCCCCGGCGCGAAGCTCAAGGAGTTCGTGTGCGGGGGAATCGTCAAGCACCTGTCCGACGAGGCACGCAAGCCCGGCTCGTACACCTTGCACCGCGTCCCAGGAGGCCCCCACCGCCAACGACTCCTGCGGACCGGGCCCGACAAGGCACCGGCCATCCCCTGAACGGACCCGCATCGGCTCGGCCGCCAAGAACCCGACCACCGGGCCCAGCCGCTCCGCCTCCTCCCGCGCGGCGTCCGGCGACACCGCCCCGGTGGCGATCACCAGTGCGGCGGCCGGGACGGCGACCACCGCCTCCGGCCACCCCAGGGGCGTACGACCGCGCAGGCCGGGACCACCATGAGGAGTGCGGCAGGGAGCACTTCCGCCAGCGAGCCGTTCAGCGTCGGAACCGTCCGACACGGGCTTCCCGCACGGCGGACCACCGCACCGGAAGCGAGCCGCCGGCGTCGAGCAGGCCACGCCGGCCGCCGGAGTTCCCGGAACCGCTCGCGAACGGCGCCCGCCGTCACATCCGCTCACGCACAGGCCCGAAAACGAAGCAGCGCCCGACCCGACCGAAGTCGACTCAGGCGCTGCATAGCAGGTCAGAGGGCATTTCCCTCCCCCGCCGCCGGTAGGCCCTGTGGGACTCGAACCCACAACCAATGGATTAAAAGTCCACTGCTCTGCCAATTGAGCTAAGGGCCCCAGGTGATGTTGCCCCCACGAGCATAGCGGGACGTGGGCGCGTCGTTGATCGGGTATTGGTGCGACGGACCCGGACGTGTCCCCTCCGCATGCGGCAGGGCCCGTACGACGGGTGTCGTACGGGCCCTGCCACATCAGTCCGGTGTGCCGGGATCAGCCGTTGCGCTTCCAGCGCGGCTTGTCCTCGCGGCGGCCGAAGGAGCCGCCGCCGTGGTGCTCGTCACGACGGCCGTAGGGGCGGTCGTGGGAGGCGCCGGAGCGGAAGCCGGGGCGCTGCTCGCCCTGGCGGTCGCGGTTGAACGGGCGGTCGCTGCCACGGTGGCCGCCGCGCTCACCGCGGTCGTCGCGGCGGAAGCCGGGACGGTCGCCACCGCGGTCACGGTCGCCACCGCGGTTGAAGCCGCCGCGGTCGTCACGACGCTCGAAGGGACGGCCGCCACGGTCGCCGTCACGGCGGTCGTCACGACGCTCGAACGAACGGCCACCACGGTCACCACCACGGTCACCCCGGTCGTCACGACGGAAGCCGCCACGATCGCCACCGCGGTCACGGTCGCCACCGCGGTTGAAGCCGCCGCGGTCGTCACGACGCTCGAACGAACGGCCACCACGGTCACCACCGCGGTCACCCCGGTCGTCACGACGGAAGCCGTCCCGGCGCTCGGGGCGCTCGGAGCGCTCCGTGTCGCGTGCGGTCTGCTGCTCCGGCAGCGAGATCTCGGCCTGGGCCGACGCCTCGGTGGCCGCCTCGGCCACCGCCGCCTCCGGGTCGTCGCCCCGCTCGCGGGCGGCCCTGGCGACCAGCCGGTCCGCGTCGTCCCGCAGTTCGGAGGCCCGGCGCTGTGCCCGCTCCAGTTCCTTGGTGAGCTGGGTGACCTCGCGCTCGGCCTGCTGGGCCGCCTTGCCCGCCGACTCGGCCTGGACCTCGGTCATCGACCGGGCGCCGGTGATCTCGGCGAGCTCCGGGTCGAAGGCCGCGCCGCCCTGGATGATGTGACGCATGGCGTCCACGCCCGCGTCCTCCATCAGCCGGAAGATCTGGCGCCGCTGGTGCGGCAGGGACAGCGACACGACGGTGCCGGTGCGGCCGGCTCGCGCCGTACGGCCGGCCCGGTGCAGGTAGTCCTTGTGGTCGCCGGCCGGGTCCACGTTCAGCACCAGGTCGATGCCGTCGACGTGGATACCGCGCGCGGCGACGTCCGTGGCGACCAGGACGTTGACGTAGCCGTCCTTGAAGTCGGCCAGCGTCCGCGTCCGCGCGCCCTGCGTCATGCCGCCGTGCAGCGCGTCGGCCTTGGCGCCCGCCTCGCGCAGCTGGTCGGCGACCCGGTCCGCGCCCAGCTGGGTACGGACGAAGATGATGGTGCGGCCCTTGCGGGAGGCGATGGCCGCGGTGACCGGCGCCTTGTCCTTCGGCTTCACGACCAGGATGTGGTGCGACATCGTCGTGACGGCGCCCTGGGCGGCGTCGACCTCGTGGTGGACCGGGTCCTTCAGGTACCGGTCGACGAGGGTCTTGATCTCGTTCTCCATGGTCGCGGAGAACAGCATCCGCTGACCACCCGCCGGGATCTGGTCGAGCAGCTCGGTGACCTCGGGCAGGAAGCCCAGGTCGGACATCTGGTCGGCCTCGTCGAGGACGGCGATCTGTACGTTCCCCAGGGAGCACGCGCCGCGGTTGATGATGTCGCGCAGCCGGCCGGGGGTGGCGACCAGGACGTCGACACCGCGCTCGAGGGCGTAGATCTGGTTGCCCATGGAGGTGCCGCCGCAGACGACCTTCATCTTCAGCCCGAGGACGTCCCCGTACGGCTGGAGCGCGTCGGCCACCTGCATGGCGAGCTCACGCGTCGGCGTCAGGATGACGGCGCGCGGCTTGTGCTTCTCGGTCCGGCCGCCGGACAGCGTGGCCAGCGTCGGCAGACCGAAGGCGAGGGTCTTGCCGGAGCCGGTGCGGCCACGGCCGAGGATGTCCTTGCCTTCCAGGGCGTCCGGGATGGTCGCGGCCTGGATCGGGAAGGGGCTGGTCACGCCGTTCTGCGCGAGCTTGCGCACGACACCCTCGGGAAGACCGAGGGTGGCGAAGGTGAGCTCGGGGGTGCTGTCCGCGCTGTCGCTGTCGCTGTCGCCGTCGTCGGTGACGTCGATGGCGGGGGCGACGTCCGTGACGTCAGCGGTGACGACGTCAGCGGTGACGACGTCGGTGGCGACGTCCGTGACGTCGGTGGCGACGTCAGCGGTGACGGCGACGGCGGGGGTGGTGGTGGTGTCCTCGGTGTTCTCGGGCACGACGACGTGATCAGTACTGGCGATGGGCATACGAATGCGAAACCTTCCGGAGTCTCTTCGGCACGCGCCCGTCAACTCCGTGATTCGCAATTCGCAATATGACCGCCTCGATGCGGTCCACCACGGTAAGGGGAGAGTACGCGCCACACGGCGCGCTCTGCAGTGGCGCCGGGCAAATAGGATCAAACGATCTGCCACCATACGCACTCTGTCCCCCCCAAAGCAAACCGAGAGCTCACAGAGCGGCGGGGCGAGGCACCGCAGCGGGTTCTTAGACCGGCACCCCCGCTTCCGGTGCGGGCTCCCGGTGCACCAGTTGGGTCTCCGGCGGCTCGTGCGCCGACGAGGACGGCTCCGCGGCCGTCGGCTCCGGCGGGACCGAGGGCTCCGGCGGCGCCTGGGTGGGCTCCGGATCCGCCGGCCGGGTGGGTTCCGGCGGTTCCGGCCGACCGTCAGGGGTCGGCCCCGCCGGCTCACCCGGCCCGCCGTCGTCCGGTGTCGGCCCGCTCACCCCCGGGGAGGGCGACGCCTCGGCGGCGGGCGAGGCTCCCGCCCCGCCCTTCTTCCGTTTGCCCTGCTCGCTCTTCTTGCCGCCGCCCTCGCGGTGCCCGCTCCCGCCCTCGGCCGCCGCGGCACCGTGACCGCCCTTGCCGCCCGGCACCGCAGGCCCCCCGTCGGGCACCTCACCGTCCGAACGGCCCACGGAACGCGATGGCTCGGCCCCACCCGCCCCACCCCCACCGACACTCATACAACCGGCGGCGGCGACGACGGCCAGGACGGTGGCAGCCAGGCGGACGGGTACGTACAAGGGGCGCACGAGGCCACCTCCGGTTGGGATGCTGAGTCGGACTGCCCAACTCCCGCCGCCCACAAGAGGACACGCCGTCAGCACACCAGTGACACGGCGGTGACCTATCCGTAGCCGAGTGCGTGCAGTCGGGCGTCGTCGATCCCGAAGTGATGCGCGATCTCGTGCACCACCGTGATCTCCGACTCGGTGACGACATCCTCCCGGGACTCGCACATCCGCAGGGTCGGCCCCCGGTAGATGGTGATCCGGTCCGGCAGCACCCCCGCGTACCACTCGCCCCGCTCGGTCAGCGGAGTTCCCTCGTACAGCCCCAGCAGCTCGGGATCGTCCGCCGGCGGCTCGTCCTCGACGAACACCGCGACGTTGTCCATCAGCCGCGTCAGCTCCGGCGGGATCCGGTCGAGCGCCTCGGCGACCAGTTCCTCGAACTCCCCACGCGTCATCTCCAGCACAGAGCCATTGTCTGCCATGAGCCATCCGTACGAGTCCCGCCAAGCGGCCCCGCATATCCGGCGCGCCGTATGGGCATACGGGACCAATGGCACGCGTCCCCTCCCCAGTCAGGAACCTCCGTCACCGCATCCGAAGGGTCCCGCGAGCCCTCACCCGCCGTCACCGCTCCCGTCGTCCCTCCGCCACGGCGACGGCCGTCCCCACCACACTCGCCGCCCGGCCGTCCCGCCCCTGGAAACGCGTCGCCGGACTCCTCGCCGTCGTCCTGCTGGGCGCCTGGCTCGGCCTGCTGACCGTGGGCGATGTGCGCGTCCCTGTCGGCCCCATGGACACGACCATGACCCTGCGCCCGTCCCTCACGGGCGGCACGAAGATCAACGTGTCCCCCCTGGGCGCCCTCGAACTCGACAGCCACCAGGCCCCCGTCCGCCTCGACGTCAATGTCGACCAGCTCGACCCCGCCCGCTCCCAGGCACTCGTCGACCACCCCGAACGCTTCTCCGGGCTCCAGGAAGAAGTCGCCCAGGACATCGCCCGCGGCACCACCGACCTCGCCGTGCGCTCCGTCGTCGCCGTCGTCACCGGCGCCACCGCTCTCGGCCTCGCCGTCTACCGGCGCCCCCGCAGGGCCCTGGCCGCGGGCGGCCTCGCCCTCACCCTTCTGGCCGCGTCCGGCGGCACCGCGTACGCCACCTGGAACCCGGACTCCGTCCTCGAACCGCGGTTCTCGGGCCTGCTCTCCTCGGCACCCTCCCTGGTCGGCAACGCCCGCAGCATCGTCACGGAGTTCGACGTCTACCAGAAGGAACTGGCCCGCCTGGTCACCAACGTGACGAAGCTCTACGACGCCACCTCCACGCTCCCCGCCTACCAGCCCGACCCGACGACCCTCCGGGTCCTGCACGTCTCCGACATCCACCTCAACCCCGCGAGCTGGGCGATCATCGCCTCGCTCGTCGAGCAGTACCAGGTGGACGTCATCGTCGACTCCGGCGACACCATGGACCACGGCACCGCCGCCGAGAACGGCTTCCTCGACCCCATCGAGGACCTCGGCGCCCCCTACGTCTGGGTCCGCGGAAACCACGACTCGCTCGCCACCCAGCGCCATCTCGAAGGCCTCAAGAACGTCCACGTCCTGGACGACGGCCGGGCCAGGACCGTCGCGGGCCTGCGCTTCGCCGGCATCGGCGACCCGCAGTTCACCCCGGACCGCTCCACGAAACCCGGCGCCGAGCAATCCCAGGAACTCGCGGGCGCCCGTCTCGCCTCCGCCCTGCGCGACCAGCGGGCCGCCGGCACCCCGGTCGACGTGGCCGTCGCCCATGAACCGGCGGCAGCCAGCGAGGTGGACGGCACGGTGCCCCTCGTCCTGGCCGGGCACGTCCACCACCAGAAGACCCAGGTCATGAAGTACGGCACCCGGCTCCGCATCGAAGGCTCCACCGGCGGCAGCGGCCTGCGCGCGATCGAGGGCGAACACCCCGACCCGATCGAGACCTCGATCCTCTACTTCGACCGCGACACCCGCCGGCTCCAGGCCTGGGACGCGATCAGGCTGGGCGGCCTGGGCCTGACCACGGCAGAGGTCAGCCGGCACCTCCCCGAGGAGAACCAGCCAGGCGCGTCCCCGTCCGATGCTCCCTCCGGTTCCCCGTCGGCGTCACCCACGGGATCGCCCGCCGGTCCCCCCTCCCCGCCCTCGTCCCTGCCGCCCGCCCGGCTCCCCTCCCCCACTCCCTCGACGACCACCCCGTAAACCGTTTTGGCGATCCCTCCCGGCATCACATATGCTTCGGACGTCCCCGACGCGCTGAGAAGCGCCCAGGCGGGCCGATAGCCCTCATCGTCTAGCGGCCTAGGACGCCGCCCTTTCAAGGCGGTAGCACGGGTTCGAATCCCGTTGGGGGCACGCACCACCCTGTGCGACACTGTCGTACAGAGCTTGGTCCTGTGGAGCAGTTTGGAGTGCTCGCCACCCTGTCAAGGTGGAGGCCGCGGGTTCAAATCCCGTCAGGACCGCTGAGGTTTCCACGTGAAACCTCGTGGCTGGGTAGCTCAGTTGGTACGAGCGATCGCCTGAAAAGCGATAGGTCGCCGGTTCGACCCCGGCCCCAGCCACAACACACACCCCCTCCGGGTTCCGGAGGGGGTGTTCTCGTGCACTCACCGGTCCTGGCGCTTGAGGCTCGGTGAGGGCCGGGCCGGCGAACCAAAACCGTTCGCCACACGATTCTCGAGGATGAGATCCTGGTTTCCGTATGTCCACGCATCCTGCCTCCGCCCCCTCCTCCAGCGCCCCTTCCTTCGGCGCTCTCGCCTCTCGCCTGACCGAGCTCTCGCTGCGCGACACGCAGCGGCTCGGGCGCAGGCTCGAGGGCGCGCGCAAGATCCGTAAGCCGGAGGCCAGAGCCGCCGTGCTCGGCGAGATCGAGGCGGAGGTCGCCCAGGCCGAGGAGCGGATGGCCCGGCGGCGGGCCCGGGTACCGAAGGTCACATATCCGGAGCAGTTGCCGGTCAGCCAGAAGAAGGACGTGATCGCCGAGGCCATCCGTGATCACCAAGTGGTGATCGTCGCGGGTGAGACGGGTTCCGGAAAGACCACGCAGATCCCGAAGATCTGTATGGAGCTGGGCCGGGGCGTCCGCGGGATGATCGGGCACACGCAGCCCCGCCGGATCGCCGCCCGCACGGTCGCGGAGCGGGTCGCGGAGGAGCTGGACACCCCGCTCGGGGAGGCCGTCGGCTGGAAGGTGCGGTTCACCGACCAGGTGAGCCCGGAGTCCACCTTCGTCAAACTGATGACCGACGGCATTCTGCTCGCCGAGATCCAGACGGACCGTGAGCTGCGCGCCTACGACACGATCATCATCGACGAGGCCCACGAGCGGTCCCTGAACATCGACTTCCTGCTGGGCTATCTCGCCCGGCTGCTGTCCAGGCGCCCGGACCTGAAGGTCGTCATCACCTCGGCGACCATCGACCCGGAGCGGTTCTCCCGGCACTTCGGCGACGCGCCGATCATCGAGGTCAGCGGTCGTACGTATCCCGTCGAGGTGCGGTACCGGCCGCTGCTCGAGGAGGACTCGGAGGACGCCGACCGCGATCAGATCACCGCGATCACGGAAGCGGTCGAGGAGCTGATGACCGAGGGGCCCGGCGACATCCTGGTCTTCCTGTCCGGCGAGCGGGAGATCCGGGACACGGCGGACGCGCTGACGAAGAAGGCGTATCCCCGCGCCGGAGGCGCCGACTGGCACAGCACCGAGGTGCTGCCGCTCTACGCGCGGCTCTCGCACGCCGAACAGCACCGTGTCTTCCAGCAGCACAGCGGCCGCAGGATCGTTCTGGCGACCAACGTCGCGGAGACGTCACTGACGGTGCCGGGCATCAAGTACGTCATCGACCCCGGGTTCGCGCGGATCTCCCGCTACAGCCACCGGACCAAGGTGCAGCGGCTGCCGATCGAGCCGGTGTCGCAGGCCAGCGCCAACCAGCGCAAGGGCCGCTGCGGGCGTACGTCGGACGGTATCTGCATCCGGCTGTACAGCGAGGACGACTTCGACACCCGCCCGGAGTTCACGGACGCGGAGATCCTCCGTACCAACCTGGCGTCGGTCATCCTGCAGATGACGGCGGCGGGCCTCGGTGAGATCGAGAAGTTCCCGTTCATCGACCCGCCGGACCACCGGAACATCCGCGACGGTGTGCAGCTGCTCCAGGAGCTGGGCGCGCTGGATCCGACGCAGAAGGACTCCCGCAAGCGGCTGACGGAGACCGGGCGGAAGCTGGCCCAGCTGCCGGTCGACCCGCGGCTGGCGCGCATGGTGCTGGAGGCGGACCGCAACGGCTGTGTCCGCGAGGTCATGGTGATCGCGGCGGCGCTGTCCATCCAGGACCCGCGCGAGCGGCCGGCCGACAAGCAGACCCAGGCGGACCAGCAGCATGCCCGGTTCCGGGACGAGACCAGCGACTTCCTCGCCTACCTCAACCTGTGGCGCTATGTGCGGGAGCAGCAGAAGGAGCGCGGCTCGTCGTCCTTCCGGCGCATGTGCAAGCAGGAGTACCTGAACTTCCTGCGGATCCGTGAGTGGCAGGACATCTACACGCAGCTGCGCACCGTCGCCAAGCAGATGGGCATCCACCTCAACGAGGAGGACGCTCCCGGGGACCGCGTCCACATCTCCCTCCTCGCGGGCCTGCTCTCCCACATCGGGATGAAGGACGTGAAGGAGTCGAAGGACTCCGGTCAGACCGGCCGCAAGGACGGGAACGGTCGCAAGGACGCCGGCGGGCGCAACGAGTACGTGGGCGCACGCAACGCCAAGTTCGCGATCTTCCCGGGTTCGGCGCTGTTCAAGAAACCGCCGCGGTTCGTGATGTCGGCGGAGCTCGTCGAGACGTCCCGGCTGTGGGCGCGGGTCAACGCGAAGGTCGAGCCGGAGTGGGTCGAGCCGCTCGCCGAGCACCTGCTGAAGCGCACGTACAGCGAGCCGCACTGGGAGAAGGACCAGGCCGCGGTGATGGCGTACGAGAAGGTCACGCTGTACGGCGTACCGATCGTCGCCCAGCGGAAGGTGAACTACGGCCGGATCGACGCCGAGGTGTCGCGCGAGCTGTTCATCCGCAACGCGCTGGTCGAGGGCGACTGGCGCACGCACCACAAGTTCTTCGCGGACAACCGCAAGCTGCTCACCGAGGTCGAGGAGCTGGAGCACCGGGCGCGGCGGCGGAACATCCTGGTCGACGACGAGACCCTGTTCGGCTTCTACGACCAGCGGGTGCCCGAGCATGTCGTGTCGGGGGCGCACTTCGACTCGTGGTGGAAGCACAAACGGCACGAGCAGCCGGACTTCCTCGACTTCGAGCGCGAGATGCTCATCCGCGAGTCGGCTCAGGCCGTCACCAAGGCCGACTATCCGGACTCCTGGCGGCAGGGTGCCCTCACGTTCCGGGTGACGTACCAGTTCGAGCCGGGTGCGGACGCGGACGGGGTGACGGTCCATGTGCCGCTCCAGGTGCTGAACCAGGTCACGGACGAGGGCTTCGACTGGCAGATCCCGGGTCTGCGGGAGGAGGTCGTCACGGAGCTGATCCGTTCCCTCCCCAAGCCGATCCGCCGCAACTACGTGCCGGCGCCGAACTACGCGAAGGCGTTCCTGGAGCGGGTGTCGTCCCCGGAGGAACGCAAGGGAACGCAGTCCCTTCAGGAGCCGCTGACCACGACGCTGGCCCGCGAGCTGAAGCGGATGGTCGGGGTGCCGTTCGACGCGGACGACTTCGACTGGTCCAAGATCCCCGACCACTTGAAGGTCACCTTCCGGATCGTCGACGAGCGGCGCCGGAAGATCGACGAGGACAAGGACCTGGAGACGCTCCGGCTCCGGCTGAAGCCGAAGGCCCGCCAGGCCCTCTCCCAGGCGGCGGCCGCCACGGCCCAACGCGAGGGCGGTGAGTCGCTGGAGCGGACGGGCCTGACCGACTGGACCGTCGGCGCGCTGACCCGTGTCTTCGAGACACGGCGGGCCGGCCAGCCGGTGAAGGCGTTCCCGGCACTGGTCGACGACGGCGACACGGTCTCCGTACGCCTCTTCGACACGGAGGCGGAGCAGCAGCCGGCGATGTGGAAGGGCACGCGTCGTCTGATCCTGCGCAATATCCCGGTGAACCCTGCGAAGTTCGCATCCGAGAAGTTGACGAACGCCCAGAAGCTCGCCCTGTCGGCGAATCCGCACGGTTCCATCCAGGCGCTGTTCGACGACTGCGCGACGGCGGCGGCGGACCGACTGATCGCGGACTTCGGCGGGCCGGTGTGGGACGAGGAGTCGTACCGCAAGCTGTACGACAAGGTGCGCGCCGAGATCGTCGACACGACCGTCCGCGCGGTGGGTCAGGTGCAGCAGGTGCTGGCCGCCTGGCAGGCGTGCGAGCGACGGCTGAAGGGCGTCCGCAGCCCCGTGCTGCTGGCCAACCTCCAGGACGTACGCGGGCAGCTGGACGCCCTGGTGAAGCCGGGATTCGTGACGGAGACGGGGCTGCGCCGGCTGCCGGACCTGATGCGGTACCTGGTGGCCGTGGACCGCCGCCTCCAGCAGATGCCGACGAACGTCCAGCGGGACACGACCCGCATGGAGAAGGTCCACGAGATGCGGGACGAGTACGCCTGGCTGCTGGAACAGCTGCCCCAGGGGCGTCCGGTGCCGCAGCAGGTGCTGGACATCCGCTGGATGATCGAGGAGCTCCGGGTCAGCTATTTCGCCCATGCCCTGGGCACCGCGTACCCGGTCTCGGACAAGCGGATCGTGAAGGCGATCGACGCCGCCGTTCCGTAACGAAGAGGCGACAGGGGGTGAGTTCGACCAGCGGGCCGCGGCTCCTGTACAGTCTCTTCTCGCAGCGCAAGACAGCAATCGCCCTGCGAAACCTGGTCCTGTGGAGCAGTTTGGAGTGCTCGCCACCCTGTCAAGGTGGAGGCCGCGGGTTCAAATCCCGTCAGGACCGCACAATCGAGGGGCCCCGTCACCACGACGGGGCCCTTTCGCATCCCCGCCCAGCCGCACACCACTCTGCCGAAGGAGAGGCCGCGCCCGCGGCACAGCCGCAACCGGACCCAGCACATCCCGTCAGGACCGCGCGGTCGAAGGGCCCCACCGTCAGGTGGGGCCCTTCTCGCGTCTCCGGTCCCACCCCCGCGACCCTGTCGAGGTGGAGGCGCGCCCGCACCTTTCGCAGCTCCGACCCGCCCTCGCCGTGGGACCCGGCTCACACGTCCCGCGCCTCCCCTCCTCGCGCCCTCACCCTCCCCCACCGCCAGCACTCGCCACTCAACGCCCCTCACCGGTCGGCTGAGGGCCTTTCAGGTGCTCCTGGGGTTCGGGAGACCTGCGCTCCGCTTCGTGCGCCTCTGCGGCCTCCTGACGGAGGTCCGGATGTCTTGACGGGACAGGATTCCCTGGGTACCTCAGGTAGCAGGGCCGTCCTCGGTGCGGCCACAGGAGGTGGCGCATGCCGACATCGGCCAGGCACGAGACGCAGGCATTGCTTCGCGCGCACCTGTCGGCCGCCTCGTCGTTCGGGCATCTCACCCGCCACTGTCCGGTCTGCCACCGCCTGCTGCAGCTGGCCATGGACTCCCCGCCCCACACCGCCGAGCGCCCGGAGCAGCCACCGCACCCCGCCGAACCCACGCGGCCGGCCGAACCCACGCGCCCCGCCGAGTCCACGCAGCCGACCGAACCCACGCACCTCGCCGAGCCCACGGAGCGCCCCCCGGAGCGCGTCGAAGGCGAGGGCGCCCCCACCGCCTAGCCCTACCGCTCCAGTCCCCGGGCCCCGCAACCGAGTTGCCTCACATCGGGCCCCCCGCCCGCCGCTTTAGCGCATATGCCGGTGGCCCAACAAGGCGACCGGCATGTGACGGGTGTCACCGTATGAGTTTCGGGAAGTCCGGCACTTACCCACCTCCTACAACAAGTCAATTTAATATGTGCAATTGCACTGCCCCCGGAGGCCCGCACAAACCTCCGCACAGGCGACCTCCCAGCCGCCCCCGGAGCCGGGCGAGCCCGCGCGCCGATCCCGCCCGGGCCCATCCCGTGGACACCGCGTGGACACCGCGTGGACACCGCGCCGACATGCCACCGGCGCGACGCACCGCACAAAAAAAATCGCGCTGGACTCGGCGGAGTCCAGCGCGATCGACGACGCACCCGGTTCAACTGCCGGGAAAGCTCTGATCGGCTTGGGCGAGGGGCCTGTTGGGGCAGTCCCCGCGTCGTGTGGAGCTATAGGTCCGAACACCTCGGCAAGTGGGGGACCGGCCGGTTTGTCCGGGTTATTCAGTTGTTCAGGCCTCGCTGCGCTGCTGCGGAATGCCCGCGAGCAGAGCGCGAACCTCGGCTTCGCGGTAGCGGCGATGCCCGCCGAGCGTGCGGATCGACGTGAGCTTGCCGGCCTTCGCCCAACGCGTGACCGTCTTCGGGTCGACGCGGAACATGGTGGCGACCTCAGCCGGGGTCAGCAGCGGCTCGGCATCAGGGGTGCGAGCGGTCATGAGCGGCCTCCTCGGGAGAACCGAACCTTCTCGGTTCTTTCCTCTAAATTCTGCACCTTGACCCACGTTGCCCGAAATGGCGGACGCGAGTCGAGTCGGTTATAGGACGAACGGCTTGTCCTCGGCACTACAACTACACCATCCGTCCAGCCGCGTCGGCCAAACCGATGGAATTGCCCTCCCAGGTGTTCATCAGCCGCGGAAGCCGATGGACCATGCCATAGCGGACAGTCACGCGGTTGTGACGATCAGTCACAGCCGCGATCAGGAGGCGCTGGACCCCCCAAAGCACGCAATGCCGGGATTCCGCCCATAGTCGAGCACAGCAGGACGGAGGAGTCCTCCCCGGACTCCTTGTCCTATTTTGGCACGAGGGGGGGCAAGCGGCGCAAGGGCCGCGTACGTGCGGTCCGTCACCCTTGACCCGCTTGGGACATACGTCCGGATCGGCATGTACGTCCGTTGTTCGGTCCAGGGCGACGAAACCTCAGGGCGACGACAAAACCCCAAGAAGGGCGTTTGGTCAAACGCCAGTTCGCCACCGCGGCCGGGCACCGATCCGCAGCGGCCGGGCGTCAGTTGGCCGACCGCAGGTCCCGGACCGAGCGCCAGCGCTCCACCAGCCGCCCGTAAGCCTCCCCCGCGGCCGCCCCGTCGCCGCGGCGCAGCGCCGCGATCCCCTCGGCCACGTCCGCCGCGGAGTGGTCGTCCTCCAGCGCGCCGGCCGGCAGGGCGTGCACCAGTCCGCCGTAGTCCAGTTCGACCAGTGACCGTGGATGGAACTCCTCCAGCCAGCGCCCCACGTCCACCAGGCCGTCGATCAGCGGCCCCTCGTCCATGGCGGTCTTCAGCGCGCGCAGCCCGCGCGCCACCCGCCGTCGCGCCTCGACCATGGGAGTGCGGTACCGCAGCACGGGGGCCTCGCCGGTGGAGCTCGCGGAGCCGACGGAACCGGGGGAGCCCCGGGTGCCCTTGTCGTACTCGCGCTCCTCGTCCGAGACCAGCACGAACCAGTTGATCGGCACCTGCCAGGTCGCGGTGCGGATCCACGGCCGGGCGTCGGGGTGGGCGGTCAGCCAGCGCTCGTAGTCCTCGGCGGCCTGGCGCCGCACGAACGGGGGCAGGAACGCGTCCAGGACCGGCTGGGGGAACTCCTCGGCGAGTTCCCCCAGGGCCTGCCAGCCGCGCAGCCGGGTGCGCCAGGGGCAGACGCAGACCACGCCGTCGACCTCCAGCACGAACGCGTCGTCGCTCTCCCGCACCGGGACCGGGACCGGCGGGGTCGGCACGACGTCGGCCAGGGCCAGGCGGAGTTCGTCCTGGTAGGAGGGGAGGTCGGGGCGGCGGGCGTAACGGGCCCAGTGACCGCGCTCCGGCTCGGGGAAGGCGGTCAGCGGTTCGTACACGCGCAGGTAGGCCGCGTAGGGGACGATCACCGAGGAGACCTTGGGCACGCCTGCTCCCTCCCCCACGCACTGGCGCGAAAACCTGTGGGTCCGCCCGCGGACGCCCGGGTGGCGGACGGATGGCACGGACATACGGGTCATCCGGGCAAATCCTCGCACGCCGCTCCCGCGCGAGAAGCCGTGCGGAGGTGATCCTGGACACGTTGCCGCCCCCGCGGGCGGCAGGCTCTAACCTCGTGCTCACAGCCTCCGCCACCGCCCCCACCGCCACAAGCCCGGGGGGGGTTTCGGGAACTGCGTCCACCCGCCGCTACTTACTCAGGAGTCACCACCGTGGCCGACGTATCTGACGGCGTCCTGCACACCCTGTTCCATTCGGATCAGGGCGGTCACGAGCAAGTTGTGCTCTGCCAGGACCGTGCCAGTGGCCTCAAGGCCGTCATCGCCCTCCACTCCACCGCTCTGGGCCCCGCCCTCGGCGGCACGCGCTTCTACCCGTACGCGACCGAGGAGGAGGCCGTCGCCGACGCGCTGAACCTCGCGCGCGGGATGTCGTACAAGAACGCCATGGCCGGTCTCGACCACGGCGGTGGCAAGGCAGTGATCATCGGTGACCCCGAGAGGGACAAGACCGAGGAGCTGCTGCTCGCCTACGGCCGGTTCGTCGCCTCGCTGGGCGGCCGGTACGTCACCGCCTGCGATGTCGGCACCTATGTCGCCGACATGGACGTCGTGGCCCGCGAGTGCCGCTGGACCACCGGCCGCTCCCCCGAGAACGGCGGCGCCGGCGACTCGTCCGTCCTCACCGCGTTCGGCGTCTACCAGGGAATGCGGGCCTCGGCCCAGCACCTGTGGGGCGACCCCTCGCTGCGCGACCGCAGGATCGGTGTGGCGGGCGTCGGCAAGGTCGGCCACCACCTGGTGGACCACCTGCGCAAGGAGGGCGCCGAGGTCGTGATCACCGACGTGCGCGAGGAGGCCGTACAGCGGGTCCTGGACCGGCACCCGCAGGGCGTCACGGCCGTCGCCGACACCGAGGCGCTGATCCGCACCGAGGGCCTGGACGTGTACGCCCCGTGCGCGCTGGGCGGGGCGCTGAACGACGACAGCGTGTCGGTGCTGACCGCCGCGGTGGTCTGCGGCGCCGCCAACAACCAGCTCGCCCACCCGGGTGTCGAGAAGGACCTCGCCGACCGCGGGATCCTCTACGCGCCGGACTACGTGGTGAACGCCGGCGGGGTCATCCAGGTCGCCGACGAGCTGCACGGTTTCGACTTCGACCGGTGCAGGGCGAAGGCGGCGAAGATCTTCGACACCACGCTCGCCATATTCGCACGTGCGAAGTCGGACGGAATTCCGCCGGCCGCGGCGGCCGACCGGATCGCCGAACAGCGGATGGCGGAGGCGCGCGCGTCGCGCTGACCCCGTACGACTCCCGTACGGGAACGAGGACGTGACACGTACAGGGCACGTACGTGACGCGTACAGGGCGCGTACGGGGCATCTGCGGACGGACGCGGGGGCGGGCCGGTGAGCCCGCCCCCGCACACCGTTCGCACATTTGGCCGGTACCCCCGGAGCGCCACTTCGAGAGAACTCTCACTTCTCCCGGCGGGTCGCTCCCCGACAAGTGCTTGAAATCGCACGTGACCAGGGAGAACAGGGTGCCCCGGGGGTCCCGGACGGGGGCACGTCATGCGGGCGACGTACCGGATGGCCGTGGGCTCAGGTACCGTGGGAGCCCTACGGACCGGCCTCTCCATGGAGAGTCCGTTCCGGACCATGAACGCGTGTCAAGACTCTGGGGCCGTCGAGCCCCGTCGTTGAGGGGGTCGAGCCATGGGGCGCGGCCGGGCCAAGGCCAAGCAGACGAAGGTCGCCCGCCAGCTGAAGTACAACAGCGGTGGGACGGACCTCGCACGCCTGGCCGAGGAGCTGGGTGCATCGCCTTCGAACACGTCACCGAATGTCAACGGTGACTCTGTGGAGGACGATGAGCAGGACGACGACCTGTACGCACGGTACGCCGACCTCTATGAGGACGACGACGATGACGAGGACGGCAAGTCCCCGCCACAGCGTCGTGGCGCTTGACCTTGCACTGAATCATCAGCCCGGTCGGTGACTCCGGTCACCGACCGGGTTCTGTGCTGCCCGCCCGCGCGGTCCGGCACCGTACCGGGTGTGCTCGGCATGCTCGGTGTATTCCGCATGCTCTGCGTGCTCGGCGTCAGGACGCCCAGCGCACCCGGTTCACCCGGCCCGCTCAGCCCGCGTAGTCACCCACCAGTTCCGCTCCCGTCGCCCGGTCGCCGCGGCCGGTGATCTCGCCGGCCACCCAGGCGTCCAGCCCTCGGTCGGCCAGCGTCCTCAGCGCCACGTCCGTGGACTCCTCCGGCACGATCGCGATCATGCCAACGCCCATGTTCAGGGTCTTCTCCAGCTCCAGACGCTCGACCGAGCCGGTCCGGCCGACGAGGTCGAAGACCGGGCCCGGGGTCCAGGTGGAGCGGTCCACGACCGCGTGCAGCCCGTCGGGGACGACACGGGCCAGGTTGGCCGCGAGGCCGCCGCCGGTGACGTGGCTGAAGGCGTGCACCTCGGTGGTGGAGATCAGGGCCAGGCAGTCCAGCGAGTAGATCCGGGTGGGCTCCAGGAGTTCCTCGCCGAGGGTGCGGCCCAGGTCGTCGATGTGACCCTCCAGGGCGAGTCCGGCCCGGTCCAGCAGGACGTGCCGGACCAGCGAATACCCGTTCGAGTGGAGTCCGGAGGCGGCCATCGCGACGACCGTGTCGCCCTCGCGGATACGGTCCGCGCCGAGCAGCCGGTCGGCCTCCACGACGCCCGTACCGGCGCCGGCGACGTCGAAGTCGTCCTCGCCCAGCAGGCCCGGGTGCTCGGCCGTCTCACCGCCGACCAGGGCGCAGCCGGCCAGCACACAGCCCTCGGCGATGCCCTTGACGATCGCGGCCACCCGCTCGGGGTGGACCTTGCCGACGCAGATGTAGTCGGTCATGAACAGCGGCTCCGCGCCGCACACCACGATGTCGTCCATCACCATGGCGACCAGGTCGTGGCCGATGGTGTCGTAGACGCCCATCCGGCGGGCGATGTCGACCTTGGTGCCGACGCCGTCCGTGGCGGAGGCGAGCAGGGGGCGCTCGTAGCTCTTCAGCGCGGAGACGTCGAAGAGGCCGGCGAAGCCCCCGAGGCCGCCGAGGACCTCGGGACGCCGGGTCTTCCTGACCCATTCCTTCATCAGCTCGACCGCTCGGTCGCCCGCGTCGATGTCGACGCCCGCGGTCTTGTAGGACGCCGCCGCGGAGCCGGCGCCAGTGTTCTCAGACATGACTGTGAGAGCCTTCGTCTCGTTGCGGCAGGGCTTACGGGCGGCGGATCGCGTCGACCGCGGCCGGCTCGGCCGTACCGGCGGCCAGCTCGGTCTCCAGCAGCCGCTTGCCGAGGAGCTCGGGGTCGGGCAGATCCATCGGGTACTCGCCGTCGAAGCAGGCGCGGCACAGGTTCGGCTTGGCGATGGTCGTCGCCTCGATCATGCCGTCGATGGAGATGTACGCCAGGGAGTCGGCGCCCAGGGTGGTGCCGATCTCCTCGACGGACATGCCGTTGGCGATGAGCTCGGCGCGGGTCGCGAAGTCGATGCCGAAGAAGCAGGGCCACTTCACGGGCGGCGAGGAGATCCGGATGTGGACCTCGGCGGCGCCCGCCTCGCGGAGCATGCGGACCAGGGCGCGCTGGGTGTTGCCGCGCACGATCGAGTCGTCGACGACGACCAGGCGCTTGCCCTTGATGACTTCCTTGAGCGGGTTCAGCTTCAGGCGGATGCCGAGCTGCCGGATGGTCTGCGACGGCTGGATGAACGTCCGTCCGACGTACGCGTTCTTGACCAGGCCGGCGCCGAAGGGGATGCCGGACGCCTCCGCGTAGCCGATGGCGGCAGGGGTGCCGGACTCCGGAGTCGCTATCACCAGGTCGGCCTCGGCGGGCGCCTCCTTGGCGAGGCGGCGGCCCATCTCGACGCGCGACAGGTAGACGTTGCGTCCGGCGATGTCGGTGTCCGGGCGGGCCAGGTACACGTACTCGAAGACACAGCCCTTGGGCTTCGCTTCCGCGAACCGGGAGGAGCGCAGGCCGTTCTCGTCGATGGCGACGAACTCGCCCGGCTCGATCTCGCGCACATAGCTGGCGCCACAGATGTCGAGGGCGGCGGACTCGGAGGCCACGACCCAGCCGCGCTCCAGCCGACCGAGGACCAGCGGGCGGATGCCCTGCGGGTCGCGGGCCGCGTACAGCGTGTCCTCGTCCATGAAGACGAGACTGAAGGCGCCCTTGACCTGCGGGAGGACCACGTGTGCGGCCTGCTCCACGGTCACCGGTTCGCCGTCGGCGGCGCGCTGGCCGGCCAGCAGGGCGGTGATCAGGTCGGTGTCGTTGGTGGCCGTCGCCCTGGGGGCACGGCCGTTCTCCTTGGGGAGTTCGGCGACCAGCTCGGCGAGCTCCGCCGTGTTGACCAGGTTGCCGTTGTGGCCGAGCGCGATCGATCCCTGCGCGGTGGCGCGGAAGGTGGGCTGGGCGTTCTCCCACACGGAGGCGCCGGTGGTCGAGTAGCGGGCGTGACCGACCGCGATATGACCCTGGAGCGAACCGAGCGAGGTCTCGTCGAAGACCTGGGAAACCAGGCCCATGTCCTTGAAGACGAGGATCTGGGAGCCGTTGCTGACCGCGATACCCGCGGATTCCTGGCCCCGATGCTGGAGGGCGTAGAGCCCGAAGTACGTGAGCTTGGCGACCTCTTCGCCCGGAGCCCAGACACCGAAGACGCCGCAGGCGTCCTGGGGGCCCTTCTCTCCGGGGAGCAGGTCGTGGTTGAGTCGTCCGTCACCACGTGGCACGCCTTCGAGTGTAGGCGAGGTCGCGTGCTGGTCCGAATTGGGTACGCGGCCTCAGCCGTGGGTCACGCGGCGGCGAAGGCGTCGACGGACGTACCGTTTTCGCTGGTCAGCGTGATGTTCCGGTGATTGATCCGATAGCTGAGCGTGGTGTCGAAAAGTCGCAGCAGCCGCTTCTCGGCCTTCATGAGTGAGTCTTCGCACACCATTCGGGTCGTGGTGGGCGTGCCGACGGTGATATGGCCGTCGCGGACGGTGGCGTCGGCGTTCACCTTGTTGCAGCCGAGGCTTCCCGAGACGGTGCCCTCCTTCGTGTCGAAGGTGAGGTGGGCGCGGCCCTCGGCGTCGGGCAGGGTGACGGTCCACTTCGTGCCGTGCAGCGGGCTGTCCCCGCCCTTGCTGAAACGGACGGTGGCGCCGTCGTCGGTGGTGAGGGTCAGGCGGCCGTCGTTCACCCGGGCTTTCAGAGCGCCGTCCTCGAGGGTGCGGGAGAGGGTGCGTTCGAAGGTCCTGCGCGGCTCGTCCTCGCAGGCCGTCGGGGTGGTGTCGATGCTGAACCGGACCCGGTCGCCGTCGAAGTCGGCCTCACCCCGGAAGTGGTTGCAGGCGTACCGGCCGCTGGTCCGGCCGTCGTCCTTGACGGTCACGTGTGCGTCGGCGGGGGCGCGGAGGGTGGTGCCGTCCGCCGTGACGCTGTCGACGTTCCATCTGGTGCCGGTGACCAGCCGCTCGGCCGGTGACCCGGCCTCGGCGGAGGCACTGCCCGCACCCGCGCGTTCGTTGCCGCAGGCCGCCAGAAGCGGGACGAGCACGGCGGCGGCCATGAGGGTCATGCGCTGCTTGTGCGTCTGCTGGTTCATGCCGCTTCGACGGGGAGCGGGGGAAGTCGGTTCCCCGCGCCCCCGCATCCCCGGTGCCGCCCACCTGTCTCAGACCATCAGCGGCAGGTACGGCCCGAGATCCGCCCGCTCCCCGCTCGCGGCGACCTTGCCGTCCGCCACCGCGTCCCGCCACGTCGTGCGCCCGGTGGCCAGGCGGAGCCAGGTCAGCGGGTCGGTCTCGACGACGTTGGGCGGGGTGCCCCGGGTGTGCCTCGGCCCCTGCACGCACTGGACGACCGCGTACGGCGGGATCCGCACCTCCGTCGAACCGCCGGGCGCCTTCGCGGCGAGCGTGTCGGCCAGCAGCCGGGTGCACGCGGCCAGGGCCTGACGGTCGTGGGGGATGTCCAGGCCGGGCACCGCCGCGTTGAGGTCGTCGGTGTGGACCACGAGCTCGACGGTACGGGTGACCAGATGGTCGGTGAGGGTCATGGCGCCGGCGCGCAGCGCGAGCACACGGGTGGGCGGGGCGGCGGCGAGGTGCCGGGCCAGGTCCTCCCCGGTGCGGGTGAGCAGGGCGTCGAGGTCGGGGCTCGCCCCGGCGAGGTCCCGGGAGCTCTCGGCGATGGCACCGGCGTGGGCGGCGGTCGTGGAGGGGTGGTCCAGCAGCGCGAGTTCGGGCTTCGCCGGTTCGTCCCGCTCCAGGGCCCGGCCGACGCTCGCGACGGTCAGGGTCAGGTGCGCGATCAGGTCCCGTACGGTCCAGTCGCCGAGGCGGGTGGGCAGCGCGAGCTGCTCGGGGGTGAGGGTCCGGGCGGCCGCGCGGACGTTCTCGAACTGGGCCAGTACGGCGGCCCGGGTCCTGGCGGGGTCGTAGGAACGGGTGCGCTTCTTCGCCGGGGGCATGGCGGCAGCCTATGCGGGGGTGGCCGGCGCCGGTTCGGGGACGTCGAACACCTCGCCGCCCCGGGGGACGCCGATGCCGCGCCAGGTGAACGGGACGCCCCGCGCGGTGTCCGGATCGGGGCCGTCCATCAGCTGGAAGTGCAGGTGGGGCTCGGAGGAGTTGCCCGAGTTGCCGCAGTGGGCGAGCACCTGTCCGGCCCGCACCCTGTCGCCCTCGCGGACGGTGAACGAGCCGCGCCGCACGTGCGCGTAGGCGGCATACGTTCCGTCGCCGAGGTCCAGCACCACATGGTTGCCGATGATCCGGTGGACCCCGCCCATCTCGCGCACCGAGCCCTCGGCGAGCATCAGGTACACCAGCCCGGGCAGCGAGGCGCGGCTGAGGTGGTCGCGCTGCCCGTCCGAGACGCGGACGACCGTGGCGTCGGCGACCGCCCGCAACGGGACGCCGAACGCGGGGAAGGCGGCGGGGCGGCGGGCGAGCGGCCACAACAGGGAGAACCCCGGACGGGCCCCGGGCTCGGGTTCGGCGACGACGTCGATGGCGTACGTCTGGCCGTAGGCGTGGGTGCCATGGCTCGGGGTGCGGTCGGCCGGGCTGTTTAGCGCGGACCAGCGGCCGGTCACGGGCGGGTCGACCTCGACCGGTTCACGCGCGACGCGCGGGTGGTCGGGGGCGCCGCCCCACCGGTTGACCACGGTGATCAGGACATGGGCCGAGACCAGGGGCAGCAGGTTCCACAGGACCGGGTAGCCCCAGCCGAGGCAGATGTGGGCGGCCACCAGGGCGATGAAGCCCCGCTGCAAACCGCGGAAGGTCCTCATGGCGAGTTTGCGTGCGGACATGGTTCCCCCCTGGTCGTCATGGGTGCGGCGAGCCGATGCGGTGAGCAGGCGCGGTCAGGGCCGTGCCGCGGACAGCAGCACCAGCAGCGGTACGACCCGGCCCGCCGGCACCTCGTGGCGGCCCCGGCCGGTGGTGTGCAGCCAGCCGGCGCCGGTGAGCCGGCGCAGATGGTGGTAGATCTGGCCGGTCGTGCCGACTCCGTCCAGCTCGGCGAGTTCGGCGGCGGCGCACCGGCCGCCGAGGATCTCGCGGAGCAGCCGCAGCCGGACCGGATGACCGAGGGCGGCGAGCGGCTCGGCGGCGGCCGGCCAGTCGGCGTCCAGCAGTCCTCCGGTGAGGGCGCCGTGCTGCCACTCGTACTGCTCGCCGGTCGGCAGCCGGACCGCGCCGGTGAACAGCACGCCCCCGTCGGCCGCCTTCAGCTCGGCGAGCTGGTTCTTCAGTCCTTCCAGCGCCCAGAAGACGCCCTCTCCCGGGCGGGGGTCGTCGCGGCGCGCCGGCTCGGCCGCCTCGGCCGCCTCCAGTGCGGCGAGCCGGCGTTCGAGGTCGGCGACGCGGTCTTCGAGTTCCACGGATTCGAGATTACGTAACTACGTAATCCCATGCAATCCCTTCCGGGCGTGCGGACCCACAGCACGCCGAAGCCCCCGCCCGGTCCCGGGCGGGGGCTTCGTACGGAGCGGAGGAAACGGGAGCCGGTCAGGCCAGCAGCGCCGGGATCGTCGCCTCGTGCGTCTCGCGCAGTTCCGCGAGGGTGAGCGAGAACTCGCCCTGGAGTTCCACCGTGTCCCCGTCGACGACGCCGATGCGCGTCGCCGGGAGGCCGCGGACACCGCACATGTCGGTGAAGCGCAGCTCCTCCGAACGCGGCACGGCCACGACCGCGCGGCCGGCCGACTCGGAGAACAGCAACGTGAACGCGTCCAGCCCGTCCGGCACGACGAGCCGCGCGCCCTTGCCGCCCAGCAGCGCCGACTCGACCACGGCCTGGACCAGACCGCCGTCGGACAGGTCGTGCGCGGAGTCGATCATGCCGTCGCGGGACGCGGAGATCAGGATCTCGGCGAGCAGCCGCTCGCGCTCCAGGTCCACCTCGGGCGGCAGGCCGCCGAGGTGGTCGTGGATCACCTGGGACCAGGCCGAGCCGCCGAACTCCTCACGCGTGTCGCCGAGGAGGTAGAGCAGCTGGCCCTCCTCCTGGAAGGCGACCGGTGTGCGCCGCGCCACGTCGTCGATGACGCCGAGGACCGCGACCACCGGGGTCGGGTGGATGGCGGCCTCGCCGGTCTGGTTGTAGAGCGAGACGTTGCCGCCGGTCACCGGGGTGCCGAGCTGCAGGCAGCCGTCGGCGAGACCGCGCACGGCCTCGGCGAACTGCCACATGACGGCCGGGTCCTCGGGCGAGCCGAAGTTCAGGCAGTCGGAGACCGCGAGGGGCTTGGCGCCGGTCGTCGCCACGTTCCGGTACGCCTCGGCGAGCGCGAGCTGCGCACCCGTGTACGGGTCCAGCTTGGCGTACCGGCCGTTGCCGTCGGTCGCGATGGCGACGCCGAGGCCGGTCTCCGCGTCGACGCGGATCATGCCGGCGTCCTCGGGCTGGGCGAGCACGGTGTTGCCCTGCACGAAGTGGTCGTACTGCTGGGTGATCCACTGCTTCGAGGCCTGGTTGGGCGAGCCCACCAGCTTCAGGACCTGGTCCTTCAGCTCCTCGGGGGTCGCCGGGCGGGGCAGCTTGCCGGCGTCGTCGGCCTGGAGCGCGTCCTGCCAGTCGGGGCGGGCGTAGGGGCGCTCGTAGACCGGGCCGTCGTGGGCGACGGTGCGCGGTTCGACGTCGACGATCTTGCCGCCGTGCCAGTAGATCTCCAGGCGGTCGCCGTCGGTGACCTCACCGATGACGGTGGCGATGACGTCCCACTTCTCGCAGATCTCGAGGAAGCGGTCGACCTTCTCCGGCTCGACCACCGCGCACATGCGCTCCTGCGACTCGCTCATGAGGATCTCCTCGGGCGAGAGCGTGGAGTCGCGCAGCGGTACGTCGTCGAGGGTGACGCGCATGCCGCCGGAGCCGTTGGAGGCCAGTTCGGAGGTGGCGCAGGACAGGCCGGCCGCGCCGAGGTCCTGGATGCCGACGACCAGCTTCTCCTTGAAGGCCTCCAGGGTGCACTCAATGAGGAGCTTCTCCTGGAAGGGGTCGCCCACCTGGACGGCGGGGCGCTTGGAGGGCTTCGCATCGTCGAAGGTCTCGGAGGCGAGGATGGACGCGCCGCCGATGCCGTCGCCGCCGGTCCGGGCCCCGTACAGGATGACCTTGTTGCCCGTGCCGGAGGCCTTGGCGAGGTGGATGTCCTCGTGCCGCATGACGCCGATGGCGCCGGCGTTGACCAGCGGGTTGCCCTGGTAGCAGGCGTCGAAGACGACCTCGCCGCCGATGTTGGGCAGGCCCAGGCAGTTGCCGTAGCCGCCGATGCCGGCGACGACGCCGGGCAGCACGCGCTTGGTGTCCGGGTGGTCGGCGGCGCCGAAGCGCAGCGGGTCCACGACGGCGACCGGGCGGGCGCCCATCGCGATGATGTCGCGGACGATGCCGCCGACGCCGGTCGCGGCGCCCTGGTAGGGCTCGACGTAGGACGGATGGTTGTGCGACTCGACCTTGAAGGTCACCGCGTAGCCCTGGCCGACGTCGACCACGCCGGCGTTCTCGCCGATGCCGACGAGCATCGCGTCGGACTCGGGGGCCTTCTCGCCGAACTGGCGGAGGTGGACCTTGGAGGACTTGTACGAGCAGTGCTCGGACCACATCACCGAGTACATGGCGAGCTCGGCGCCGGTCGGGCGGCGGCCGAGGATCTCCACCACGCGCTCGTACTCGTCCTTCTTCAGACCGAGTTCGGCCCACGGCAGCTCGACGTCGGGGGTCTCGGCCGCGTGCTCGACCGTGTCCAGAGGCGTCCTGCTCATGCGCTTACCAGCTTCTTGAGGATCGAGGTGAAGAACGGGAGGCCGTCGGTGCGGCCGGTGCCGATCAGCGGCTCGACGGCGTGCTCGGGGTGCGGCATCAGGCCGACGACGTTGCCCGCCGCGTTGGTGATGCCGGCGATGTCGTCGAGCGAGCCGTTGGGGTTGCCGTAGCCCTCGGCGGCCTCGCCGTCGGTGACGTAGCGGAAGGCGACCCGGCCCTCGGCCTCGAGCTCGTCCAGCGTGCGCCGGTCGGCGACGTAGCGGCCGTCCATGTTCTTCAGCGGGATGCTGATCTCCTGCCCGGCGGTGTAGTCGCCGGTCCAGGCGGTGTCCGCGTTCTCCACCCGCAGCTTCTGGTCACGGCAGATGAAGTGCAGGTGGTCGTTGCCGAGCATGCCGCCGGGGAGCAGGTGCGCCTCGGTGAGGATCTGGAAGCCGTTGCAGATCCCGAGGACCGGCAGTCCCGCCTTCGCCTGCTCGATGACGGTGTCCATCACCGGCGAAAAACGGGCGATGGCTCCCGCACGCAAGTAGTCGCCGTAGGAAAATCCGCCGCAGAGCACCACGGCGTCGACCTGGTGAAGATCCTTGTCCTTGTGCCACAGGGCCACCGGCTCGGCGCCCGCGAGCCGGATCGCGCGCCGGCTGTCACGGTCGTCGAGGCTGCCCGGGAAAGTGACCACGCCAATACGAGCGGTCACTTCGCGGCCTCCGCGACTTCCTCGACCCTGACGGTGAAGTCCTCGATCACGGTGTTGGCGAGGAAGGATTCCGCAAGATCATGGATGCGGGCGAGCGCGGTCTCGTCGACCGGCCCGTCAACTTCCAGTTCGAATCGCTTTCCCTGGCGGACGTCCGAGATCCCTTCGAATCCCAACCGCGGCAGTGCGCGCTGCACCGCCTGGCCCTGGGGGTCGAGGATCTCCGGCTTGAGCATGACGTCGACTACGACGCGTGCCACTGGCACTCCCGGTGTGTGGTGCTGAGCAGGTTCCTTCAGACTACCCGCACAAAATTTCTACGCGAGTAGAGTTGGAGGAATCTACGTGACCCCGATCACGATTCGAGGTCACGGGGGGAGGCCTGCTGGAAAAGATCCGGGAAAGATCCGCCTCCTGTCACGTATCGCTATTGCGCGCGGGACACGCGGACAGATTTAGTCGAGCTTCACAATGCAATGCCGGGCACTGTACAAATGAATTGTCATTAGCAGATACTTTGCCCGATTACAGGCGAACAGCCGACATCTCAGCGACGCCCGGCACGTCCATCACGGACGTCACCACAGAGGTGTCGCACGAAGGGACCGATATTCGTGGCGCAGAAGGTCGTGGTCACTCTCTTTGACGACATCGACGGCTCGGAAGCGGCGGAAACGATCGCCTTCGGACTCGACGGCAAGTCGTACGAGATCGACCTGAACGAAGTCAACGCCGACGGGCTGCGGAAGGCGCTCGCCCCCTATGTGGAGGCCGGCCGCAAGCGTTCCCGCTCGGGGCGGACCTACAGGCAGACGGAGGTCGCCCCCGATCCGGCGGCCGTGCGTGCCTGGGCCCAGTCGAACCAGATGGACGTCCCCGCGCGGGGACGGATCCCCAAGCGGGTCTACGAGGCGTTCGCCGCGGCGCGGTGAAGGGACCGTGGGCCGGGCGGGCCGTGGGACCGGCCGGGCGGTCGAAGCGTGGCCCGCGCGGTGGGCCGCGGTCGTCGACGGCCGCGTCCACGGCCGGGACAGCCGGCCGCCGGCCCCTCGGGACAGCCGACTTGCGCAGCACCCCCGTTGATCAGCTAGAGTCTGGAGCACGCCGAGGGGCAAGGCCGAAAGGCCCGGCTCACGGAGTACATGCGGGTGTAGTTCAGTAGTAGAACATCCCCCTTCCAGGGGGAAGGCGCAGTGTGCAATTCCTGTCACCCGCTCTGCGTAGCCGTACCGATCGGAGCATTCGATCAGGTAGGCTGGTGCTCGCACCGATCGGTGAAAGCCGGTCGGGAGCAATGCGGACGTAGCTCAGCTGGTAGAGCGCAACCTTGCCAAGGTTGAGGTCGCGAGTTCGAACCTCGTCGTCCGCTCGGGAATCAGACCCCGGTCCATCGGACCGGGGTCTTTTCGTGTGCTCGTACCTCTCCCGTGCACTCCGGCCTCACGTGCCGCTCCGGTCCCATACGCTCCGCGCCCCGGGTGCTCCCGGGCTTCTGACATGTGTCATGCGCGCTGATGACAGGGCGCACTGCTGCCCGGCCGGTACGACCGGGATGATCGAAGCATGCGAACGAACGAACACGAACACGAGCAGGTGATTGAGGTCACCGACCTGCGCCGTGTGTACACAGGCGGGTTCGAGGCCGTACGCGGGGTCAGCTTCTCCGCACGGCGCGGGGAGGTCTTCGCACTGCTGGGCACCAACGGCGCCGGCAAGACCTCCACCGTCGAACTGCTGGAGGGCCTCGCCGCCCCGACCGGCGGGCAGGTCAGGATCTTCGGGCACGACCCGTACACCGACCGCGCCGCGGTACGGCCCCGCACCGGCGTGATGCTGCAGGAGGGCGGCTTCCCCTCCGACCTGACCGTCATGGAAACCACCCGGATGTGGGCCGGCTCCGTCAGCGGCGCCCGTCCGCCGCAGGAAGTGCTGCCGCTGGTCGGCCTGGCCGACAAGGGGGACGTACGGGTCAAGCAGCTGTCCGGGGGCGAGCGGCGCCGCCTCGACCTGGCCCTCGCGCTGCTCGGCGACCCCGAGGTGCTGTTCCTCGACGAGCCGACGACCGGCCTGGACGCCGAAGGGCGGCGCGACACCTGGCGGTTGGTACGGGCCCTGCGCGACAACGGCACGACCGTGCTGCTGACCACCCACTACCTGGAAGAGGCCGAGGCGCTGGCCGACCGCCTCGCGATCATGCACAAGGGGCGCATCGCCACCACCGGCACGCCCGCCGAGGTGACCGCCGCGCAGCCGTCCCGGATCACCTTCGAACTGCCCCAGGGCTACCTCCCCGGCGACCTGCCGCCGCTCGACGAGCTGGGCGTGACCGGACACGAGCTGGACGGGCGGACCGTCAAACTGCACACCCGCGAGCTGCAACGGGCCGCCACCCGCCTGCTGGTGTGGGCCGAGCGGACCGGCATGGAACTGAAGGGGCTGGACGTGCGCTCGGCCTCGTTGGAGGAGGCGTTCCTCGGCATAGCCCGCGAGGCCTCCGCGCACGAGACCCTCGAGCAGGGCGAGAGCACCACCACCGGAAAGGAGTACGCGGCATGAGCGGGACGGTCAGCACGACCAAGGGGCCGGCCGGAGGAACGGCCGAGGCGGGGAGCGGGCGGAACACCGCGGCCAGCACCCCCATGGGGCGCATGCGGGCCCTCGCCCGCGCCGAGTTGACGCTGCTGGGGCGCAGCAGGGGCATGCTCTTCGCCGCGCTGTTCGTGCCGCTGGTGCTGCCGTTCAGCCTCTACTCGGCGGCCGGCGAGATGGACCTCGACGAGGTGGGGCTCAGCATCGGCGCGATGATCCTGCCCGGCGCGATCGGCTTCTCCCTGCTGTTCGCCGTCTACTCGGCACTCGTCGGCGTCTTCGTCACCCGGCGCGAGGAACTGGTGCTGAAGCGGCTGCGCACCGGCGAGCTGCGGGACGTCGAGATCCTGTGCGGGGCCTCGCTGCCGTCCGTCGCGACCGGGCTGGTGCAGTCGCTGGTGCTGGCGGTGGGCTGCGCGCTGCTGCTGGACGTGGCCGCGCCGCAGGCCGTCCACCTGTCCGTGCTGGGGCTGCTGCTGGGCCTGGTGCTGTGCGCGGCGCTCGCCGCGGTCACCTCGGGCTTCACCCGGACCACCGAGAGCGCGCAGGTCACCGCGATGCCGGTGGTCATGGTCTCGATGCTCGGCTCCGGGATGATGGTCCCGCTGGAGGTGCTGCCCGACCGGCTGGCCTCCTTCTGCGAACTGCTGCCCCTCACCCCCGCCGTGACCCTGCTGCGCGGCGGCTTCACGGGCAACCTGTCGGTCTCCGAGACACTGTTCGCCGTGGTGACCGGGGTGGCCTGGGTCCTGCTGGCGGTGTTCGCCGTCCGCCGGTGGTTCCGCTGGGAACCGAGGCGCTGACGTGCCGGCTGCGGGAGCCGGGCGCATGAGCAGGCCGGGCGGCTGGTGGGGGCGCAAGAGCACCCCGGCGAAGTTCGAGACGTACACACGGTGGTCGTTCCACTCCTTCCCGTTGATCGAGTTCGTGACGGTCAGCGGGCCGGTACTCGGGCGGGCGGGAAAGATCGGGCCGGGGCTGACGGCTCTGCTGGTGTTCCTGGTCACCCTGCACTGCGTGCTCTGCGCCGTGTCCGCCTCGCATGCGTTGGACTGGCTGCGCGGGCAGCGGGAGCAGCCGCGTCGGCTGGTATGGGCGCTCGGGGGCCTCACCGCGGTCGTCGTGGGGTCGGCCGTGGCGATCGCCGAACACGGGCCGGCGGGCCGGGACGCCGATAAGGCGGTCGCCGGGATCCTGCTGATCGTCCCGGCCTTCGGCGCCGGAATCGTCGCCCTGGGGGTGCGGAACCGGCTGCGGGTGCTCGCCTTCGCGGTGGGCGCGACCCTCGGGTCCCTGCCCTTCGGCATGCCGGCTCCGGCCGCGCTGACCGTCGCCGCGGTGGTGCTGTTCGGCGGCGGGTTCGTGGCCTTCACCTCGGTGTTCTCGGTCCGGCTGCTCAACGCCGTGTACGAACTCGACGAGGCCCGCGAGACCCGTACCCGGCTCGCCGTCGCGGAGGAGCGGCTGCGGTTCGGCCGGGACCTGCACGACGTGATGGGCCGCAACCTCGCCGTGATCGCGCTGAAGAGCGAGCTGGCCGTCCAGCTGGCCCAGCGGGAGCGGCCGGAGGCGGTGGCGCAGATGGTCGAGGTCCAGCGGCTGGCGCACGAGGCCCAGCGGGAGGTCCGCGAGGTCGTCCGCGGCTACCGCGAGGCCGACCTGAGCAGCGAACTCGCGGGCGCGAAAGGGGTGCTGACCGCGGCCGGCATCGACTGCACGGTCAGCGGCCCGACGACCGGGCTCCCGGCGCAGGTGCAGTCCGCGCTGGGATGGGTCGTACGGGAGGCGGCGACCAACGTACTGCGGCATGGGGACGCGCGGTGGTGCGCGGTGGGGATACGGGTGCTGAAGGGGCGGACGGTGCTGACGGTGGAGAACGACGGGGTGCCGGAGAACGGCGGCTCGGGCCAGGGATCCGGGCTCGTCGGACTGCGTGAGCGGCTGGCGGAGATCGGGGGGTCCCTGCGGGCGGGCCCCGCCGGGGACGGGCGGTTCCTGCTCACGGCCGAGGTCCCGTTGCCGTCGTCTTCCGGACCGTCCCCGTCGGAGGAGTCCACCGCGTCGCCCGCACCCCGAACGAACGTGAGTGAGGTCATGCCATGACGACACCTCGGCCCGTGCGCCCGCTCCGACTGCTGCTCGCCGACGACGAGCATCTGATCCGGGGGGCGCTCGCCGCCCTGCTGTCGCTGGAGGACGACCTGCTGGTCGTCGCCGAGGCGGCCTCCGGTCCGGAGGCGCTGGCGATGGCGCGGGCGCACGCTCCCGACGTCGCCGTACTGGATCTGCAGATGCCCGGTGCCGACGGTGTGAAGGTCGCCACATCGCTGCGGGCGGAACTCCCCGGCTGCCGCGTGCTGATCGTGACCAGTCACGGGCGTCCCGGGCATCTGAAGCGGGCCCTCGCGGCGGGAGTGCGCGGCTTCGTCCCCAAGACCGTCAGCGCCCAGCACCTCGCGGAGATCATCCGTACCGTGCACGCGGGAAACCGTTACGTGGATCCCGAGTTGGCGGCCGACGCGATCGCCGCCGGTGACTCGCCGCTGACCGTGCGTGAGGCCGAGGTGCTGGAACTCGCGGCCGACGGAGCGCCGGTGGCGGAGATCGCGGAACGGGCCGCGCTGTCCCAGGGGACCGTGCGGAACTACCTGTCGTCCGCCACCTCGAAACTCGGTGCGGAGAATCGTCATGCCGCGGTGCGACTCGCGCGCGAGCGGGGTTGGGTATAGTTGCTTTCGCGCCACGGCGCATGCGGACGTAGCTCAGCTGGTAGAGCGCAACCTTGCCAAGGTTGAGGTCGCGAGTTCGAACCTCGTCGTCCGCTCGGCAACGGAAAGACCCCGGTCCATCGGACCGGGGTCTTCTTCATGCGTGCCCGGAGTCTTCATGTGTGCCTGGAGTGAGGGCCCGAGGGTTGAGGGCCCGGCGCGCGCCGGGCCCTCAACCCTCGGGCCCGGGTCTCAGCTCCAGCCGAGGCCCGTCAGACGCTCGTACGCCTCCACGTACTTCGCCCGGGTCGCGTCCACGACGTGCTGCGGCAGCGCCGGCGGGGGCTGCTCGCTCGCCCGGTCCCAGCCCGACTCGGCGGAGGTCAGCCAGTCCCGCACGTACTGCTTGTCGTACGACGGCTGCGCGTGGCCCGGCTCCCACTGCTCGGCCGGCCAGAAGCGGGAGGAGTCCGGGGTGAGCACCTCGTCCGCCACCACCAGCGTGTCGCCGTCGAAGCCGAACTCGAACTTGGTGTCCGCGAGGATGATGCCCCGTTCCCGGGCGATGTCGCGGGCCCGGGTGTATGCGGCGAGGGTGGCCTGCCGCAGCTGCGCCGCGGTGTCGGCGCCGACCTGGCGGGCCACCTCCTCGTAGGAGACGTTCTCGTCGTGCTCGCCGACGGCGGCCTTGGTGGCCGGGGTGAAGATCGGGCCGGGCAGTTCCGATCCGTCCACCAGTCCCTCGGGAAGGGCCAGGCCGCAGACCGTACGGGACTCCTGGTACTCGGCGAGGCCCGAGCCGGTGAGGTAGCCGCGGGCCACGCACTCCACGGGGGCCATCCGCAGGGACTTGCAGACGAGCGTGCGGCCCGCCCAGTCGGCGGGGGCGCCCGCGGGGAGTTCGGTGCTCAGGACGTGGTGCGGGACCAGGTCGGCGAGCTGGTCGAACCACCAGAGGGAGAGCTGGGTGAGGACCCTGCCCTTGTCCGGGATCTCGGTCGGCAGCACCCAGTCGTAGGCGGAGATGCGGTCACTGGCGACCATCACGAGGTCGCCCGCCTCGTTCCGGTACAGCTCGCGCACCTTTCCGGTGTGCAGATGCACCAGGCCCGGAACCTGGATCGGCTCGGGCTTCTCGACGAATCCGGACACGGTTCCTCCGCGTGGTTCGGAACAACAGGGCACCCGCGGGGCTCGCACAGGGTGGGTGGGAGACGGCGGGACGAGTGCCTCCGATTGTCCCGTACGAGCGGTCGCCCCCGCTGGTCGGGGCGGTCACGGCGGGTCGGGGCGGCGGCGGCCGGGCGGGCGGGCGGGCGGGCGGTGGTGTGCACCGGGCAGGCCAGACGGTGGCAAGCCAGGAGGTGGCAAGCCGGACGGCGACAGGCCGGACGGGGCAAGCCCGACAGCGACAGGCCGGACGGGGAAAGCCCGACGATGGCAGGTCGGGATGCTCCTATGCTTGTCAAGCCGCTGGAGCAAGGTCGGTTTGAGTGATTTGCGCGGT
>NZ_JBHSPC010000126.1:0-41067 GCF_042656345.1 Streptomyces incanus
CGCGACATCCCCCTGGTCACCGTGACGGTCACTGAGCACCGTGCCCATCGCTGCCGATGTGACGTGAGAAGGGGAGCTTCCATGGGGGAAGCCGGGGCCGGACGGACCGACAAGGAAGTTCTCCCTCGCGCTCATCGCGCGCTTCAGCGACGCCATCGCCGTGAACACGTGGAACACCTACCCCTGTGGAAGCCCGCGCTCGCCGAGGCCGGGATCATTCCACCGGGTGCCGAGGATGCGAAGCAGTGGCAGTGGGAGGCCGCGCCGAAGGACGGCTTCCACGTACTGCGCCACACCTGTGCCTCGATCATGTCGGAGGCGGGGGAGTCCGTGGTGACGTTGGCGCGATGGCTCGGGCACTCCTCGCCGGCCGTCACGCTCGGTTACTACGCTCACTTCATGCCGGAGGCCGGGAGTAAGGGGCGCACAGCGATCGACGGGCTGCTCGGGCAGCCGGGAGATCAGTGTGCCGGCCGAAACTCCCCGGATTCTTCCCGGGGCTGACCGTGGCCGACTTCCCGCACCACGGTGGTCCGGAGGAGGTCGTGGATTGCAAGGTCAAGGGATCGCGTAGCCTGGCGAAATGCTGACCGAGGTCACCGCAACCCGCTACATCACGCCCCTGCGCGAGGGCGGCTCGCTGCCGGGACTGATCGAGGCCGACGACCTCGGCACCTACGTCCTCAAGTTCACCGGTGCGGGCCAGGGCCGCAAGACCCTGGTCGCCGAGATCGTCTGCGGGGAACTCGCCCGACGGCTGGGGTTCAGGGTGCCGCGCCTGGTGACGGTCGAACTCGATCCGGTCCTGGGGCTGGGCGAACCCGACGAACAGGTCCAGGAACTCCTCAAGTCCAGCGGGGGCACCAATCTGGGCATGGGCTTCCTCTCCGGCGCGCTCGGCTTCGACCCGCTCGCCTTCGAGGTGAGCCCTGAGGAAGCCGGGCGGGTCGTCTGGTTCGACGCGCTGGTGAACAACGTCGACCGTTCCTGGCGCAACCCCAACCTGCTCCGCCGAGGCGGCGAACTCTGGCTCATCGACCACGGCGCGACCATGATCTGGCACCACAACTGGCCCGGTGTGGAGCGCTCCGTCGCCCGACCCTACGACGCCTCCGATCATGCCATGAGGACCTTCGGGCCGGACGTGGCCGCCGCGGCGGCGGAGCTCGCGCCGCACGTCACCGCGGACCTGCTTGCCGAGGTCACCGCAAAGATCCCCGACGTATGGCTGGCCGGTGAACCCGGATTCGACACGCCGGACGAGCTCCGCCAGGCCTACGCGCGCGCCCTGCTCGCCCGCGCGGCCACCGTCCACGAGCGCGTCCACGGTATCGGGGAGAAGGAGAACCAGTGAGCGACCGCAGCGACCGCAGCGACCGCAGCGACCGGATCGACCGGACCGACCGGCATGTCTTCGAGTACGCGCTGCTGCGGGTCGTGCCGCGGATCGAACGGGGCGAGTGCGTCAACGCCGGGGTGATCGTGTACTGCCGTCACGAGGCGTTCGTCGGGGCCGGCACTCACCTCGACGCGTCCCGGCTGCTGGCACTCGACCCGCTCGTGGACCTGGCCGGCGTCCGGGCCGCGCTGCGTGCCGTCGAGGGGGTGTGCGCGGGTGGTGACGCGGCGGGTCAGGCTGCCGGCGACGACGCCGGCCGGCGTTTTCGCTGGCTGATCGCCCCGCGCTCCACCATCGTCCAGCCCGGTCCCGTGCACACCGGGCTCACCGCCGATCCGGCGGCCGAGGTGCAGCGACTGCTCGACCTGCTTGTGCGCTGACCCGACGGGCCGGCACGGCGAACCACCACGGCGAACCACCACGGCGGGCTGCCGCAGCAGGAGGCTGCGGCGGCCCGCCGCTCAGAGGTGCACGGGAGTGGGACGGCGTACGGACGTACGGGTGTCGACCCGCGCGTCAGCTGCGACGGCGCTTCACCCGGTAACCGGTCGTGGCGAGGACGCCGGCCGCGAAGGCCGGGCCGACTCCCGTGTCCCAGTCGTTCGGTCCGGCGGCCGACGAGACGCCCAGCCCGCCCTCCACACCGTGCGTCGGCGCGACCGTGGCGGGGGCGGTCACCAGGGGGGCCCTCGTCGACGCGAGGGGAGTCGCGGGTGTGGCGGGTGCGGTCGGAGTCGGGGATGCGGCGGTGGTGGCCGCCGGACGGGGAGCGCTGGTGGAGGAGGTGAGGGAGCCGCCACGGCGGGGAAGGGCCTCGCAGGCGACGTTGTCGTCGGGGCCCTGGTCCTCGTCGGGTCGGTCGGGGTCACCCCGGTCCAAATGGAACAGGGCCTGCGCTTCTTCCCGGTAGGTGAAGTCCGCGCAGTCCAGGTCCTGGGCGTGAGCGGGGTGGGCCACCGGCAGTGTCGCGGCGAGCGCGATGAGCATGCCGAGGGTACCGGTGAGTCGGCGCATGATGTGCCTCCTTTCCGGCCGCGAGTGGCTTGCGCTTCGACGCTGGGCGCGCCCCCGTGCCGGGGCGCGCAGCTATAGGCCGATCGGGTGGTGTTCGCGGGACCCGGGCAGGGCACGGAACCGGGCGGACGTGGTCTGCCCGGTTCCGGCGGGCCGGGGAATGGATCACACAGCAGGGTGGACCGTTGACACCGGGTGCCAGGGCTTCTAGCGTCACGTCTGCTGAAGGTACTAAGCGGTCGCTCACCCATCTGGGCGGGTCGCAGGAGCCGCATCCCAAGGTCGAGGAGAAGCAGCGATGTCCACCACTGAGCAGCAGCGGGTCGCCGTCGTCACCGGTGCCGCGCGCGGTATCGGCGCCGCCACCGCCGTACGACTGGCCGCCGAGGGTCGCGCGGTCGCCGTGATCGACCTCGACGAGGGAGCCTGCAAGGACACCGTCGAGAAGATCACCACCGCCGGTGGCAGGGCGCTGGCGGTCGGTTGCGACGTCTCGGACGAGGCGCAGGTCGAGGCCGCCGTCGCAAGGATCGCCGAGGAGCTCGGCGCGCCGACCATCCTGGTCAACAACGCGGGCGTGCTGCGCGACAATCTGCTCTTCAAGATGAGTGCCTCGGACTGGGACACGGTCATGAACGTGCACCTGCGCGGCGCCTTCCTGATGTCGAAGGCATGCCAGAAGCACATGGTGGACGCCGGCTTCGGCCGCATCGTCAACCTGTCCTCCTCCTCCGCGCTCGGCAACCGCGGCCAGGTCAACTACTCCGCGGCCAAGGCGGGCCTGCAAGGCTTCACCAAGACCCTCGCCAAGGAACTCGGCAAGTTCGGCGTGACCGCCAACTCCGTCGCCCCCGGCTTCATCGCCACCGAGATGACCAAGGCCACCGCCGACCGTGTGGGCATGGGCTTCGAGGACTTCAAGGCCGCCGCCGCCACCCAGATCCCGGTGGCCCGGGTCGGCGAGCCGGAGGACGTCGCCAACGCCATCGCCTTCTTCACCGGTGAGGCCGCCGGATTCGTCTCCGGCCAGGTGCTGTACGTGGCGGGCGGACCGCTCGACTGAGGAACGCCGCGACCCGGGACCGCTCAAGCTCGCGCACGACCGCGCTGTGCGGCCCGGGACGGCCGGGGGGCCGCTCGCGGGCGGGCCCGGGGACGACAAGGAACGACTCGACAAGGCACGACCAGGGGACAGGGAACATGACTTCAGTGGAACTCTCGGGCAAGGTCGCCCTGATCACCGGGGCCAGCCGCGGCATCGGGCTCGGTGTCGCCGAGGCGCTGGTGGCGCGCGGTGACCGCGTCTGCATCACCGGCCGCAACGAGGACACCCTCAAGGAGGCCGTCGAGAAGCTCGGCGCCGACCGGGTCATCGGCGTCGCCGGCAAGGCGCACGACGAGGACCATCAGGCCGTCGCCGTCGAGCGCACGATGGAGGCCTTCGGCCGGGTCGACTTCCTCGTCAACAACGCCGGCACCAACCCGGTGTTCGGGCCGATCGCCGACCTCGACCTGAACGTGGCGCGCAAGGTGTTCGAGACCAACGTCATCTCGGCGCTCGGCTTCGCCCAGCGGACCTGGCACGCCTGGCAGAAGGACAACGGCGGGGCGATCGTCAACATCGCCTCCCTCGCGGGCGTCGCGCCCTCGCCCTTCATCGCCGCGTACGGCGTGAGCAAGGCAGCGCTGATCAACCTGACCGGGCAGCTGGCGCACGAGTTCGCGCCGATGGTACGGGTCAACGCGATCGCCCCGGCGGTGGTGAAGACCAAGTTCGCCCAAGCGCTGTACGAGAGCCGGGAGGAGGAGGTCGTCGCGTCCTACCCGCTGGGCCGGCTCGGTGTGCCGTCCGACATCGGCGGGGCCGCCGCGTTCCTCACCTCGGACCAGTCGGCCTGGGTCACCGGTCAGACCCTGGTGATCGACGGCGGCATCCTCCTGAACGCCGGCGTGTGCTGAGCCCGGCGCGCGGTGCCCCGGCGCGCGTGGAGCCCGCGGGTGCTGAGCCGTTGTGGTGCGGGCCGCAATGATTCCGGTAAGGGCGTCCGTTGACGAAACGGCGCCCGTTCCGGTGTTTTCGAAGACGGGTGGACCGATGACAACGTAGTCAACGCAGAGTGACAACATGATCTACAACGAGTTGATCTCGACGGGCATGCGAAGGAGGGTACGAGGACGAAATACCGCGGTATCGTCTGCCGACTCTTGGGACGGCAGATCGAGGAGCGTGCGCGTGTTCAAACGGAACCGATGCCTGCGAGGGGTGGCGGCCATCGCGTCGATATCGTCCTTGGCCACCGGTTGCGGTGTGCTGACGTCCGGCACGCCGGACAACGGGAAGCCGATCGTCGTGGGGACCACCAGCCCGCCGAGCACTCTCGACCCCGCCGCATCCTGGGACGGCTCCTGGGAGCTGTTCCGCAACATCTACCAGACGCTGCTGAGCTACCCGATCGGCGCGAGCACGCCCCAGCCGGACGCCGCCGAGGGCTGCGAGTTCTCCGACGACTCCCACCAGGTGTTCCGCTGCGAACTGCGTGAGGGGCTGAAGTTCTCCGACGGCAGCACGCTCGACGCCAAGGCGGTCAAGTACTCCGTCGACCGTATCCGCAAGATCAACGTCAACGGCGGTCCGGCCGGTCTGCTGGGCAGCCTCGAACGGGTGCAGGCGCCGAGCGACCGCGAAGTGGTCTTCCACCTCAACAAGCCCGACGCGACCTTCCCGTTCGTGCTCGCCACGCCGGCGCTGTCGATCGTCTCCCCGAAGGCATACCCGGCCGACGCCCTGCGCGAGGACTCCGGCATCGTCGGCTCCGGGCCCTACGACCTCCAGTCGTACGACGAGGGCAACGAGGCCCGGCTTGTCCGCAACGAGCAGTACGAGGGCTATGCCGAGCAGCAGAACAGCGCCGTGACGATCCGCTACTTCCAGGACTCCGCCGAGATGGTCAAGTCGCTGCGGGAGGACGGGATCGACCTCATCTACCGAGGTCTCGCCGCGGACGACGTCGTCGAATTCCAGGGCAAGGCCTCCAAGGAGGAGGAGATCAGGCTGGTGGAGGGCGTCGGCACCAGCATCAACTACCTGGTGTTCAACCCGAAGGACCCCTGGGCGGGCAAGAAGCCGGTGCGCCAGGCCATCGCCCAGCTCGTCGACCGGGGCGCGATCGCGCACAAGGTCTACCGGGACACCGTTGATCCGCTGTACTCGATGGTTCCCAAGGGGCTGACCGGCCACACCACCGGCTTCTTCGACGACTACGGCGACCCCAGCGTCGACAAGGCCCGGCGGATCCTCACCGAGGCGGGCATCACCGAGCCGGTGCCGCTCACCCTCTGGTACACCACGGACCGCTACGGCTCCGAGACCAAGCTGGAGTTCCAGGAGCTGGAGCACCAGCTGGAAGCTTCCGGGCTGTTCGAGATCACCCTCGAGAGCCGCCCCTGGAATACGTACGTCGAGGGTTACCAGAAGGGCGAGTACCCGGTGTTCGGGCGTGGCTGGTCCCCCGACTTCCCGGACGCCGACAACTTCATCGCCCCGTTCATCGGCGAGCAGAATGCGCTCGGCACGCCCTACGAGGCGCGCGAGATCAGCAACGTCCTGCTGCCCCGGTCCCGCCGGGAGAGCCACCGCGGCAACGTCGTGAAGGACTTCGAGGACGCCCAGCAGATCCTCGTGGACGACGCGCGGCTGCTGCCGCTGTGGCAGGGCCGGCAGTACGTCGCGGCGAGCCGGGACATCTCGGGTGCGGAGCAGGCGCTGGACCCGTCGACGATCATGATGATGTGGCAGCTCTCTCGCAAGACCAGCTGGTAGCCGGTCCGGGGGCTCGTTGTCAGTGGTCGCCTGTAGGTTCTGAGGCATGGAAGCGACCGCAATCGTGAGGACGTCGACGTGACCGACATCGCCATGCTGCCCGAGTCCTGGCGCGGGGTTCTGGGTAACGAGCTGCAGCAGCCCTACTTCAAGGAGCTGACCGAGTTCGTCGAGGAGGAGCGGGCGAAGGGCCCCGTCCATCCGCCCCGCGAGGAGGTCTTCGCGGCACTGGACGCGACGCCGTACGACAAGGTGAAGGTCCTGATCCTCGGCCAGGACCCCTACCACGGCGAGGGTCAGGGACACGGCCTGTGCTTCTCGGTGCGGCCCGGGGTGCGGATCCCGCCGTCGCTGCGGAACATCTACAAGGAGATGCACGCGGATCTGGGCACGCCCGCCCCGGACAACGGCTATCTGATGCCGTGGGCCGAACAGGGTGTGCTGCTGCTCAACGCGGTGCTCACGGTGCGCGGCGGCGAGGCCAACTCGCACAAGGGGCGGGGCTGGGAGCGGTTCACCGACGCGGTCATCCGCGCCGTGGCCGACCGGTCCGACCCGGCGGTGTTCGTGCTCTGGGGCAACTACGCGCAGAAGAAGCTGCCGCTGATCGACGAGAGCCGCCATGTGGTGGTCAAGGGGGCACACCCGTCGCCGCTGTCGGCGAAGAAGTTCTTCGGCTCCCGTCCGTTCACACAGATCAACGAGGCGGTGGCGGCGCAGGGCCACGAGCCGATCGACTGGACCATCCCGAACCTGGGCTGACGCCCGCCGGTCCGGGGCGCGCCCGGTTCCCGGCGGCAGGGGCGGTCCGGTGCGTCGCGGGGCGGTTCGACCCGGATCGCCCCTGCCTGCCGGTAGCGTCGGGAGCGACGATCCGGCGAGCGGTACGGAGGGCGTGGTGGCGGACGGGCAGAAGCAGGCGGCGCCGGATTCCGTACTGACGCGGATCGGGCAGGTCGTGATGCTGCACCACGCGGGGGACCGGGAGGAGGCGAGGCATCGTCTCCTCGGGCTGTGGAGGGAGATCGGCGCCCACGGCGACGCCATGCACCGCTGCACACTCGCCCACTACCTGGCCGACACCCAGGACGACCCCGAGGACGAACTCGCCTGGGACCTGAGGGCGCTGGCGGCAGCGAACGAGGCAGAGGGCGAAGCCGCCGGCGACCGCTCCGCCGGGTACGAGGGCATGCCCGCGGTGCGTGCCCTCTATCCCTCCCTGCACCTCAACCTCGCCGCCGACTACGCCCGGCTCGCCCGCCCCGACGCCGCCCGCACCCACCTCCACCGGGCCCGCGGCGCCGCCCGCGTCCTCGCCGACGACACCTACGGCGACAGGGTCCGGGCCGCCATCCTGCGCATGGAGATCCGACTGGACGAGGAGCGCGGGACGGCCGGGGGGTGGGGGCCGCCGAGGCAGCGTCCGTAGGGCAGGCATTGCGGCGGTCAACGCCCGTACGTCTCCTCGCAGATGGCCGCCTCCGGGCTGTCCGCGGGCCAGCGGCCGTACTTCCTGCCCAGGGCGCATACCCCCGCCCGCCCGCGCAGGTCGCGGCGGACCGCATCCGCGGCCTCGGAAACCTCCGCGGCGGATGCTCGTGGTGGGACGGCCCTGCCGTCGGCCGGGCCGCCGGGGGCCGGCCGCGGGTTCCGGTCGTCGAACGGCGCGGTCCGCTGCGGTGCGGGTGCCGTGGGGGTGGCACGGTGCGAGGAGGGCGCGGGCGGCTTCGTGGGCCGCGACGGAGCGATCATCTCCAGGGCCTCGCGCGCAGGTGCCTGGACCGCCTGCCGCGTCCGGCCGTCCGGGCGCGGCTCCGACAACCGGGCCGCGCCGGCGGGTGGGCCGGGCGCGGGGGGACGCTGAACCGTCACACAGCCCGCGAGAGCGGAAACCGCCACGGTCACCAGCAGTGCTGCTGTGGTCGTCTTTCGATGCACCCACGTCACTCTGCTGCCTCCGGCCGCCCGCGGGCCGGAGGACGGGCGGAGGATGCCCCGCAAGGGTGATCTCCGACCCCGTACGGGGGTCATGAAAGTGCCGAGGGTGACGCGCGGTCGGGCCCCGGCCGGAGAACGGAGGGGAGGCGGGCGTACTGCGATCAGGGACGCGCCCCGCCGGCCCGCCCGGTGCTGTCGTCAGTCGCCGGTGGCACCGTCGAGCCGCTCGCGGAGCAGGTCGGCGTGGCCGTTGTGACGCGCGTACTCCTCGATCATGTGGGTGTGGATCCAGCGCAGGGTGATCCGCTCGCCGAACCGGTGCCGCCCCGCGGCCAGGTCGTCCAGACCGAAGCCGGCCGCGTTGCGCCGGGCGATGTCGATCTCGGCCTGCCAGGTGGTGTACGCCTCCTGCCAGGTCTCCGCCCCGGTGAGGTGGAACTCGCCGTCCGGGTCGGCCTCGTTGTAGTGGAGCGGGTCGGCGTCCTCGCCCGCGAGTACCCTGCGGTACCAGCCGCGCTCGACGTCCGCCATGTGCCGTACCAGCCCCATCAGGGACAGCTCGGACGGCGGCACCGAGGCGGTGCGCAGTTGTTCGTCGGTCAGGTCCTCGCACTTCCGGGCGAGGGTTTGACGGTGGTAGTCGAGCCAGCCCTCCAGCATGGTGCGGTCGTCGGCATCCATGGCGGGTTCGTGGCGCTGGGTCGTCATACCCGCATTCTTTCCGGTCGCGGAGGTCCGCCGCCAGAGCTTTTCAGTCGTCAGGCGTCTGTCGGGCGGCGAGCATCCCGTCCAGCAGCTCCCGCAGACTCGCCCGCACCTCCTCCAGGGTGGGCACGCGCGCGCTGAACGAGCCGGCCACGCAGGAGAACATCAGCCCGTCCGCCCAGGCGATCAGCGACAGCGAGTGCCGGTCCGGATCCGTGGAGCCGAGCCCGGTGACCAGGCCGGTGAGCAGGTCGCGGAACTGGGCGCCGGCCGCGTCGAAGTGGGCCCGCAACTCGGGGCGGCGGGTGGCCTCCAGGGCCAGTTCGTAGCGGGCGAGGGTCAGTTCGCGGTTCCGGGCCAGGTCGGCGGCCAGCTGGGCAGGCACGTCGATGGCGGCGAAGTCCCGGCGGTGGCGGGCGGTCTCGGCGATCACGTAGGCGTCGCGGGCGTCGGTCTTGTCCTCGCCCCGGTAGGCGCCGGACATCCGGTTGACCGTGCGGCCGGGCACGTAGACGGCCCGCTGGCCGTGGGCTGCGAGCAGGGCCAGCAGCAGCGCGGAAGCCGTGCCGGAAATGTCCACCGCCCAGGACACCTCGTCGGCCAGGTCCAGGATCTCGCCCATGGCGGCCAGGATCGCCGTCTCGTCGTTCTCGATCTTCTTCGACCACAAGGTCGCGCCGGTCTCATCGACCACCGCAGCCCAGTGGTGGCCTTTACCGGCATCGACACCGGCCCATACCCGGGCCTGTCGCTCGCTCACTCGCCCCTCCTCGTTCCGCACGGCTTGCCGTCGGCCCGAGGAACACCCCGCTGTCATCTCCGTAATCAGCGACCGCACGAAGCGCGCACATCTCAATCAGCAGCCAGGGTGCCCCGGAGGGCCGGGCGGCCACTCCTCGGAAGCCACTGAAGGCAAGAAGCCATAAGCCACACCCGGCCCTCCCGGGCCGCCTAACAACTTACGGAGGAGCCATGGCGCAGGCACAGGTGAAGCGGGCCGTCGTGATCGGCGGGGGGATCGGCGGTCTGACCGCGGCGGCAGCCCTGCACCGGCGCGGGACGAGGGTGACCGTGCTGGAGCGGTCCGGCTCCCTCGAGCCGGTCGGCTCCGCCATCTCCCTCGCCCCCAACGCGCTGCGCGCACTGGACGTCATCGGGCTCGGCGACGACATCCGCGCCCTGTCCGCCTGGCAGGGCGACGGGGGACTGCGCGCCCCGGGCGGGCGCTGGCTCGCCCGGTCCAGCGCGGACGCCGCGGCCGAGCGCTTCGGCGGGCCTCTCGTCCTGCTCCACCGCGCCACCCTCATCGACCACTTGGCCGGACAGGTCCCGGCGGACACCGTCCGCACGGCCGCCGCCGCGCACCTCGTCGATCCGGGAGACCCCGGCGACCCCGCTCGGCCCGCCCGCGTGGGCACCGCCGACGGCGAACTCGAGGCCGACCTGGTGGTGGCCGCCGACGGCATCCACTCCGCCGTGCGCCACGCGCTCTTCCCGCACCACCCCGGACCGGTGTACTCCGGCTTCACCACCTGGCGGATGGTGGTCCCGCTGTCCGGCGTGCGGTTCGCCTCGCACGAGACCTGGGGGCCGGGCCGTCTCTGGGGCACGCATCCGCTCAAGGACGGTCGCGTCTACGCGTACGCCGCCGCCCTGGCCCCCGCCGGGGAGAACGCCGCCGACGACGAGCGCGCCGAACTGCTGCGCCGCTACGGCGACTGGCACGACCCGATCCCCGCCGTGCTGGCCGCCGTCCGGCCCGAGGACGTGCTGCGGCACGACGTCCATCACATCGCCGAGCCGCTGCCCGCCTACCACCACGGCCGGGTCGCCCTGGTCGGTGACGCCGCGCACGCGATGCCGCCCACCCTCGGCCAGGGTGGCAACCAGGCCGTCGAGGACGCGGTCACCCTCGCCCACCGTGCCGACGACCTGCCCGCGTACACCGCCGACCGGCTGCCCCGCACGACCGGCATCGCCCGCCGGGCGGTGAAGGCGGCCCGCCTCAACCTGATGACCGACCACGCCGGGATCGCCGTACGCGACACCGTGATCGCCGTGCTTTCGAGGACCGTCCCGGGACTGCTCCTGAGGAGCTTCGACGAGGTCGCCTCCTGGCGGCCGCCGACGTCGGACGCCGTATCCTTCGGGGCAGAACCACGACAGTGATCACGGCTGTGACGGTCACGGCGGTGACGGAGCCAGTGACCGCGGCCGTGCCCGTGACAGGCAACCGCTGGAGGAGAACACCCCGTGAAGGTCGGCTGCATCGGACTCGGCGACATCGCGCAGAAGGCCTACCTTCCGGTGCTCGCCACCCGGCCCGGCGTGGAGCTGCACCTGCAGACCCGCACCCCCGCGACGCTCACCCGCGTCGCCGACGGCCTCCACCTCCCGCCCGGACAGCGGCACGCCGACCTCGACGCCCTGCTCGCCCAGGATCTCGACGCCGCCTTCGTGCACGCTCCGACCCGGGTCCATCCGGAGATCGTGACCCGGCTGCTCGAGGCGGGCGTACCGACGTACGTCGACAAGCCGCTCGCCTACGAACTCGCCGACTCCGCGCGCCTCGTGGCCCTCGCCGAGAAGCGGGGCACGAGCCTCGCCGTCGGCTTCAACCGGCGCTTCGCCCCCGGCTACGCGCAGTGCGCCGACCACCCGCGCGAGCTGATCCTGCTGCAGAAGAACCGGATCGGGCTGCCGGAGGAACCGCGCACGATGATCCTCGACGACTTCATCCACGTCGTCGACACCCTGCGCTTCCTGGTTCCCGGCCCGATCGACGACGTGACCGTGCGGGCCCGCACCGAGGACGGGCTGCTGCACCATGTGGTGCTCCAGCTCGCCGGGGACGGCTTCACCGCCCTCGGCGTGATGAACAGGCTCAGCGGCTCGGCCGAGGAGATCCTCGAGGTCTCCGGCCAGGACACCAAGCGGCAGGTGGTCAACCTCGCCGAGGTGATCGACCACAAGGGCCGGCCCACCGTGCGCCGGCGCGGCGACTGGGTACCGGTGGCGCGTCAGCGCGGAATCGAGCAGGTGGTGCTCGCCTTCCTGGACGCGGTCGGCGAGGGCAGGACGCTCAGTGCCCGGGATGCGCTGGCGACCCATGAGCTGTGCGAGCGTGTGGTGCGTGAGGTTCAGGAGCGGGCCGCCGCCTGAGCCGCACGGCCCGTACGCCCTCGGTGGCCCCCCACGCGGCCAGGAACAGCAGCGCCGCGTGCAGCGGCCAGTCGCCGAAGCGGACGTAGGGCGTGGTGCCGTGGGCGAGCGGGACGTCGTACACCCGCGTGGTGCTCGCGTCCGTGCCGAGCCACGGCCCGACCCGTCCGCCGTCCGGGCCGTGGACGGCGGACACACCGGTCAGCGTCGCGTGCACCATCGGCCGCCCGGTCTCGGCGGCGCGCAGCGCGGCGAGCGAGGCGTGCTGCTCGGGCGCCCAGCTCTGCTGGAACGTCGACGTCGACGACTGGGCGACCAGGACATCGGCACCGTCATCGGCCAGATTCCGGCTCATGTCCGGGAAAGCGGACTCGAAGCACACCATCGGGCCGATCCGCAGCCCGCCGCCCGCGCCCATCACCACCTGCCCGGTACCGCGCCTGCGGTCCTCGCTCGCCGCCTCACCCACGGACGTCGCCCAGCCCAGCAGGGAGCGGGCCGGGATGTACTCCCCGAACGGAACCAGGCGCATCTTGTCGTACCGGTCCCCGGTGAGACCGTCGGGGCCGACCAGCACCGAACTCTTGTGGATGCCGGGCCGGTCGGAGCGCCGCGCGTCCACGTTGACCAGGATCTTGGCGCCCGTCGTGCGGGACAGCGCGGCGAGCCGCCGCGCCAGGTCGGGCCGGGCGCCGAGGTCGAATCCGACGCTGCTCTCGCCCCAGACGACCAGGTCGACGCCTTGGCCCGCGAGTCGGCGGGTGAGCCGCTCCTCGCGATCGAAGCGCCGGTCCGCACTGTCCGGCCCGGAGACGACGCCCGGCTGGACGACCGCGATCCTCGTCCGGCCGTCGACCTGCGCGACAGACGCTCCCACCCATGCGACGGACGTGACCACGCCCACGGCGACCAGACCGGCCACGGCAGGCACCCTCGCCTGCCGCACGACGAGCAGCACGGCCACGGCGACGTTCAGCAGCACCACCAGGAAGCTGAGCAGCCATACTCCGCCGACCGACGCCAGCCGCAGCGCCGCCGTCACCTGCCACTGACTCGCACCGAGCACGCCCCAGGGGCCACCCAGCGCCTCCCAGGAACGGACCAGCTCGACGGCCGACCAGGCCGACGGCAGCACGACCAGCGCGGCCGTGACCCGCCCCCGCGACGGCACCCCGCCCAGCAGCCGCCGCACCAGCCACCCCCAGGGCGCCCACAGGAGGCCGAGCAGGGCCGCGAGGACGAACGTGAACACATGCAGGTTCGGCAGCAGCCAGTGGTGCATCGCGAGCATGAAGCCGAACCCACCCCACCAGCCGTCGAACGCGGCGCGGCGGCCGGTGGGCGCGGTGCGCGCCAGCGCGATCCACGGCACCAGCGCGACGTAGGAGAACCACCACAGGGACGGCGCCGGGAAGGCCAGTACGGGCAGGGCACCCGCGACCGCGGCGACGGCCGAGCGCCCCCACGGGGAGGCGAGCCAGTGGCCGAGCGTCTTCAACGGCGCCTCCCTGCCCCGTGCGTGCCTCCAGTGTGCGCCCCGGACAAGATCCGGGACAGGGCGTGTCGGCTCAGTGGACCACGGGTGCCGCGGACCGGGCGGGAAGGCACCGCCACTTCTCGCGCACGACCACCTCGTGCAACCGCCAGCCCTCGTCCGTGCGCAGCATCCCGAACGCGTACCGCCCCCCGCACACGAAATCCGGCGCGGCGGACCCGTCCCCGCCACCGGCAACCGCGCCCATCGGTTTCACGTAGTCCGCCTGCACCCGGGCGGTGTCACCGGTGTCCTGCTCCCAGACCCCGAAGCGCACCCGCCGGTTCACGATCAGATGCTGCCGCATCGGAAACACCCGCAGGCTCTCCGCGAGCCAGGCCGCCACCTTCCCGACGTCGCCCTCGATGCCGCCGGCCGAGCGGTAGTCGGCCCGCCCGTCCGACGTGAACAGTCCTCGGTACGTCTCCCAGTCCCCGTCGTCGACCGCCACCGCGTACTCGGTGACGACCTCGTCCACGGCCAGCCTGTCCCGCACGGTCGCAAGCTCCACACGCTGCGTCATCGGCTCAGTGTTGGCCATCGCAGGCCCGGAACCAAGAGCCCTGCGCGGATATTCACCCGACGTGAATGTCTGCTTCCACCCGCCCGGCAGCAGGCACGGGTGCGGCCGTGCGTGTGTCAGGCTGTGGATCTTCGGTTGTCGGGGTGGGCTGCTGCTCGGAGGTTTGTATGAAGAGGCTTGTCACTGTGGTGACCGGCGGTGGTCGGGGGATCGGGGCCGCTGTCTGCCTGCGGCTCGCGGGGGAGGGGCATGACGTGGTGGTGGGGTACGTGCGGGACGCCTCGGCGGCGGAGCGGGTGGCGGAGGGGGTGCGTGCGGCCGGTGCGCGGGCCGTCACCGTGCGGGGGGACACGTCCGACGAGGCAGATGTCGAGCGTCTGTTCGATGTGACGGAACGGGAACTGGGGCCGGTGACGGGGCTGGTGAACAACGCGGCGGTGACCGGGCCGCTGGGGCGGTTCACCGATGTCGACCCCGCGACCCTGCGCCGGGTCGTCGATGTCAACCTGATGGGGACACTGCTGTGCTCGCGCCGCGCCGCACAGCTCATGACGCCCCGGGGCGAGGGAACGATCGTGAACATCTCGTCGGGGGCCGCCACTCTCGGCAGTCCCGGCGAGTACGTCCACTACGCGGCGACCAAAGCCGCCGTCGACACCCTCACGGTGGGACTCGCCAAGGAACTCGGACCGGTCGGCATCCGCGTCAACGCGGTCGCGCCGGGCGTGATCGACACGGGGATGCACGCCGCCATGGGCGCCCCGGACCGGGCCCGGCAGGCCGGCGCCGCGGTGCCCCTGTGCCGCCCGGGGCAGCCGGAGGAGATCGCCGCGGCGGTCGCCTGGCTGATGTCGCCGGACGCCTCGTACACGACGGGGGCGGTGCTGCGGGTGGCGGGCGGGCGCTGAGCGTGTGCCTGTCCCGGCGCGTGGCCGGGGCCGACGCGACGGCGGGGGTTCAGGCCGCCTTGACGACCTGGTCGCGAATCGCCGCCGCCCACTCGACCACCAGGAGTTCGTACTCCGCGCGCTCCTGGGCCGACAGGGAGCCGCCCGCGCGCAGCCACAGCGCTCGGATGCGCTCGTTGACCTCGGCGGCCGACCGCACGGAACCAGGGGTCACGCAATCGGGGGACATGCCGAACAGCCTAGGGCCACGCGCTGACAGCGCGCTACCGGACGACTACCCGTCACCTATGGGTTCGGTCACGTCTCCCACGGACGGCCGGGTCACGGACGGCCGGGTCAGCCCGCCGACTCCGCCGCGTGCGGGCTGAGGGCGCCCACGGCCACCAGGACGAGGATGACGATGCCGAGCGCGATGCGGTACCAGACGAACGGCATGAAGCTCTTGGTGGTGATGAACTTCATGAACCACGCAATCACCGCGTAGCCGACCGCGAAGGCCACGACCGTGGCGAAGATCGTCGGACCCCAGGTGACATGGCCGCCCTCGGTGGCGCCCTTCAGCTCGAAGAGACCGGAGGCGAGGACGGCGGGAACCGCGAGCAGGAAGGAGTAGCGGGCTGCTGCCTCGCGCCTGTACCCCATGAACAGGCCGCCGCTGATGGTCGCGCCGGAGCGGGAGACACCCGGAATGAGCGCCAGGGCCTGGCAGAACCCGTAGATCAGACCGTCCTTGACGGTCAGGTTGTCGAGCGACTTGAGCTGCTTCGGCGAGCGGTGCCGGCCGCCCTGCTCGTCCCGCGCCGCCAGCCGGTCGGCGACACCGAGGACGATGCCCATGCCGATCAGCATCACCGCGGTGAGCCGCAGGTCGCGGAACGGTCCCTCGATCTGGTCCTTCAGCGTCAGACCGAGGATTCCGATCGGGAGCGAGCCGACGATGACGAGCCAGCCCATCCGGGCGTCGGGGTCCCGGCGCATCTCCTTGTTGGTGAGCGAGCGCGTCCAGGCCGACAGGATCCGCGCGATGTCCTTGCGGAAGTAGATCAGCACGGCGGCTTCCGTGCCGATCTGGGTGATCGCGGTGAAGGCCGCGCCCGGGTCCTCCCAGCCGGAGAAGGCCGCGGTCAGCCGCAGATGCGCGCTGGAGGAGACGGGAAGGAACTCGGTCAGCCCTTGGACGAGTCCGAGGATGAGAGATTCAAACCAAGACATGAGGCAGTGGTGTCCAAGTGCGGATCGCGGGAGGGGATGACGCAAGCATGCCGAAACGCCATGTGCGATGAATGGTGATCAGGCGTGCCGAGGGGGAAGCGTAGCGCCCCAAGATGACGACCTTGACGCCAGGGGCCGGGCCGAGCGTCGGACCGGCGCCCCTGCCCGGCCTCACCGTGTCCGCAACCGGTGCCGCTTGCGCCAGGCCACCACCGCGCCCACCAGACCCGGCACGGTGATGCAGGCCAGCGCGATCAGGAAGGCCGGGGACGTCGGCGTGGAGGCGCGGGCACCGGCGACGGCGTAGGCGGCGGTGTTCGGGATCGAGCCGAGCCCCGTCGCCAGCAGGAACGGCAGCAGACCCATCCGGGAGACGGCGGCGCAGTAGTTCGACGCGGCGAACGGCACCCCCGGGAACAGCCGCGCCGCCAGCATCGAGCGGAAGCCGTGCCGGCTCAGCTGGTTGTCCGCCGCCTTCAGCCAGCGCCCTCGCAGCAGCGGACGCAGCGCTTCCTGGCCGAGCGCCCGCCCGAGGCAGAACGCGAGCCCGGCACCGAGCACCGTGCCGCCCAGAGCGGCGCCGAGTCCCAACTGGCTGCCGAACAACGCGCCCGCGGCGAGGTTCAGGATCGGGCGTGGTACGAACGCCACCGTGCACACCCCGTAGGCCACCGCGTACGCAACGACCGCCGCGGCACCGCCGAGCTGTGACGGCAGACCGTCGGTCAGCAGCTTCTGCGGCTCCAGGAGCAGCATGGCCGAGGCCGCGGAGGCGAGCAGCACGACCAGCAGGGACAGGCGCGACCAGGGGGACAGCAGGACTCCAGCGCAGCGTGCGGTGAGACCCGCCGAGGGTGGCGCCGCGGGGACGACGACTACGGCGGTGGTGAGCTGTGCGGCGGAGGCCCGGGGAGAGGCCGTAGCGGTGCCCCCAGAGCGGTTGGTGGCATCGAGCATTCGGTGACACTAACCGACGAAGGTGACCGGCCGCCGTAGTCTGCGTCTCAGAGGTGCCACAGCGGCCGGAACACCCAGGGCGTGACACGCCGCGTGGGAGGGCCCGACCGCGTACCGCGGAAAACCATTCGACGCCGGGCGCGGTGCACGCCAGGATCGACGACATGTTCCGGCACGCAGCCTTCCCCCTCGCAGCATCCGCCACCGCGGATGCCTCGAAGGCTGCCGTCCGTGCCCTCGCGGTTCTCGCAGTCGCAGTCGCAGTCGCAGTCGCAGCCGCTGTCGACGGCGCCCGAAGCTGACCCTCCCCGGATCGTCCGGCGGACCCCCCAGGGGGAGGGTCGGCAGGTTCCTCGGGGTCCCCGTCCCGGCCGCGCGCCCATCCGACCGCGCCGGGGCCGGTCACACGTCATCACCGAGAGACCTCGAGGTACCGCCATGTCCAAGACGGCGTACGTCCGCACCAAACCGCATCTGAACATCGGCACGATGGGCCATGTCGACCACGGCAAGACCACCCTGACCGCCGCCATCACCAAGGTCCTCGCCGAGCGAGGATCCGCCGGCTTCGTGCCGTTCGACCGCATCGACCGGGCGCCCGAGGAGGCGGCGCGCGGCATCACCATCAACATCGCGCACGTCGAGTACGAGACCGACACCCGGCACTACGCGCACGTCGACATGCCCGGCCACGCCGACTACGTCAAGAACATGGTCACCGGCGCCGCGCAGCTCGACGGGGCGATCCTCGTGGTCTCCGCGCTCGACGGGATCATGCCGCAGACCGCCGAACACGTGCTGCTCGCCCGGCAGGTGGGCGTCGACCACATCGTCGTGGCCCTCAACAAGGCCGACGCGGGCGACGAGGAGCTGACCGACCTGGTCGAGCTGGAGATCCGCGAGCTGCTCTCCGCGCACGGCTACGGCGGAGACTCCGCGCCCGTCGTACGGGTCTCGGGGCTGAAGGCGCTGGAGGGCGACCCGCGCTGGACGGCGTCGATCGATGCGCTGCTCGACGCGGTGGACACCTATGTGCCCATGCCCGAGCGGTACGTGGACGCGCCGTTCCTGCTCCCGGTGGAGAACGTGCTCACCATCACCGGCCGGGGCACCGTGGTCACCGGCGCGGTGGAGCGCGGCACGGTCCGTCCCGGCGACCGTGTCGAGGTGCTCGGCGCCGGGGTGGAGTCGGTGGTGACCGGCTTGGAGACCTTCGGCAAGCCGATGGAGGAGGCGCAGGCCGGGGACAACGTGGCGCTCCTGCTGCGCGGGGTGCCGCGGGACGCGGTGCGACGCGGGCATGTGGTGGCCGCGCCGGGCAGTGTGGTGCCGAGCCGGAGTTTCACGGCGCGGGTGTACGTGCTGTCGGCCCGTGAGGGCGGCCGTACGACTCCGGTGGCGACCGGCTACCGGCCGCAGTTCTACATCCGCACCGCGGACGTCGTCGGCGACGTCGACCTCGGGGAGACGGCGCTCGCGCGACCCGGCGGCACGGTCACGATGACCGTGCGACTGGGACGCGACGTACCCCTGGAGCCCGGGCTCGGGTTCGCCATCCGTGAGGGCGGGAGGACCGTCGGGGCCGGCACGGTGACGGCGGTCGGCTGAGTGCACGCGGGTGCCCGCTCCGGAAGAGGGTGGGCACCCGCGTGCACAACCGGACAGTCGCACGACGACGGCACAATGGGACGTCGAACCCTCCCTGGTTGAAGCAGGGGGAATCCCGGCTCAAGCCGCTCGTTCGCTCAGCGAGCGCACGAGTCCGACGCTCTCGGCGCCGGCCGGGACGGAACCTGCCCGATTGCCCTTCAGGACAAAGGAGTTGCGCGTGCTTGGCCCTCACAACGCACGACGGTCAGCCTACCCGGCCGGGTGGGCGATTCTGTGCTTTTGGGGAGGTTTCCGGTGAACGAGTCCCTCCCCGTGACCCGCGCCGTCGGTCACGGCACCGCGAAGCTGATGCCCGACGTCGACCGAGAGCGGGCCTGGCTGCTGACGGTCGACGGGGCACCGCAGTCCTACGTCGACCTGGACGAGCCGGCCCATCTGGAGTTCGAGTACATCCGGCGGCTCGGGCACGTGCTGGACACCCTCGCCGAGCCGGGGCACCCGCTGGACGCGCTGCACCTCGGCGGCGGCGCGCTCACCCTGCCCCGCTACCTGGCCGCGACCCGCCCCGGCTCCCGGCAGGACGTCGTCGAGTTCGACCGGGAGCTGCTGGACCTGGTCGCCGAGCAGTTGCCGCTGCCGAAGGGGGCGGACGTCACGCTGCACGCGGCGGACGCCCGTGCCTGGCTGGAGGCCGCCCCCGACGCCTCGGCGGACGTCCTGGTCGCCGATGTCTTCGGCGGCTCACGCGTCCCGGCGCACCTGACCTCCGTCGCCTACGCCCGTGAGGCCGCCCGGGTCCTGCGGGCCGACGGCGTCTACCTCGGCAACCTCGCCGACGCGGCCCCCTTCGCCTTCCTGCGCTCCCAACTGGCCACGCTGGGTACGGTGTTCGAGGAACTGGTGCTGATCGCCGAGCCGGGAGTGCTGCGCGGGCGCCGTTTCGGCAACGCCGTCCTCGCCGCCGCGCACCGTCCCCTCGACATCGCGGCCCTGGCCCGGCGCACCGCCGCCGACGCCTTCCCCGCCCGCGTCGAGCACGGCGCGGCCCTGCGAAACTTCACCGGCGGGGCACGGCCGGTGCGGGACGCGGACGCCGTACCGTCACCCGAGCCCCCCGACGGGGCGTTCGGCATCGACTGACCCCTTGCCGCCGGCGTCCGGGGCCGCCCCGGTGACGGGCACCGTCCGGCGCCGCAGATTGCGTACGTCCGGCACACACAGCACCGCCGCCGTGACCACGACGACCAGCGCGGCGCAGCCCCACAGCGCCTCCGTGCGCCCGAACGCGGTCTCCGCGGGGCCCGCCAGCGCCATCGCGGCTGGCACCAGGGCGACGGACCCGAACCAGTCGTAGGCCGACACCCGGGACAGCTTCTCCTCCGGGATCTCCTGGTGAAGCGCCGTCATCCAGGAAACTCCGAACACCTCCACGGTCACTCCGGTCACGCACATCACCGCGCACAGGACCGCCACCGGTACCGGCACGGCGAGCGCGGCGGACGGCAGGGCCAGCGGGAACACGCACAGGGTGCCGACGAACAGCAGGCGGCGCGGTTTCCAGCGGGTCATCAGCAGCGCGCCCAGCACCGTGCCCGCGCCGAAGAAGGCGAGGGCCAGACCCCAGGGCGCCGCGCCGCCCAGATGGTCCCGGGCGACGAGCGGACCGTAGACCGCGTCGGCGGCGCCGACCACGGCGTTGGCGAGGGAGAACTGGATGACGATGCCCCACAGCCAGGGCCGGCCGGAGAACTCCCGCCAGCCGTCGCGGAGGTCGGAGAGCAGACCACCGCCCGGGGCGCGCGCAGGTATGTGCTTCACGTCGAGGAAGGCCCGCAGCGCCGCCGCGACCGCGAAGGCCGCCGCGTCCGCCGCGAGTACCCAGCCCGGCCCCATCGCCGCGATCATGAGGCCGCCGAGGGCGGTGCCGCCGAGTGTCGCGCCCTGCATCGCCATCCGGAACACCGCGAACGCCCGGCCGGCCTGCTCGCCCTCGACCGAGGAGAGCAGCATGCCCTCGGCGGCCGGCCCGAAGAACGCCTGGCCGACTCCGCCGAGCGCGCTGAGCAGCATCATCTGCCACAGTTGGGCCTCGCCTGCCAAGACCAGCGTCGCGAACGCGGCCTGCGAGACACAGTTGAGGACATTGGCCGCGACCATCACATGGTGGCGCGGCAGCCGGTCCGCGACGGCGCCGCCGATCAGCAGGAACAGCACCAGCGGCAGGGTGCGGGCGGCGGCCACCAGGCCCACGTCGCCGCCGTCCCCGCCCGCCCCCAGCACGGCGAACGCGGAGGCGATCAGCGCGCCGTGACTGCCCAGGTTCGTCACCACGGCGGACGCGGTCAGCAGTGTGTAGTTGCGGCCCGCCCAGGCGGGGCGGCGGGGGGAGGAGACGGTGGTCGGCACCTCGTGACTATCGCCGGGGCGGGGCCGACTTGCCAAATGTGTCGCCCCGTGCGCCGAGGGCTCCCCCGCCTGCTACGACTCGGTCGGTGCTTCCTCGGTGAGGCGTACCGTGCTGAGGATCTTCTGTACGGTCTTCTCCGGGATCTCGTCCTTGACGCCCTTGGCGCCGTACAGGTTCCAGGTGACGAAGTCCCCGGCACCGTTCTTGAACCCGAAGGCGATCGCCTTGCCCTCGCTGTCGCACTTGCCGTTCTGGGGCGTGTTCTCCGAGTGCGCCGTGGCGACGCTTCCCTTGAGGCCCGAGGCGGTCGTGTACGCCTTCGGCTTCTCGAACTTCACGCTCTTCTTGTCGGGCTGGGTGTAGCCGCCGTAGATCCACCACGGCACACGGGTCTCCGCGGCCTGGTCCGTGGTCTTGGCGCCGTTCTCACCCCGGGTGCCGGCGGTGACGAGGGCGGTGTCGTCCTCGCGGCCGTCCTTGTCGTCGTCGCTCGTGCACCACTTGGACTTCAGATAGGCAGGGGCGGTGACGGTGGTGCGGTCCAGCTCACCGTCCTTCTCCTCCCATTCGAAGCCCACGCTGGTGCCGGGATCCTCGATCTCCCAGTCGGCGGGGACGTCGAACTTGGTGCCGAAGCGTGTGTTCGTGACGACCTGCCAGCCCGGAACCGTCGCCTTCTCGGCGTCGCCGCCCCGCGGATTGTCGTCGGAGCCGGAGGCGGAGGCGCTCGGCTCCGTGGAGGGCTTCTCGGACGCGCTCACGGACGGCTTCGCGCTCTTCTCGTCGGCGGTGTCGTCCTTGTCACCGCCCAGCACCAGGAAGCCGGTGACACCGGCGGCCACGAGCACGGCCGCCGCGGCCACGATGGCCACGATCTTCGTCTGCTTCCCGCCGCCCCCGCCCTGCGGCGGCTGAGGTATGCCCACAGTGTCCGGCGTCCCCCACTGCTGCGCGTAAGGGTTCGGCTGCTGGGTGCCGGGCTGCTGATACGGATTCGGCTGTTGGTACCCCGGCTGCTGATACGGATTGTTCGACTGCGGGTTCTGCTCGCCCCCGGGCGGCTGGTTTCCTGGCCACATGGTGAGCCACCCTAGCCCGGCCAGTGACACGATTCGGTCACTGCCCGTTGACAGGGACGTAGCAACCCGGAGCCGGAGGCAACCCGGAGCGACCGCACCACGCCGGGTCCCCGTGCGGCCGCGCATCCCCTGCCGGTCTCCACCGATCCGGTCTGCGTCGGCACGGATCGGAGCGCGGCGCGAGGGTGGGGCGGCGCATGGTCGGCCACCGACTTCGAGACCTGGCCAAGAATGCCTACCCGCGAGTAACATGCGCTCATGAGCCACGACCGGATGACCATCGGCGAGATGCTCGCCGCCACGGTGCCCATGGCCCGGACCCTCAACCTCGAGTTCCTGGAGACCACTGCGGAACGGGCGGTGGTGTCCCTGCCGGACCAGGACGACTATCACAACCACGTGGGCGGCCCGCACGCCGGCGCGATGTTCACCCTGGGGGAGTCGGCGAGCGGTGCCGTCGTGCTCGCCGCGTTCGGGGAGCAGCTCGCACGGGCCGTGCCGCTCGCGGTCCGCGCCGAGATCGCCTACCGGAAACTGGCGATGGGCCCCGTCACCGCCACCGCGACGCTGGGCCGTCCGGCCGCCGAGGTCGTGGCCGAGCTGGACGAGGGCCGGCGTCCCGAGTTCCCGGTGTCGATCGCGATCCGGCGCGAGGACGGCGCCATGACCGGCGAGATGACGGTCGTCTGGACCCTGCGCCCGGGCGGCTGACACCTGCCCGCGGTGGCCTGCCGCACCGGGTCCCGGGCCCCGGGTGCCCGCTTCAGACGCCGCTGCCCGCCCCGTAGGGGCCGTACAGGTCCAGCAACCGGATCCGGGCGGAGTGCAACCGGTGGGCGACCACATGGCCCACCCACTGGGCGAGGTCCCGCCCGAGGGCCGGCTCGTCCTCGCCCAGAGCGCGGACTGACGCGGCGTCGAGCTCGTAGGCCCGTACCGGGGTGGCCGCCTCGGCGCCCAGATGCCAGACGTGCGGGCTGTACAGCCAGGACCAGCCGACGAGTTCGTTGTGCCCGAGACGCTCGATGACGGCGGCCCGGCGGCCGGGGACGTGCATGTCGAGTTCGACGGTGCCGGTACGGATGACCCAGAACCGGTCCGCGTGGCCACCCTCCTCGAACAGCCGGGTCCCTTGCGGGAAGGACACCTCTCGGGCGGTCTCCAGCAGCTTCGCCCGATGCTCGGCGGGCAGGGCGCGCGGCATGCTGGGGGACGGGGGAGCGAACATTGCGGGCCTCCCTTACGGGATGGGCGGACTGCCGGTGCGGTGTGCGGGGTGGTTCCGGTGCGGTTCCAGCCTCCTGCGGAATCCCGGCCGGGGCCATGGGCCATATGGCCCTGATCGAGGGCGCCCCTCACGACGCCGGTGCGCCCGGACCGGGACGGGCCCGTCGGCACCCGGACGTGACTCCGTACCCTGGGGCGGGATCTTCAGCCCCGTGGGGACCTGTGGCCCATGTCGGCAGGCCGCCCGGCCCACCGATACTGAAGGTATTCGCAGCGACAGAAGTCCTGACGGCAGTTCTGACGGCAGCTTTGACGGCAGTTCTGACGGCAGCTCCGACAGCAGGAGGTACACGCCATGCCCCGCACCATCACCATCGGCCTCGACGGTTCCGCCGAGAGCCGGGCCGCGGCCGAGTGGGCGGCCCGCGAGGCGAAGCTGCGCGGCCTGCCGCTCCGGTTGATCGAGGTCCGAGAGCCCCTTCCGGAGCCGGTCGCGCAGGCACCGTTCCTCGGCGCGGAGACCGGCCGGCAGCGGAACGGGGGCGGCGAGGCGGAGGCGTCTTCGGCCGACGGCTGGGGGACGACGCCGGATGAGACCGCGGCGGGGCTGCGGCTGCGCCACCCCGGGGTCGAGGTCACCGCGGAACAGGTCACCGGCCGGCCCCACGAGGTGCTGATCAAGGCCGCGGAGGACGCCGAACTGCTCGTGCTGGGCTCCCGCGGGATGAGCGGCTTCGCCGGATTCCTGGTCGGCTCCGTCGGTCTCGCCGTCGTGGCCCGTACCGAGCGGCCCGTCGTCCTGGTCCGCGCCGGGGAACAGGCCGCCGACGAACACGAGCCGGACCCCGCGGGCATCCCGTCCGCCGCGACCCGTTACCGGCCGGTCCTGCTCGGCGTGGACGCCGACCGGCCCGACGACGCGGTGATCCGTTTCGCGTTCGCCGAGGCCGCCCGGCGGGGCACCGGACTGCGCGTCCTGCACGGCTGGAACCTGCCGCCGTACTACGTCCACGGACTGCCGGCCGACCCGGAGGTGTACCGGGCTGTCGCCGGCCGGCAGACCGCGACGCTCGCGAAGGCGCTCCGCCCCTGGCGAGCGGAGTTCGAGGATGTCGACGTCGTGGAGGAGTCCTTCGGCGGCAGCCCGTCCATCCGGCTCATCGACGCGTCACGGGAGGCCTCTCTCGTCGTGGTCGGGCGGCGCGTCCGCCGCAACCCGTTCGGCATCCGCATCGGGCCGATCGCCCATGCCGTGCTGCACCACTCCGCGGCCCCGGTCGCGGTCGTCGCACACGACTGATCCGGTCATCCGGAGGAAGAGCACGGGACGGGGGAGGAGGACGGGAGGGCCCCGTGCTCCGATTGCGCCATATGCCGTCGTCCGGCCTCCCCGGAAAACGGGGCAGGCGGAAACTGGTACTCCCTGCCCCTGACACCACCCCTGATCCCGTGCGCGCTCCCCTCTCCCGTCACCCCTGCTTCTCCCCGCCGCTCGTCCCGCGCGCCTGATCGCCTCGACCACCCGGATCACCCCCCGTCGATCACCCACGGAGCCAGCCATGCCCGAGGACCAGGACACCCGGACCGCACCGACCGACGAGGATCTGCGCACGCTGGACGCCCACTGGCGCGCCGCCAACTACCTGGCTGCGGGCCAGATCTACCTGCTGGCGAACCCGCTGCTCACCGAGCCACTCAGGCCCGAGCACATCAAGCCGAGGCTGCTCGGGCACTGGGGCACCTCACCCGGTCTGAACCTGGTGTACACCCACTTGAACCGGGTGATCGGCGCCCGCGGACTGGACGCGCTGTGCGTCTGGGGACCGGGCCACGGCGGCCCCTCCGTGCTGGCCAACTCCTGGCTGGAGGGCAGCTACAGCGAGAAGTACCCGGACGTCGGCCGGGACGCCCCGGGCATGGCACGGCTGTTCCGGCAGTTCTCCTTCCCCGGCGGTGTCCCCAGCCACGTCGCCCCGGAGGTCCCCGGCTCGATCCACGAGGGCGGCGAACTCGGCTACTCCCTCGCCCACGCCTACGGCGCCGCCCTCGACAACCCCGGCCTGCTGGTCGCCTGCGTGATCGGCGACGGCGAGGCCGAGACCGGACCGCTGGCCGCGTCCTGGCACTCCAACAAGTTCCTCGACCCGGTGCACGACGGTGCCGTCCTGCCGATCCTGCACCTCAACGGTTACAAGATCGCCAACCCGACCGTCCTGTCCCGCATCCCCGAGGCCGAACTCGACGCGCTGCTGCGCGGCTACGGGCACGAGCCGATCCATGTGGCGGGCGACGACCCCGCCACCGTTCACCGGGTGATGGCCCAGGCCATGGACACCGCCCTGGACCGCATCGCGACGGCGCAGCGCGCCGCCCGTGAGGGCGGCGCGACCGGACGGGTGTCCTGGCCGGTGATCGTGCTGCGCACCCCGAAGGGCTGGACCGGGCCGGCCGAGGTGGACGGCGTGCCCGTGGAGAACACCTGGCGCTCCCACCAGGTGCCGCTGCCGGGAGTCCGCGAGAATCCGGAGCATCTGCACCAACTGGAGGCATGGCTGCGGTCGTACCGGCCCGAGGAGCTCTTCGACGCGGAGGGCCGGCCCGTCGCGGACGTCCTTGCCTGTGTTCCCGAAGGCGCGCGCAGACTCGGTGCCACCCCGTACGCCAACGGCGGGCTGCTGCTGCGCGAACTGCCGATGCCGGACCTCGGCGACTTCGCCGTCCCCGTCGACAAGCCCGGCACCACCCTCCACGAACCCACCCGCGTCCTCGGCGACCTCCTGAGGCAGGTCGTGAAGGACACCGCCGGCCGACGGGACTTCCGGCTCGTCGGCCCCGACGAAACGGCGTCCAACCGGCTGCAGGCCGTCTACGACGTCAGCGGCAAGGCCTGGCAGGCCGGCACCCTCGACGTCGACGAGCACCTCGACCCGCACGGCCGGGTGATGGAGATCCTCTCCGAACACCTCTGCCAGGGCTGGCTCGAGGGCTATCTGCTCACCGGACGACACGGCCTGTTCTCCTGCTACGAGGCGTTCGTGCACATCGTCGACTCGATGGCCAACCAGCACATCAAGTGGCTGAAGACCTCCCGCGAACTGCCCTGGCGCGCACCCATCGCCTCCCTCAACTACCTGCTCACCTCGCACGTGTGGCGCCAGGACCACAACGGTTTCTCCCATCAGGACCCCGGCTTCGTCGACCACGTGCTCAACAAGAGCCCCGAGGTCGTACGGGTCTACCTGCCGCCGGACGCCAACACCCTGCTGTCGGTCGCGGACCACGCGCTGCGCAGCCGCGACTACGTCAACGTCGTCGTGGCCGGCAAACAGCCCTGCTTCGACTGGCTGTCCATGGACGCGGCCCGCGTCCACTGCGCACGCGGTGCCGGGATCTGGGAGTGGGCCGGCACCGAGAACGGCGGTACACCCGACGTGGTGCTGGGCTGCGCGGGGGACGTGCCCACCCAGGAGGTGCTGGCCGCGGCCCAGCTGCTGCGCCGTCACCTGCCGGAACTGGCGGTCCGCGTCGTCAACGTCGTCGACCTCACCCGGCTGCTGCCCCGCGAGGAACACCCCCACGGCATGACCGACTTCGAGTACGACGGCCTGTTCACCACCGACAAGCCGGTCATCTTCGCCTACCACGGCTACCCGTGGCTGATCCACCGCCTCGCCTACCGGCGCACCGGGCACGAGCACCTGCACGTCCGCGGCTACAAGGAGTCCGGGACGACCACCACGCCGTTCGACATGGTGGTCCGCAACGACCTGGACCGCTACCGGCTGGTCATGGACGTCATCGACCGCGTCCCGGGCCTCGCGGTCCGAGCCGCCGCCGTACGCCAGCGGATGGCCGACGCCCGCACCCTGCACCACGACTGGATCCGCGCACACGGTACCGACCTGCCCGAGGTCGCCGAATGGAGCTGGAACGCCTGAGCGCCGCGGCCCACCCACCGTTGCCCCGGACAGGCCCTTGGAGTGAGCCTTTGAACAACACGCGGGTCCACGCCCCGGTAGTGCCGGCCTCGGCGCCTGCTCGGTGCGACGTCGCCGCAGGTCAGCCACTTCCAGCACATGGCGCAGGCGCAGAACCGAAATCGGCGTGTTACTGATCCGCACGCCTTTAGGGGTGCTTTCGGAATGCTGGGTGCTTGCGGGTGAGGGGCATGCAGGGGGTGAGTCGGGGAAGCCGTCGTGCCTGTGGTCTCGGGTTTCCGGCGGGTCCGTGGGCGGCGGGTCCGTGGAGCCGGGTGAGGGCGGATTCGGCGACCCGCCGGGCGTGGCCCGGGTTTGAGCCGTGCGGCTGTCCGTGCCGGGCGAGCTTCGGGACGATGCCGTGCTCGCGCGGGCGGCGGCGGTACAGCTTGTGGTCGTGGCCGCGGTCGGCAATGCGGTGCGCGGGGCTTGCGCCGGGGTCGGCCTCGTTCGTCCCGCACGGGCGGCATGCCGTCGGTCAGTGGTGGGAGGGTCGTGTCCCGCGTCGTGGTGGAGGGGATCAGGCGTGCCGCGTTCCGGTACGAGGCCCCTGCCGGTCTCCCAAGAGGCGGCGGTCCACGAGGCGTTCCGCTGAGGCGGGTTGGATGGTGTCCCGCCAAGTGGTGTAGTGGATCAAGGTGGCGGAATCCGCAGGCCAGGGACGGTGCCCACGTCCTGTCGGGAGTCCAGCGTCCGACCGGCGGCTTCCTGGGCTGCTTCCTCCACAGAGAACGCCACGGACTCCGACCGGAACGCGTAGTGCCTTGATCCGCTCCACCACGACGCGGGACACGACCGCGGGCTGAACGCCCGGTCCGGCGGAGCCGCCGTCCCCGGCTCGCGGATTCCGGCACCTTGACCGTCCGCACCACCCGGCGGGACGCCACCGTCCGTATCGGTCACGATCGCGGTACAGGGACTGACGAGAACAGCAACTGCCGCACCAGGCATGACGTCTCTCACCGCGAGGTGCCCCGCCCGCCGCGCTGCGAACGAACCCGGATGCCGGGGCACCGGTGCGGGCCCGCAACTGGCCGACCCCTCGCCGGCCGCGCATCGGCACCACAACGTCCGTCTCACCCTCTGCCGCCCCGGCGGCTGACGCGCCCGGAAGGCCGCGCGTGCCACCGTTCGGCCAGCCAGGAGGCAGTGAGGAGGACCGCCAGAGTCACCCCGATCAGCAGCGCACAGCCGGTGAACGCGCTCGCCAGGAAATGGCCGCCCACCCGCGCCACGCCTTGGTAGTAGCCGACGACCACGCTCATCAGCAGCACGTAGCCGCCAACAGCGGTGCCGACCACCTGGCGGATCAGACCGGGCCAGCCCCGCTTGCCCGTGGGCACGGGCCGTGCCGTGTCTCGACGCAGGATCCGCAGGCCGAGGGCCAGATACCCCATGACCAGCAGATAGCCGACCAGCATGAGGATGACGATCAGGTGCAGAGGGATCAGGGCAGGTCCCTCCGATGCAGGAGCTGATTCGTACACCCCTCACTGTCCGTCCCGGAGCAGGAAGTGCCACCCGCGGACAAAAGCATGCCAGCCGAACCACAGCCACAGCGCGAACAGAGCCCACCGCCCCACCGGATAGCGCATGACCGCGCGCAGGGTGTCACTGAGAGTGGGGAATGCGTCATCGGCCCGCAGCAGGCCGATGCCCTCCCAGGCGAACAGGGCGCCGAACAGAACCGCCCAGACCAAATAACCGATCACCGGATGCTCCGCCACCGCGACCTCCCACATACATGCACGCCTGTCCGGCGGCCGCCCCCATGGTTCCGCCTCAGCAAGCGTTTTATCGGTTCCAGCAGCGCGTGGCGGGTCGGGCAATGCCGTGATCAGGAGGCCCGCGCCTGTCTCCTCGCCCCGGACGCTTGCGCCGCCCCCTGCGCGATTCGATTCACACCGCCTTCATCGCCACCGGCCGGAGGCGTCGCGGGCGGCATCGACGCCGGCGGGTAGTGCGGTGAGGGGCGGACTTCGTCCGGCCGACGGGGCTGTCGGCGTCGCCGGTGCGGGACCGGCCGGGCATCAGGCCCCTCCCTGGTGGCCGGAGGCGTGACGCTCGCTCACTATTGCGACGAGAGCACGCGAGACCTTCGGCGCATGGGACGGTCGCGATGGATGGTCCGATGGACGCGGAGCGGGAACGCTCCGGGGACGACGGTGACGGCACAGGCCTGGACCGCAGGCGGTTCCTCGGGGCGACCGCGGCGGCCGGTGTCTGGGCCGCGGGCACGGCGCTGGCAGGCTGTGACACGGCGTCCGGCGGCGACCCGGGCGCGTCGGCCGGCCCGTCCGAGGCTTCCCGTCCGGGCGACTCCGGCTGGCGCATCCGTTCGGCGGGTCCCCCCGAGGCGGTTCTCGGCTATACCGACAAGGTGAGCGTGCTGCCGGGCGAGGACTTCGGACTGTACGTGTCCACCACCGCGCCGGGGTTCCGTGTTTCGGCGTACCGGACGGGCTGGTACAAAGGCGCGCAGGCCCGCCTGGTCTGGCGCTCCGGGAGGGTGGCCGGGCGCGTCCAGAGAGAGCCGGCTCTGGCCCCGAGGACGCGCACGGTGCGGGCGGACTGGGAGCGTACGGTCCTCGTACACACCGACGGCTGGCCGGAGGGCGCCTACCTGCTCCGCCTCGACGCGGAGAACGGTCACCAGCGGTACGTCCCCCTGATCGTCCGCTCGGCGACCGCCAGGGGGAAGACCCTGCTGATCCATGCACCGGCGACCTGGCAGGCGTACAACCTGTGGGGCGGCTACAGCCTTTACGAGGGCGACGACGGATCGTACGGGATGCGTGCCCTGGCCGTCTCCTTCGCCCGGCCCTACGACAGGGACGGAGCCGAGAAGTTCCTGGTGTACGAGCGGGCCGTGGTCGTCCTCGCGGAGCGGCTGGGCATACCGCTGGCGTACACCACCGGCGTCGACATCCACCGCGACCCGGCGGTGCTGCGGGGTGCCGTGTCCGCGGTCACGCTCGGCCACGACGAATACTGGACACCCCAGCAGCGGCAGTCCATGACCCGGGCCCGCGATACCGGAACCAACCTGGCCTTCCTCGGCGCCAACACCTGCTTTCGCCGGATCAGGCTCGAGGACGGGAACCGCACCGTGGTCTGCTACAAGACCGACTACCGCCACGATCCCCTGTATCCCCGCCACGGCGCCCTGGTGACCACCGACTTCCGCCAGGCACCCGACCCCGACCCGGAATCGTCCTTGACGGGAGTCCTCTACGAGGGCTATCCCACAAACGCCCCCTATGTCGTCCGCAACGCCGGTCACTGGCTCTTCACGGGCACCGGAGTGAAGCGGGGCGACTCCTTCCCCCACCTCGTCGGCGTCGAATACGACCGTGTCACGCCGGGAGCGCTTCCGGACGCGCCGCTCGAGATCATCGCTCACTCTCCCCTGGTCTGCAACGGCAGGAGAAGCCACTCCGATTCGGCGTACTACACGGTGCCGAGCGGGGCCGGCGTCTTCGCGTCCGGGACGATGCGGTGGGTCGAGGGCCTCATGGCCGGGACGGGGGAGAACGGCCGCAACCACCACATGGACGCGCGCACCGGAACCTTTGTGACCCGCACCACCGAGAACCTGCTCCGGGCCTTCGCGGAGGGACCGGCCGCCAAGACCAGGCCGGCACCCCGCGACAACGTGCGCGAGGTCTACGGCTCGACGTGAGACGGACGCGCACGCGCCGGCCGACCGGCCCGAACCACGCTAAACGATCATTCTGAAGTCAAGCCGGTGGATTCGGGTTCAGTCTTGGAGCGAGCCTCCGAACAACACGGTGTCCACGCCCCGGTAGTGCCCGCCTCGGCGCCTGCTCGGTGCGACGTCGCCGCAGGTCGGCGACTTCCAGCACATGGCGCAGGCGCAGAACCGAAATCGGTGTGTTACTGATCTGCACGCCCTAAGGCGCACCGTGCACGTCGCGATGCGCCTTCGCCAGCTCCGCGTACATCGTCCCGTTGAGCGTCAGCCCCGCGCGCTCCTCCTCGGTCAGCTCCCGCCGGACCTTCGCCGGGACCCCCGCGACCAGCGAGCCCGGCGGCACCTCCATGCCCTGCGGCACCAGCGCCTGCGCGGCCACCAGGGAACCGGCGCCGATCACCGCGCCGTTGAGTACCGTGGCCCCCATGCCGATCAGGCAGTCGTCCCCGACCGTCGCCCCGTGCACGACGGCGTTGTGCCCGACGGAGACCCGCTCGCCGACCGTGACGGGGAAGCCGGGGTCGGCGTGCAGCGTGCAGTTGTCCTGGACGTTGCTGCTCGCGCCGACCGAGATCGTCTCCACGTCACCGCGCAGGACCGCGCCGTACCAGACGCTCGCGCCCGCCCCCAGCGTCACGCCCCCGATCACCGCGGCCGTGGGTGCCACGAAGGCGGTCGGGTCCACCTGCGGTTGCCTGCCGCCGATGCCGGTGATCAGCGCCTTGTGCGTCATCGTCGCCTCCTGGTCGGGTGATGACAGGCACCGTACGCCAGAGTGGTGGGGTGAAGATCACAGGGAGCACGATGCGTGGGTGCCACGCCCGGCGACTACGGTGAGCGGGTGCCGAAAAGCAGGAACACGTTCTCGTCCTGGCCGCGCCGCCTCGCGCAGCGCGCGGTCCACACGGGCTGGGCCTGGGTGCAGCGCACGGGCTCGGTGACCGCCGAGCGCCCCGGCCGCCTCCGCTTCGGCGCGATGGGTACAGGCACCAGGCTCGCCTTCCCGCTCGGCACCGTCTTCGGCGAACCCTGGATCCATCTCGGTGCCCACTGCATCATCGGCGAACAGGTCACACTGACCGCCGGCCTGATGCCCGGCCTCGAGCTGGGACCCGACCCGATCCTCCACCTCGGCGACGGCGTCGTCCTGGGCCGAGGCAGCCATGTCATCGCCGACACCACCGTCAGCATCGGCAGCGACTGCTACTTCGGGCCGTACGTCTACATCACGTCCACCAACCACTCCTACGACGATCCGCACGAGCCCATCGGCAAGCAGTGGCCGCGGATGGACCCGGTGGAGATCGGCCCCGGCTGCTGGATCGGCACCGGGGCGGTGATCCTCCCGGGCGCGCGGATCGGGCGAAACGTGGTGGTGGCCGCGGGCGCGGTGGTGCGGGGCACGGTTCCCGACCACGCCGTGGTCGCGGGCGCCCCGGCCCGGGTCGTACGCCGCTGGACTCCCGACGAGGGGTGGCAGCCGCCGCTGCGCACGCCGGCGCCGGTGCCGATCCCCGAGGGCGTCACACCGGAGCAGTTGCGGGCGCTGTCGGCGCTGGAAGAGGAGGCCGTGGCCCGGCTCGCCGAGCTGGACGATCACGGCCCGTACCGGCCGGCCGGGGGCGGCGCGGACCGGCTGGTCGAGCTGGAGCCCGGCAGCTGAGGCCGGTACCCCGCACACCTACGGCAACCGCGGCGGCGAACCGACAGAGATGATCATGACGGTTCCGATCCCACCCGTGCGCTGAGACCCCCCGCCCGCAGCCGCCGCACGGCTGTTACCGTGCCGCCATGCGCGCACCCATCGGCACCTTCGACCACGCCACCCCCGCCCCCGACTGCCTCGACGAACTCACCGCGCCGGTCGCCGCGGCCGTCCGCGCCTGGAGCGGCAGCGTCCCCGCCGAGCAGATCCTCTACGTCGACACGGACCCGCGCTGGGCCGACACCGCCGTCTTCGTCGAGCACTACGGCCAGGACCTCCTCGAACGCTCGGCGAACTGCGTGGTCGTGGCGGGCAAGCGGGGCGGCGAGAGCACCCTCGCCGCCTGCGTCGTCCTGTCCACCACCCGGGCCGACGTCAACGGCATCGTGCGCCGCCGGCTCGGTGCCCGCAAGGCGTCGTTCGCCCCGATGGACACGGCGACGGAGGAGACCGGCATGGAGTACGGCGGCATCACCCCGATCGGGCTCCCCGCCGACTGGCCGGTGCTCGTGGACGCGGCCGTCGTCGACCTGCCGTACGTCCTGGTCGGCAGCGGGCGCCGGCAGGGCAAACTCCTCGTGCCGGGCAAGGCCTTCGCCGAACTGCCCGGCGCGGTCGTGCTGGAAGGGCTGGGAACGGCCTGATCTCCGGTTGCTCACGGAGATCGCGTCGGGCCGGCCGAGTCGCATCGGCCGCACCGGTCATGCCGCCGCGTGGTGGGCCAGGAGCAGGTGCGGGTCGTGCTCGCCCGGGGCGGGTTCCGGGTCGGCGTGGACCAGGGCCGCGGCCAGCTGGGGTACGGCGTGCAGCAGGGCGTGCTCGGCGTCGACCGTGATGCGGTGGGCCTCCCGCACGGTCGCCCCGCCGTCCACCACGACCGCCACCTCGGCCCGCAGTCGGTGTCCGATCCAGCGCAGCCGCAGCTCGCCCACCCCGCGCACACCGGGAACCTGCCGCAGTGCCTGCTCGGCCCGGTCCACGAGCGCCGGGTCGACGGCGTCCATCACCCGCCGGAACACCTCCCGCGCCGCGTCCCGCAGCACCAGGACGATCGCCGTCATGATCGCCAGTCCCACGATCGGGTCGGCGAGCTGCCACCCCAGGGCCGCCCCGCCCGCGCCCAGCAGCACGGCGAGTGAGGTGAACCCGTCCGTCCGGGCGTGCAGCCCGTCGGCGACCAGCGCGGCCGAGCCGATGGCCCGGCCGACCCGGATGCGGTAGCGGGCCACCCACTCGTTGCCCGCGAACCCGACGAGTGCGGCGACGGCGACCACCGGTACGTGGTGCATCGGACGCGGGTCGAGGAGCCGGTCCACCGCCGTCCAGCCCGCGAAGGCCGCGGAGGCGGCGATCGTCAGCACGATCACGATGCCCGCCAGGTCCTCGGCCCGGCCGTAACCGTAGGTGAAGCGGCGGGTGGCGGCCCGTCGGCCCAGCACGAAGGCGATCCCGAGCGGTACGGCGGTCAGCGCGTCCGCGGTGTTGTGCACCGTGTCGCCGAGCAGCGCGACCGAGCCCGAGACGGCCACCACGACCGCCTGCGCCAGCGCCGTCGCGCCGAGCACCGCCAGCGAGACCCACAGCGCCCGCAGACCGCGGGCCGAGGACTCGAGGGCGGAGTCGAGCTTGTCCGCGGTCTCGTGGGAGTGCGGGGTGAACAGATGGCGGAGACGGTGGCCGAGCCGGAGACGGTCATGGCGGCGTGAGGACGCGCCGGGGTGCTCGTGGGGGTGCCCCGGCGGCTGCTCATGACCGTGGCTGTGTCCGTGCCGGTGTCCGGACTCCTGGTCCTGGCGATGCTCGTGCCGGTCGCTCACGTGGATCCCCTTCCGGTCGCGAGGTGGACGGGCTGCCGCCCACAGGACCATTATGTGCGTATGAGCGCACGCATGCACCTATCACCTGCGCACGATGTGCAGCCACGCACTCCCGGCGACGAGCAGTTCGCGCTCGCGGCGGAACTCCTCGCCCTGCTCGGCGACCGCACCCGGCTGGCCCTCCTGCATGCCCTGACCGGTGGCGAGGCCGACGTCAGCACACTCACCGAGGTGTGCGGGGCGGCGCGACCCGCGGTCAGTCAGCATCTGGCGCGGCTGCGCCTCGCGGGGCTGGTGGACACGCGCAAAGAGGGCCGCAGGGTGATCTACTCACTGCGCGACGGACACCTGCGGCGGCTGGTGGAGGAGGCGCTGAACGTCGCCGACCACCGGCTGAGCGACCGGCCCCCGCACGACTGACGGCATCAGCGGGGCGCCCCGTGCCGTTCCGGTGCCGCTCAGTGCTCAGGGTGCAGGTCCGCCCGGACCAGCAACGGGTGTGGGTAAAACCGGTGATGGCTGCCCGTCAGCTCCTGGTGAGGGAGGCGGCACCGCTCCCCGCCGAAGCGGAATCCGAGCCGTGCACCCCGGTCCGGTCCGGCAGGTTCCGCGCCGGGCCCCGCCGTCCCGGCGGGACCCGCACCCGACCTGGACCAAAGCCCCTCCCGGCCGTGCGGGGAAGGAGCACACTTGCAGGAGAGGGATGTGCAGTGTGGCAGTGCATGTCCGCTGGAGGTGATCCGGATGCCCAAGACCCGGTCGCAGTCGCGGTACGCCCCGGACCGAGGACTCACCACCCGCATGGTGACGACGATGTTCCTGATCGGGCTGCTCTATGTGGTCTTCGTCGGCGTTCTGCTGGCCCTCCTGAAGAACGCGTGGCCCGTCATCCTGCTGATCGCGGGCGTCCTGTTCATCGCGCAGTTCTGGTTCAGTGACCGGATCGCGGCCTTCAGCATGGGCGCGCGCGAGGTCACCCCCGAGCAGGCTCCCGGGCTGCACGGCACCGTGGACCGCGTCTGTGCCCTCGCCGACATCCCCAAGCCGCGGGTGGCGATCGCCGACAGTGATCTGCCGAACGCCTTCGCCACCGGCCGCAACGAGAGAACGGCCCTTGTCTGCGTCACCACGGGTCTGCTCCGACGCCTGGAACCGGAGGAGCTGGAGGGCGTCCTCGCCCATGAGCTGTCGCATGTCGCCCATCGGGACGTCGTCGTGATGACCATCGCGTCGTTCCTGGGTGTGCTGGCCGGTGTCATGACCCGCGTCGCGCTCTACGCCGGGCTCGGCCGCACCAGCCGCGACAGCACCACCGCCCTCGTGGCACTCCTGATTCCCCTGGTCAGTGCCGTCGTGTACGTGATCAGCTTCCTGCTGACCCGGCTGCTGTCCCGCTACCGCGAACTGTCCGCCGACCGCTCCGCGGCGTTGCTCACCGGCCGTCCGTCCGCACTCGCGTCCGCGCTCACCAAGGTGACCGGCGAGATGGCGAGGATTCCGACGAAGGATCTTCGCCGGGCAGAGCCGTTCAACGCCTTCTGGTTCGCACCGGCCTTCTCCTCCGGGGAGAGCCTGAGCCGGCTGCTCTCCTCCCACCCCACCCTCGAACAGCGCCTCGACCAGCTCGGCCGGATCTCGGCCCAGCTCGGCCGGGCCTGACGATCCATGGAGGTGCCGCCTCGTGGGGCTCCTGGACACCATCCTCGGCCGCAGCAAGCCGGTTCGCCCGGACCTCGACCAGCTCTTCAGCCTGCCCTCGGCCGCGATCACCGTGCAGGCGGGGGCGGGGTTCACTCCGACCGGGACCGGGTCGGTCTGCTTCGCGAGCGTGGAGGGCGGCGCGTTCGACCGGCTCCAGCAGGAAGTGCAAGAACTGCTCGACGCCGACACCGATCGGGGCGGCACGCCCGTCGAGTACACCAAGGACGCGTACGGGTACACGTGGCTCCTCGCCCGTCACACAGCCGACGACACCGCCTCGCTCGTCAACGATCTGCACGCCGTCAACACGCTTCTCCAGGACGCGGGCTTCGGCCCGCAACTCCTCTGCTCCCTGGTCGGGTTCCGGGCCACATCGGACCACCGGGCCCTGGCACTGGTCTATCTCTACAAGCGCGGCACCTTCTACCCCTTCGCGCCGCTCCCCGACGGCACGGAGCGGCGCGACAACGCGTTGGAACTTCAGATCAGGGCACTCCTCGCGGACGACCTGCGCATTGAGGACGACCTGGCCCGCTGGTTCCCGGTGTGGGGCGCCCCGGGTCTCGCGGGGCCCCGGCCCTGAGGCCTGCCGTCGGCCCGGCCCCGGCTAACCCAGGCGCGGTATCTCGATCGCCGGGCAGCGGTCCATCACCATGTCCAGGCCCGCCGCGCGGGTCCGCTCGTAGGCTGCCTCGTCGATGACGTCCAGCTGGAACCACACCGCCTTGGCGCCCTTGGCGACGGCCTCGTCCGCGACCGCTCCGGCCAGGTCGCTGTTCATGAACACGTCGACGACGTGCACTTCGAAGGGGATGTCCGCGAGCGAGGCGTACCCCTGCTCGCCGTGCACCGTCTCGGCCTTCGGATGCACCGGCACCACCCGCTTGCCGAAGCGCTGCAACACCTGGGCGACACCGTACGCCGCGCGCTGCCGGTTCGACGACAGGCCCACCACGGCCCAGGTGTCGCCCGTCTCGGACAGGATTCTGCGGACCGTGGCACTGTCACCGTACATGGATGCCTCCTGCGGATATGTGATCTCGATGCTGTGACAACCCCACGAGTACCGCGACTATTTCGCTTCGGCGAGCAGCGACCGGTGCCCTTCACCGGGCGGTGGAGGCCGCCTGCCCGGAGCGACGTCCGTACCACGATCCCGCCGTGCCCGCGCCCGTCGCCCTCGCCGTCTACCGGATCGTCCAGGAGTCGTTGACCAACGCCGTCCGGCACTCCGGGGGCACCCGGGTCGCAGTCCGGCTGGGGTACGGCGCCGAGCAGGTGAGCGTGGAAATCATCGACGACGGCCCGGGGAGGGCCGGTGACGACGGGGAGGCGGCGGGCGGGTCCGGGCACGGCGTCGGCGGGATGCGCGAGCGGGTCTCGGTGCTCGGCGGGGAATTCGCCGCGGGGCCCGATGAGAAGGGCGGTTACGCCGTCCGGGCCCTGATCCCTGTGCCAAGCCGGCGATCATGACGATCTCGGTTCTGCTCGCCGACGACCAGTCACTGGTGCGGGCAGGCTTCCGCAGCCTGCTCCGCCGGACCCGCGACATCGAGGTGGTGGGCGAGCGGCCTCCGGCGACGAGGCCGTACGCGCCGTTCGCACCCTGCGCCCCGACGTCGTACTGATGGACATCCGGATGCCGGGGACCGACGGGCTGACGGCCACCGAGACCGTCACCCGCGACCCGGAGCTGACCGGCTGCCGGGTGATCGTACTGACGACGTTCGAGACCGACGAGTACGTGTTCGCGGCGCTGCGGGCGGGTGCGAGCGGCTTCCTCACCAAGGAGATCGAGCCGGACGACCTGCGGCAGGCGATCCGGGCGGTGGCGGCGGGCGACGCGCTGCTGTCACCGAGTGCGACCCGCCGGGTGGTCGAGGAGTTCGCGCACCGGCCGGCCGCCCCAACGGTGATCCCGGCCCGGCTCGCGGCCCTCACCGCCCGTGAGCGTGAGGTGGTGGCCCTGGTCGCGGCCGGGCTGTCGAACGACCAGGTCGCCACGCGGCTGGTGATCTCACCGCTGACGGCCAAGACGCACATCGCCCGGGCGATCACGGAACTGGGCGTCCGTGACCGCGTCCAGCTTGTCGTCCTGGCCTACGAGACCAGGCTGATCCAGCCCGGCCACACGGCCGGGGACACCCTGCCGGAAGGCCGCTGACCTGCAAAAGCTCCAGGCTCGGACCGAGGATCGTGCCACCGTCGGCACCCGCGCGAAGCCGGCCCGCCGACTCGGCACCACAGTCACGGACTCCTGCCCGGCCCTGCCCCCGGACGTTCGACCGGCAGGGCACGGCAGTGCGGTGATTCCCGGGGGAGGGTACGCCCCGGAGCCACGCCGGTCCCGAAAAGCGTGCGAGATGCCTGCGCGGGCCCGCTTGTGCGCCTACGCTCGGCTCGTGCTGCGCATCACCGACGCCCGGACCGGCGAACCCGTGGACGCAACCCCCGCCCGGCGGGGTCTCACCCGCGTCGAGGCCCACACGCGCGGATTCGATCCGACGAACCTGCGGGTGCTGCTCGTCGCCGACCTGCTCGTGCGTGCCCTGGAACTCGGCGGCACCCCGGTGTGGGCGCTGCTCGTGGGCGAACGGGACCTGCCCGAACTGCGTGCGGCGGGCGCGGCCCTCGGCGTACGGCCCTTCGAGGACAGCCGGGACGCCGGCACGGGGCTGGGCGAGGCCCAGGTCCTGCACGTGGTGGGCGAGGGCGGCGAGACACCCGACGGAGTCCGGGTCGCCGTCGCGCCCGTCCGTCCGGAAGGGCCCGGCGCAGCGGACGGCATCGACCCGACCGTTCTGCGTCTCGCCCTGCTCGCGCACCCCAGGAACAGCACTCTGCGGCTCGACCAGGCCGCCCTGGACGACGCCACCGGCACCCTCGCGCGCTGGCGCGGCGCGGTCGCCGCCTGGGCGCACCGGCCCTCGCGGCCCATCCCCGACGAGGTGCGCGCAGACCTGCGCACCGTCTGGGAGGACGACCTGGACGCGGTCGGCGTGCTCCGCGTGCTGCGGGACGTGGAGACCGCACCGGACCTGCCGGACGGCGCCCGCTTCGAGACGTACGTCTACGCGGACCGGCTGCTCGGCCTCGACCTCGCCCGAGACCTGGGAGCCCCGGCGTGAGCGGGGCGGCAGGGACGACCGGGGCGGCCGGGCGCAACGGCGCGGGACGGGCGCGACGGCTGGTCGTCCTGCGGCACGCCAAGTCCGCCTGGCCCGACGGCGTCGCCGACCGGGACCGCCCGCTGGCCGCGCGCGGCCGCCGGGACGCGCCCGCCGCCGGACGTGCGATCGCCGAGACCGTCGGCCTGCCCGGTCTCGTGCTGTGCTCCACCGCCGTCCGCACCCGCGAGACCTGGGAGCTGGCAGCGGCGCAATGGGGCACGTCCGTGCCGGTCCGGCACGAACCGAGGCTGTACGCCGCCGACGTCCCCGCCCTCCTGGCCGTGCTGCACGAGGTGCCCGCCGATGTCGGCACCCTGCTGCTGATCGGCCACAATCCGGGCCTGGCGGACCTCGTCGTGGCGCTGGCCGGCGAGGGCGTGGACGACACGCTCGACCGGGTCCGTACCAAGTTCCCGACCTCCGCGATCGCCGTACTGTCCTGGCGCGGCGCCGGCTGGCCGGACCTCGTTCCCGGCGCCGCCCTGCTGACCGCCATGACCGTGCCCCGGGGCGCCGCATAGGCTGGCCGGATGCAGGACGAGTACCGCACCGTCGCCCGCGCGGGTGTGCACGAGACCGAGATCAACCGCTCCCGCTTCCGGTGCGCGCTCGCCCCGGCGGCCACCGAACGGGAGGCGCAGGAGTTCGTCGCCGCCGTCCGCAAGGAGCACGCCGACGCCACCCACAACTGCTGGGCGTACGTCATCGGCGCGGACGCCTCCGTCCAGAAGGCCAGCGACGACGGCGAACCCGGCGGCACCGCGGGCGTCCCCATGCTCCAGATGCTGCTGCGCCGTGACATGCGGTACGTCGTCGCCGTCGTCACCCGCTACTACGGCGGCGTCAAGCTCGGCGCGGGCGGGCTGATCCGCGCGTACGGCGGCGCCGTCGGCGAGGCGCTGGACACCGTCGGCACGCTCACCCGGCGCCGGTTCCGGCTGGCCACGGTGACGGTCGACCACCAGCGGGCCGGCAAGATCCAGAACGACCTGCGCTCCACGGGGCGCGTGGTGCGGGACGTGCGCTACGCCGAGGCGGTCACGATCGAGATCGGACTTCCCGACTCCGACGTGGACGCCTTCCGGTCCTGGCTCGCGGACGCGACCGCCGGGACCGCCCGCTTCGAGCTGGGCGGCGAGGCATACGGGGACGCGTGACCGTCATCACGCCGCATTGCGGCCATCGGACTCACAACGGGCGTACAGGCCCCGGGTCATGGCGGGGTGATACAGGAGTTACCGGCCGTGATGTCGGACCCGGCCGATACTCTTGGGATCATGAGACTGCTGCACAAATTTTCGAGGCGCCGCTTATCATAAGTTCGCCAACTTGGCAAAGGTGCAGGTCGGGCGGGTGTGGCTCTCTCGATGAGAGGCTCGCTCATGGTGCCGGTGCTGGTTCGGTGCTGACCTGTGGGCACCTCTCGGCCAGGGCTTGATCAAGTTCCGTAGCTGTCCGGATCGTTGGTGATGCCCAGGATGGGGAG
>NZ_JBHSPC010000127.1:0-1847 GCF_042656345.1 Streptomyces incanus
GTTGAGCATCATGCGGCAGCATCCCTACAAGGCTCGCACTGAGACAAACCCATCTCGGCCGGGTTGAGGTCGGGTGCGTAGGTGGGCAGCTGGAAGACCGTGAGCCAGTCGCGGTCGGCGATGGAGCGGCGCACGCCGGCGGTGAGATGGGTGGTGAGATGGCCCCAGACCAGCACGATCGGGCCGCCGAGCTGCTGGTGCGCGCACTGGATGAGGTCGCGGCAGTCCTTCCGGGAGAAGCTTGTGCGCCCGTCGGGTCGGGCGTCCGGGCAGGGCCGGTAGATCAGCCGGGAAGGCTCGTCGGGCTTGTAGCAGACCAGGGCGGCGACCGATCAGCGGCGGCGGGAGCGGCCTCGGACGCGGACCACGGGGGTGTGGCCGCGGCGGGACCAGGTGCGGGTGGTCGGCGACGGCACCGAGAAGCCGGCCTCGTCCTCGACGACGAGCCAGGCGTCGAGCGCCGCCCCGGTCCTTCCCCGCTCGGCCAGGTTTCCTTCACCCAGCCGGCCACCGCCGCCTCGTTGCGCTCGATCGCGCGGCGGGCGGGGATCTGGCAGCTCCGGCCGTGCCGCTTGAGCAGGGCGGCCACACTCTGGCCGGTGTAGCTCTGGTGGAACCGGCGCCCGATCAGCGTCTTGATCCGCGACAGGGTCCAGGGTTGGTCCGGCCGGCCGTGGGCCACCGGCCCTTTGAGCAGTGGCAGCGAGGCCGGGCCCTTCGCGGCCAGGGCTCTCGGTCCGCCCTGTGAGCAGGCCTTGCGCCGGCGCTGCACCGACCGGACGCTGAGCCGCAGGTCGTGCGCGATGACCGCGTTCTCGTCGCCGTGCCGGAACCGCTCGGCCGCCTCCATTCGTACCTTCTGGCGGAAGGCCCGGCGTTCGTCGGTCAGGCCACCGCCCTGGGGATACCTCATGCACTCGAGATACCGCAGGGAGCATGGGCCGTCAGCCCTACCGACACCACGCTTTGAAGGTCAGTAACCGGGGAGTTCCTGCTGTGTTCCGCGCCGCCTCGTGATGAGGCATCTCCGATGTGGGGTGCTCGGAGGGCCTGTCGGGTTCGGCTGTGAGTCCCTGGGGCCCTCCGCTTCGAGCCGGGATGGACGGGCTCGGCGTGACTCTTGTGGGGGGAGCGCTTGCTACCTGATGGAGTGTCAGGAAAGTCAGCGATGAGTCAGTGCGAACCCTGCTGGAGGATCCGAACCTGGTAAAGCATGCAGGTGGTTGAATCGCTCAAAGATCGACGGCTGGCCGGGTAGGGCAAATGGCGCTCATGTGAAATTGTGCAGGTTTTCCTCGCGTTGCCTTGCCCCTGGCGTGCGGCCCTACCAGCCCCCTCGGGTCTGCCGTCCGAAGAGGATGCCGCCCGGCTCGGGTGGTGGGGGAGTGCCCGGTTTGAGGGGCCAGGCGATCAGCATGCCGACGACGAAGCCGACCACGTGGGCCGCGTAGGCCACCGTTCCGGCGCCGGTGACGCCCGCGCCGGCGGAGTAGGCCGCCTGCAGCAGGAACCAGAAGCCCAGGACGATCCAGGCCGGCAGCCGCAGCGGCAGGAAGATCAGGAAGGGGACGAGGACCCAGACGCGGGCCTTCGGGTAGAGGACCAGGTAGGCGCCGAGGACGCCGGCGATGGCGCCCGAGGCGCCGATCAGGGGGGTGGTGGCGTTGGGGTTCGTGAGTGCGAATCCGTATGCGGCCGCGTAGCCGCAGACCAGGTAGAACAGCAGGTACCGCAGATGGCCCATGCGGTCCTCGACGTTGTTTCCGAAGATCTGCAGGATGGGTATTACCGCACCCATGAGGGCCGGGCCTGTCAAGAGGCGTAGACGGTCCCCGCCTGCGGCTTTC
>NZ_JBHSPC010000128.1:0-8577 GCF_042656345.1 Streptomyces incanus
TGCACGCAACATCAACGCCAGGATGACGCGACACGCCCCATTAATTAATCGACGCCCCCCCGCACGGCGAGCGCCCTGGCCCGGATCTCCTGCAGGGGCAACCCGCTCCCTTCGAACCACAGCCGACGGCCGCAGACCACTTCGAGACCTTCCTCAACAGCATGGGGTTCACGGACGGAGACGTTCGACGGACGATGCTGGCCAAACAGATCGCCGGCGTCATCAGGACACAGGACCAGCACGAGACAGCCGAGGACCTACTGCGCAGGTTCGACCAGCCAGCGATTTTCACACCGGATGACGGTGAGCCGCCGGCTTCCGCAGACGACACGACCAATGAGACGCCCGCAATCTGACTTTTTTGAGGAGAGGAACAATGGACAGTGAGCTGGCCGCCCTCGCCGCATCCGGAGCGACCACCCTGGTCTCGCTCATGGTCACCGACTCCTGGACACACGCCCGTGACCTCGTCGGGCGATTCTTCTCGCGCAGCGGCGCAGGCGGCACCGCGATCACCGACCTGGACACCGCCCGGACCCAGCTGCTTGCCGCCGAGGCGGCAGAGGACACGCAAACCACCCGTGACATCACGGAACAGTGGCACGCCTGCCTGCAACGCCGTCTGCAGGCAGGCTCTGCCACTGGCGACGACCTGCGCGACCTGCTCACCTCCTTGCAGCGGATCGCGAACAACCCAGATCCGCAACCGAGCACCGTGCACAACGACATCAGTGGCGGAGTCCAGCATGGTCCTGTCATCCAATCGGGTCGGATTGCCGGACTCACCTTTCACGTCCACCATGCCGCCGCTCCCACGCAGGACTGAACGGGGTCCCCGTAGTAAGGTGCGACATCCCGCGAGTTCGCCATGCCCCTCGACTCCTCGACATGGGGCCTGACCAGGCACCTCGTTGCCCTCGGCCCGTGCGTCCGTGGAGGAGTCATGATGATTCTTCAGGAACCCCGAAGGTCCGTCATGATCTATGCGGGTCCCTCGCTCCCGTCTGCCGGGCTGACCTGCGGCAACGGGAGAGGACAGCCAGGACGAACCCGCGGGATATCGCATAGACGAGCGGCGCCCTGCACAACGACGCCGTCACCAAGGACTTCCGGTACGACCGGGCCGAGGCCGAGACGCTCCTGGCGATGACCGCCGCGCTGCTGCGGAACGTGCCCGGCACGCTCTCCCCGGCAGGCCCAGGAGAACCACGCCCGTGATCCGCGCCCACCACCGGCTCAAGGGCGGTGCCGCCCAGCTCGGCGCCACCGGCCCCGGCCTGCCCGGCCCGTTCGGCGTCTGGCCCGCCGACGACCACCACGACGACGAGGACCAGGAGCACGAGCTCGCCGTCGACCACGCGAGGGAGACGATTACCTGATGACCACCGAGGACCGCGGCGCCGCCGGCCCGTACACGGCGTACGACGGGCTGCCCCCGCTGCACGCGTCGGTGGTGAAGCTGCCGCTGATCCACCCGTACGCCCCGGTGATCCCGGGCCGCTACGTCACGCCCGGCGGCGGGCGGCTGACCATCAGGAAGCCTGCCAAGACCTTCGCCCACCTCCGGATCACGCTGGACCACCTGGGCTGCGCCGCTCAGCTCACCGAGGAGAAGAACGCCGCCTTCAAGCGGCTCGCCCTGGCTGCCGAGGGCCACTGCCTACACGCCGGGTGCCGGCATCACGCCGCGTACGTGGGTGGGGTGCTGCGGTCCTTCAAGGTGCGCACCGGCAGCATCCAGCTCGCCGCGTTCGTGCGCGCCGCCCTCGCGATCGAGCTGGGCGACTTCAGCCTCGCGGACCGGCTCCTGAAAGAAACCGAAACACTGGTCGGCCCCGTCCGCCCGGCAGAGGCGCAAGACGAGGAAGGCGGCCAGGCAGAAGCCGGTTAGGTCTGTTGGACCCAACAGGTCTGATCAGGGGTTTGCCGGGGCCGGAAGGGGCTCGGGGAGAGTCGCCCACACGAACGAGTCGATGCCGCGCAGGCCCGGCGCGAACTTCGCCAGGGTGAGCAGGAAGCGGTCCGGCTTGCCGTCCACGCCGTGGATCACCTTCACCGGCCTGCGGGTGGTATCGGCGAGGGCCTGCGCCTGGTCCATGACGGCGATGACCGTCTCGTTGAAGCGGCCGACACCGGTGGCGGGGCCGGCGCACTCGGGAGCGACGCGTCCGACGAGGACGTGGGCCTGCCAGCCCAGGGGCTCGCGGGCGTAGCCGACGATGAACCGCAGCAGCCACGCCGCCTGTTCGTTCTCGTCCAGGCCGTCGATCCCGTCGCCCTCGCGCAGCTGGTCGAGGCGTTCCTCACCGGGCCCGGGCGTCGCCGCGACGGCGGTCATCCACTGCTCGAAGTCGCTCATGGGGTTCAGCCGAGATACGCGTCAAGGGGCAATGAGTAGATCTTGATACGGCTTTACGCGTGGTCAGCACAGTGACGCCGCAGTAAATGCGTACATCTCGCCCTGGAAGCCGGAACGGTCCGCCGCAGGTCGCGACGATCACGGCCAGGACTCCGTCGCAGTAAATCCGTTATTTACTGCGACGTCATGCTGGCGGTCCGTCAGGCAACAAACAGGTGCCGCCGTCTCCGCCATGCAACTGCCGGTGCAGCGCTGCTCCCCACCACCCGGCAGGGCAGCTCAGGCCGCCACGAGCCGATCCGAGGGCCGCCCGGAAGCGCCGGCCGGGGGCGCTTCACCGCGCGTCGACTGGGTGCGTAGTACCTGTTTCTGAACCCTGGAGTCGGCCGCTTCGGTAGCCTGATTCCAAGGTGGGTTCTGGGCGGAGTTGGTGGCCACCACCTTGAAAACGTTCAAGGCAGGTTCGGGAGAACAGGGCCTACGCAATCAGCTCAAGCGCCTTCAGTACCGGCTCGGCACCCTCGAGAGCTTCATAGCCGGCACCGGCCCGACCTCGACGAACCAGCGTCACCCTGACCAGCCGAAGTCAGCGGACACTCCCGATCCCCGCAGCGCGCCCCCGGCTCCCACGTCCGCAGCGGTGCAGAACGCGCGGGCACAGGAGTCCGTGTAACGGGCAGGCAACAAACCCCGCGCGCCGTTCCTGGCCGACACAGCGCTGCGCCAGGATTGAAACGCAAAAGGGCCGACTGCCAAGCCCGACCGGGCAGTTGCCTCATCGTTCGGAAGCAACCCTGGCTCACGCAGCGTGGCCCCAACCCTCAAGGAGATATCACATCGTGCCCACCATCAGGAAAACCGCCCAGCGCCTGTTCGCTGTAGCGTTACTGACCGCAGGCCTCAACCTTGCAACTCCGGCGAATACCGCGCTCGCCATGAATCAGACACCTTGCACTACTGGCGACTTGTTGCACATATGGGGCCATTACAGTCGTCCGCTCATTGTCGGCCCTTCCGGGCCCTTCGAATACTGCGCCGCCAACGCGGGAACCATGGGACTCGGAGCTGGCGCCTGGGTGGACAAGATCTCCACTGGGAACAACGACATCCAGATGAACGACGCCAACGGCACTCCCATCAGGATCAGTCGCTGGAACATCGTGACCTACCCCAACCAGCCACCGAACATCACATCTATTCAGATCTTCTGAGGTGCCGGCATGTTCAGCGGCGGCGCGCTCGGGATCATCGCCTGGCGCCGGACCAGCGCGGGGCGCACCCCGTGACGGGCAGTGGCGGGACGCGGTGCGGTACACGGTGATACGAGGAGACACCGCGCGGCCGGACACGGCCGAAGGGCCGGAGTCCGGCCGCGCGTGACCGCCTCCGCCCGGTCCTGTCGCCCGGGCGGGTTCTCGTCGTGCCTCAGGGCCGCACCGCGCATTGCCAGGCGCGCGGATCAAGCCCACCCCTGATCCGCTACAGAGAGCTACTTGTCACTTCGCGGCAGCTTCGGGAGAACAGGGCACAGACAAGGCCCCACGTCCCACTCGCCCCAGTCGTTCCGTTCGCCGAACAGTCACGGTGACCGTTCGGCGAACGCTTCGACGAACTTCGCGTTTCGGATACTGGCTGGCTGACCTGCGGCTTCTGAGTTCAGAAACAGGTACGTAGGGTACGAGCGGCCCGGGAGCGTGCGCGCCGGGCCGCACCCGGCCGCGCGGACGACGCGACCGAGGGGCCGAGGACCGGGGGTAGCGGGGATGACGGACGCGACGGACGTGGGGCGGCGTGCGGACGGGGAGGTCGGCGGGGGGGATCGCACCGCTGGACCGGCGAGTGTTCGCCGTCGCCGTGGTGGTCTTAGCCGTGCTGATGGCGCTGTCGCCGCGCTACGGCTTCCACATCGACGAGCTGTACTTCCTGGACTGCGCTCGGCACCTCCAGGCGAGCTATGTGGACCAGCCGGCACTGGCGCCTCTGCTGGCCCGGGTCTCGCTGTCGCTGTTCGGAGTCTCGGAGGTGGGCCTGCGGCTGTGGCCCGCGCTGGCCGCCGCGGGCACGGTGGTCGTGGGCGGGATGACCGCGCGGGAGTTCGGCGGCGCGCGGCGGGCCCAATTGCTCGCGGCGGTCGCGACCGCCACCATGCCCGTGCTCCTGGGCGGCGCGCACGTCGCCAACACCACGTCGTACGAAGTGCTGGCGTGGGCGGCGATCGCGCTCGTGGTCGTACGGATCGGTCGCACCGGCGACACGCGGTGGTGGCTCGCTACGGGAGCGCTGGTCGGCATCGGCGCGGAATTCAACCACCTCGCGGCTATTTTCGGGATCGTCCTGCTGGCCGCCGTGCTGCTGGGGCCGGCCCGCCGGACCGCGGTTGACCGCCGACTGCTCGCGGGCGCCGCGATAGCCGTGCTGTTCGTGCTGCCTGACCCGTGGTGGCAGTCGCGGCACGGCTGGGCGATGTTCGAGATGACGCGGGCGCTGAACGGGAAGAACGGAGGCCCGGGGAACATCCTCACCTGGATCGTGGGGCAGTTCGGCATGGCCTGTCTGGCGATGACGGTGCTGTGGGTAGCGGGCCTGCGGTTCCTGTGGCGGTCCGGTCGGCCGCTGTGGCGGTGCTTTGTGACCGCGTACGCCGTGCTGTTCGTGCTGTTCGCCGTGACGACCGGAGCGCAGGTGTACTACCTGGGCGGCCTGTACGTGTGCCTACTGGCGGCCGGGGCCGTGGGACTCGACGGGTGGCTGCACTCCCGACCGGACCAGCTGCGCGGCTTGATGGTCGGAACGGCCGTCTCGACTGCGCTGCTCGCCGTGATCGTGCTGCCGGTACTGCCGCCCTCCGATGTGGCGTGGACGTACGGCATCAACTCGAATGGGTGTAGATCTTTTGAGGGTCTGGCTCACCTGCGGTTTTGTACGGGTCGAGTCCATCGTCCCACGGAGCCCATCGCGGCCGACCTGCTCGTCTGTCTCTCACGGCATCCGTTGGTCCGCGTCGGCGCCGTACGGCCGGGCGTAACTGACATGGCGTAGCCGTGCTGGATCACGAACCCGCAGGTCACGCTCGTGCCATACACCCTCAAAAGATCTGCACCCAACTCGAATTCGGGGGAATCCCTGGGCTGGCCCCAGCTGGTGGGCACCGTGCGGCAGGTATGGACCGGGCTCCCGCCCGAGCAGCGCGCGAACGCGGTGATCTTCGCGGCGGACTACGGCGAGGCCGGCGCCATCAACGAACTGGGCCGCGGAACCGGGTTGCCCACCGCCGTGAGCGCCCACAACACCGACTGGTGGTGGGGTCCCGGCAACCCTGACGCCACGACCGTAGTGGCCGTCGCCCCCGGTCCCGACCACGCCCCCGAGTACGGGGGTTGAGGAACAGTGCCGTCAGATCGTGCGCCTGTACGGTCCGTGACCGCCCTGCCATCCTCGCGGCGATCTCCGGGTTCTGTCCGGCGTACCGGATCACGCTCCTGCAGCGTTCCAGGTGCACCATGACGGCGACGGCGCAGCGGCGGTTGCGCTCCGAAGGGGCGTCGGGCTACGGGGTGGCGGTTGCCGGTAGCACGCGCTCCTGGTCCATCTCGCCGGTGTCCGGGTTGAGGACATAGACCTGGAACGGCGCCCAGGCCCGGCCTGCGAGGGTGTCCAGTTCCCTGTGGGAGGGGACCAGCAGGGCCAGTTCTTCTGCCCAGGCCCTCAGTCGGCGCGGGTCCGGGCAGGCAACTCCCACCAGGGTCCACTGCTTGCCGTCAGGGCCGCTGCGTTCGTAGACCGGTCTGCCGTCGCCGTACCGGGAATCCGGAGCGCCGAACACCAGGCTCCGGTCGAAGAACAACTCGGCGATGGCCCGGAAGTACTTCCACTGCCGCTGGTCCAGGCCCGTGCGGCTCCAGAATGCGGCATACGCGCGGTCCTTGGCCGCCTTCTTCCTGGCCTTCTCCTTCTCCTCGATCGCCCACCGCCGTGCCTCAGCCTCTTCTTCCGCTCGCCGTCGGCGCCTGGCCTCTGCTTCTTCTCGGGCGCACTCGGCGGCCAGGGCCGCGTAGACGGGGGCCGTCCACCACAGACGCCACACGTCGTTCCAGGACCTGGTCCAGCCCTGTGCCCACTCGCCCCAGCCGCCTTCCTCGGTGACCCGCCGGGCGCTGGAGAGGGGCTTGTGCGGCACGATCCGGCCCGTCAGCATCCACGACACCGCGTCGCTCAGCGGTGCATCAACTGGCGACCAGCTCACCGGCCGCGTGGATAAGCGAGCCAGGCCGGCGGCCACCCTCCACTCCTGCCCGCGTTCCTCGGGAGCCTGGACCAGGAGCGTGGGCACGGTGCCCACCCATGGGCGCGGCCGGAAGCCGAACCAGCACACCGCCACCCCGTCGCGCTCGTACAGACCGGTGCGTGCCGCGATGTCTGAACCGCCCCGGGTTTGATGGAGACATCGAAGACCCGGAAGGATGCCGATCATGGCTGCTCCCCGTAAGTACTCCGACGAACTCCGTGAGCGTGCGACGCGGATGGCGGTCGAGGCCCGTAAAGACCCCGCCGCGCGGACTGGCGCGGTCAAGCGCATCGCCGACCGGCTCGACGTGCACCCCGAGGCCCTGCGGACCTGGGTCAAGCGGGCCGAGACCGACGAAGGCATCGTGGCCGGCACGACGAGCACGGACGCGGCCCGGCTCGCGGAGCTGGAACGCGAGGTGAAGGAACTGAGGCGAGCGAACGCGATCCTGAAGTCCGCGGCAAGTTTCTTCGCGGCGGAGCTGGACCGCCCACTGCGCTGAAGGTCGCCTACATCGACCAGCACAAAGAGGAGTTCGGGGTCCAGCCGATCTGCGACGTCCTGACGGGTACGGACGCCGAGATCGCGCCGAGCACCTACTACGCCGCCACCAGCCGACCGCCCTCCGCCCGCAGCCTGCGCGATGCGCAGCTCACCGACGAGATACGCGTGATCCACGCCGCGAACTACGGGGTCTACGGCGCACGCAAGGTGCACGCCGCCCTGCGCAGGGCCGGCCGGAAGGTGGCCCGCTGCACCGTTGAGCGGTTGATGCGCGCTGCGGGCCTGCGCGGCGTCAGCAGGGCCAAGAGCCCGCGCACGACCCGTCCTGCACCGGAGACCGCCAGACCCGCCGACCTGGTGAAACGCTAGTTCACCGCGCAGACACCGAACCAGTTGTGGGTTGCGGACATCACCTACATCAGTACCTTCTCCGGCTGGGTGTACGCCGCGTTCGTCATCGACGTGTACTCCCGCATGGTGGTCGGCTGGCAGGTCGCCACCAGCCTCTACACCGAACTCGCCCTCGACGCACTCGACATGGCCTTGTGGCGCCGCCGACGCGACGGCGCCGACCTGTCCGGGCTGATCCATCACTCCGACCGCGGCGTGCAATACCGCGCCATCCGCTACACCGAACGCCTGGACGAGGCTGCCGCCGTGGCCTCGGTCGGCTCACGCGGCGACTCGTACGACAACGCCCTCGCCGAGGCATTCAACAGCCTGTTCAAGGCCGAACTGATCCGCAACAAGGGTCCCTGGAGCGGCATCAACGATGTCGAGATCGCCGTCGCCGAGTACATCGACTGGTTCAACCGGCGAAGGCTCCACGGCGAACTCGGCCACACCCCGCCCTTCGAATACGAGTCCCTCCACGCGGCAACACCCACCCCAGAACTCGCCCTGAAAACCAACTAACCCACCGTCCACCAAACCCGGGGCTTGACAGCAATCGTCGCAGAGCCGGGGGCACGACAGTCTGCTACACCACCGACCAGGCCATCCCAACTCGGAGCTCACCCTGACCGCCCGGACCCGGTGAACCTTCGCGGTCACAGCACTAGTTTCGCGGTCATGATGCGCCCGGGCACTGACACGGCACGCTGCGGAACTCGGACGCGTGAACACTTACCGGGGGATCGGCCGAGATACGGCCGAAAGGGATAGCAGGGCCTCTTAATGGCTGTTCGTTAGGGGATCCCTTACATACACGGCCTGTGATCCGGCAGGGACGTCACGATCGCCTCGGAACACAGCGCCACGAGATCCTTGGGCGCCCGAAGCCCGCGCCGATCCGCCGTCGGGCACTCAGCGCTTGGTCTCGTACCTGGTCAGGACCACGCCGTCGGGAAACGTCCGGGTCTCCACCAGGCTCAGGTTCACCCAGTTGTCCAGGGCTGTGAAGAACGGCGTGCCGCCGCCCACCAGGACC
>NZ_JBHSPC010000129.1:0-1262 GCF_042656345.1 Streptomyces incanus
TCCGCCCCGGTACGTCAGCGGAAAGCGAATACTGATCACGACCTCACACAGGCCCTAGGACCACGGGGCCTTCGAGGAGACCTACGTCCAGGTCCCGCTCGAACGGCTGCGGGACCCGCGCATCACCCGGCTGACCGGCCTCGTGAACGAGCTCCTCGCCGACTACGAGCGCAGCACGGGCCGTCTGTCGGCGGACGCGGACACCATCCGGGCCGCCCTGGACGACGTCGCCGCGATCCCGGAGGAAGCCCGGCGGCTCCGTCATGCCGCCGCCCGCTCAGCAGCAAGCCAGGGCTTCCACCGGGGCAGCAGGCGGTAGCCGGACGCAGAGAAGGGCCCGCGCCAGCACTGGCGCGGGCCCTCGTGTGTCACCCAGACGAGACGGGGTCAGTTCGCGTTCTGACGGTCGCTGTGGATCCGGTGGCCTTGCGGCCAGCGGGCGACCGCATCAGGCCGGATGCGGACCGTTCGACCATCGTCGCGTGGACGCTGACCGGGGCGTAGTCACCTCGCTCGACGCCCTACAGCACACTACGGACGGCCAACCCGAGATCGAGGCTAGGCCCAGTTGCTGGTGCAGGAGTTGAGCATTGTGTCGCCCTCGAAGCGTGCAACCTGGACGGCCGCATTGTAGATCCCCTGATTGTCCTGAGCACTGGTGTCGATCGACAGGCTCTTACCTGAGCCAGCCGTCAGCGAGTGCCAGCGCCAGTAGACCTTGTTGTAATCGCTCTTCTGGGTGACCAGTCGCACCCGGACGTGGTGGCCATCGGCAGACGTGTCCGTGACGCTGAGGGAGACGGGCATCTTGTCGAAGGGCGAGCCGAAATTTATCGACATGGCACCCGAGGCGCCTGTAGTCGAACAGGACGCCCTAGCCGTGGCGGCGCTCGACGTCGATGCGGCGCCGATGGTGAGAGCGACGGCCGCGGTAACAACTCCGGCGGTTCGAACCAGTCCCCTAGTGAACTTCACGTCAAGATCTCCTCATGTTCAGGCACAAAGAGTGATGATCGAATCACAATTGATGTGCATCTGTCAAGGATCGTGAGGGTAACGTCCGCTGGAGTGGTGTATCAGCCCCGGGACTGGTAGACCCACATGTTGAGGTGTCGCGTATTCGTCAGCGGAGACGTGTTCATGCCCTGATGGTGTGACGGACAGTGATGTTCGGGAGCCTCCCCCTCCGCTGTTTGACCTCGCCTTCTGAGGCTTTCGGTTCAGGGTGCCGGTTGTCTCTGACGGGTGTAGGCCGGTGGCAT
>NZ_JBHSPC010000130.1:0-10231 GCF_042656345.1 Streptomyces incanus
TCCGCCCCGGTACGTCAGCGGAAAGCGAATACTGATCACGACCTCACACAGGCCCTAGGGCCCCGCGTCAGCATCAGTCGTGCGGAACCTCCTCGATCACATTCTCCTTGAAACGCCACGAGCCCCGGTTGCCCACCGCTTCCGCCCGCAACCCCGCCTCCCAGGCGATCCGGGCTGCGCGGCCCTGCGACAGGTCGGGGTACTCCTCGGGCTCCACCTTGATGTAGCCACGACGGTCCGCCGGGCAGGTGCGCAGCGCCTCTCGCAGCTTCTCCTCCTGCTCCACCCGCGTGGAGTGGTCACGGGTGACGGCCTTGTACCCCTTCTGTATCCGCCCCGGACCCCGTTTCCGGGCATCCCTGCTCCTCGTGGTGTCCGAACCTCGCCAGGTCATCCAGGCGACGGAGCCAAGTGCCGTGAGAGCGAATGCCGCTGAGCCGACCGCCTCGCCCGCGGGATCCGCCTGACCGAGCGTCCGGGGGCGCAACTCCCCCTTGGGGTCCGCGATCACTGTGATGTCCTGGCCGACGTCATACCGGTCGGACGTCGCTTTCATAGCGGGACCGGGAACCGCGGTGCCGTCCTGTCCTTCCAACGCGTAGTTGTAGTCACGCGCCTTGCGCCCCTCAGCGGCATCTCGCCATTCCCTGACAACGGTGGCCGTGACTTCCTCGCCTCGCTGCTGGAGGGTGAGGTCCTCACGCGCCATATCTGCGACATACACCGACATCAGGGACACAGTCACGATGAACAGCGTCGCGTAGGTGCTGGACTCCTTGGCCCCCAGCCTTCGTATCAGCACGATGAGCAGCACCCCGTGGGCGATCCACAGAGGGATGAGCAAGCCAGGTCCGAGGCTGTCGGCCAGGACGAACATTCCCGCGATCACGGCGAGCACGTAACAGCCGATGCTGACCGCCAAGGCGATGGGATACCGCGCCCGCCCGGACCGTACCTCGTCCTCCGCGACCTCACTCATGACTGCTTCTCCATTTCCCCGCCCACCGGTTCGCCACCCCCCGGGGCGCCCTCCCGCTGCGGCTCCTCCGCCGAGACGGATTTCATGACACTGCTGAGCAACTCGAGATATTCGGGCCAGTGTCCGATGTTCTCCGTCGTGAAGACGAACAGTGCCGTCCCCGGGCCGGTCTGCAACGGTACGCAAAGCTGCAGCTGCCGCACCGTCGTGGGCACCGGGTCGTCGAGGCCGAACAGGGCGCCCGGGACGTACAGGTCCTGATCACGTGTACAGAGGGCGGCGATGCCGTAAGGGAGCATGACCAGGCCGACCTCGGCATCGGGGAACAGCTCTCGCCACTGGACGGCCGTTCGCTTCGCCGTGCCCCGCCGGTCCTGATGCCCTGGCCCGTTCTCCGGCCTCTCGATGAGCACGCACAGGGTTCCTTGGGACAGTTCTCCGTCGGACATGCGCAGGAAACAGCTGGAGACGTGCTCGGCTCCCGCCACGATCATCGTCTGGAGGATGTACTCGCCCGAGACGACGAGGCTGAACTTCTGTTCCGGAGTGGCGTCGGCGAAGAGCAGGTCGGTGGCTTCCGTCATCCGCAGCATGCGCGACTCCGCGTCCTCCTCAAGGTCGAACTCCATGAATCCCGGAGGGAGTTCGAACCAAAGGTCCGGCACGTCGGTGAGCGTGGCGACCATCGCCATCGCGGTGGGCTGTGCGACGTACTCGTCGGTTTTCGTCCTGACCCTCAATGAGCCTTTCCCAGCAACGGATCGTGTCGTTGTGTGATCGTTCGGATGGTGCGGTCGTACTCGAGTTGGAGCAGGACGAGGGCTGCGGCAGCGATCTTCGTGATGCGGCTGGGGTCGAGGCTGACCCTGCGCAGGCCTTGAAGGTGGTCTTGAGCAGGGAGTTGGCGCGTTCGCAGACGCCGTGGATGTCGCGGATGACCTTGTTTTAGGTCTGCTGGGCTTCGCTCAGTTCGCCTCCGGCGGGCTTCTTGTACGGGTGGCGGAAGCCGTCCCCGGTGTTCTCGTAGCCCAGGTCGGTCAGGGTGGGCACGCCCAGGATGATGGCAAGCCGGTTGAGAGTGGCGATCAGGCCGTGGGCGCGGGCGCAGGTGGTGTCGTGCTCGCGGCCGGGGCGGACCGGGGAGACCCACAGCGGCCAACCGTCCGGGGCAGATATGACCTGCACGTTCTCGCCGTGGCGCTTGTGCTTTCCGGACCACCACAGGGCGGCACCGTTCGGCCCCGGGGCGGCGACGCGGTCGGTACGGATGACGGTGCCGTCCAGGTCGAGGTGGGTGTAGCCGGCCGCCACCGCGCGCTCCAGCGCGGTGGACAGATCCGGGGCGTGCCGGCGAGCACGGTCATCCCCTTGTGCAGGTAGCGATACGCAGTGGGTGTCGAGATGCCGTTGTCGCGGGCAAGTTGGGCCAGTCGGGTTCCGTCGGTGAACCATCGCAGCACCAGCACCGCCTGCTTGAAGACCCCCAGGGCACGGGTGTTCCTCCGGGTACCGAGCTGGTCGCGGTGTGTTCGCAGGAGCCGGGCCAGGGTCTCAGCGATCTCCCGGCGGACATCGAGCACAGCGGTATAGGTGGCACTGGTCAACGCGTGGAGCCTCTTGGTGTCCGGAACATGATCTTCGCAGACCTGTTCTTACCAGGGGCTTCGCGTGCTTCTGAGCTCGGGGCAGCTCGGCCTTGCCCTCACTTCGTCACGCAACGCAACCGTCACGTTGCTGAGAACGGCTCAATGACGCCAGGTACCTGATCAGGGCCGACTGACTGGACCGACGCCTGGTCTTTGCCTACGGCCTACTCCGCAGCGGTTGATCAGGGCGGAACACTTACCCGACTACCAGGTCGGCGCATCTCCCGCCAGATCACTCACACACCATCAACAGGCCTGAACCCGAGCATCTCGGATCAATAACACCAGTACGGCAGGGGAGTCGGCACATTCCTGAGCCGAGGACCTGGCTTTATGGAGGCTCCGCCTTCTGGATAAAGTCAAGCCGTCCCATTCTGAAGGCGGTCGTGGAGTCGCACATGGCATTCAGCAGGCATAAAGCGGAGGAGTCGCCGGTGGATCCGGTCAACTGGGCGGATGTGCAGACGTTCCTGGTGTCGTCCGTGGAACGACCTGAGACCGTCAAGCGCAAGCGTGCCGTGTGGGGCAAGCCGGCAATCCGCGTAGCCAGAGGGCCAAAGGACATGCGGGTGCTGGCACCGTGCGCGTTTCTCGGCTCCGTGGAGACACAGCACATACAACGCTCCGCGCTGCCCGGCCTGGATGTCGCGCGTCCCGAGCACACACTGTACGAGGACGCCGATGGCGGGTGCCTGTTGTGCTACGTGGAACCGCCTGTGGAAACGGACGGCGGCGAGCAGCAGTACATCGTGCGCGACGACGCGGGGCAGGTCATCGGGACGCTGACGCGTGTACCGCCAAGGCGTCCGTTCAAGCACACGTGGCGCATTGAGCAGCCGGACCACCCCGAGATCGTCGGGCGCAACGAATGGGTGAGCGGGGATGCCAAGGAGATCGCCGGGCGGGTGGCGGGCCGGTTCCTCGGCGGCGTCTTCAACGCCGTGGGCGACTTGGGCGCGGAAGGCGGTGACCAGCGCACGAAGCCGCGTTCGTTGGACTGGCGGGCTGCAGACAAGATCGTGATGGTGTCGGAAGGCAGCGAGCGGATGACCGTACGGGCGGGATGGGTGGACCGGCGGCTGGCTTTCGCGTTCGCACTCGTCGGCGATCGGTGAGGGGCGGCTGATCCAACTCATCAACGGCCAAAGGGAGTTCACAGGCACACTGTCTTCTTGGAGATGCTGCCAGGCAAGGGCGGCGCTCAGGCCGGTTCCTGTCACGGTGCGCCGATTCGCGACCAGGTCATGGACGGCCTGGGTTCGGGGTTCCATAGGGGGATGAACCATGGGTCTGAGGAACGTCAATCCAGATGATCTGGACCAGCTCGCGAAGCTGCTGGACGGTCGCGGAGGTGTGCAGGACAAGCTGGACGAGGCGTTCACCCGGGCCTCCCGGCTCGGTGTCACGAGCCAGCTCGCCGCGCTGAAGCCGTTGCGGTCCTGGGTCACAGCCACCGCCCCGGACTTGCGCAAGCGGGCTGTGTTCGCCCGGCTGGAGAGCGGTGATCCGCAGGCCGGTCTGCTGTGGGCGGGCTTCAGCACGAGGGAAATAAACAAGTACGGGAACGACGAACTCAGCCCTGACGTCCTGCTGCTGGCCAACTCGGTCGCGGCGAGCAACGACCCGAACAGCTACAGGTTCAAGCGGCAGCCCGACGAGACCCTGGCGGAATGGATCGAGCGAGTCGAAGCCCACGCGGTCTCGCGGATACCCGGGCTGCAACCGCACGAAGAGACCATCGCCACCATGATCGGCCTCTACGGCGACTGGACCGCTGTGACCGCGGCGACCGCAGTCGTTACCATTCAGGGCACCTCGATGACGAAGGTACTGCTCGGCAATTCCCTGAAGGCCGGGGCGCTGCGCGCCTGGAAGACCCGGCTCGGCGTGGTCCTGCGCGGCTCCCAGAACGGGCTCATCCGTTCGGCGGGCAACGGCCTGATCAAGTGGTCGCCGAAGATTCGCTCTTTGAGCGCTCCCGGTAGCTGGCTGCCCGGACAGCTCGGCCGTATGTTCTCCGGCAGCTCCACCTACCAGAACATCAGCCGCGTCCCGCTGACCAGTGGTCTCCGCGCCGACCGAATAGGCGACGCCTACAACTGGCTACGTCGGACGCCCCTCATGCGCAGCTTCGGCGTGAACAACGCCGTCGACTTCCTCGTCGGATCCGACGCCCTGGCTGCTCGGTACGGCGGACTCACCCACTCGGGTCAAGCGGTCACCCGGGCCAGCAATGCCAGCCTGGTCAAGGTCTTCACCACTGCTTCCCGGGCGGCGGGCGAGACAGGCGGCCTACGCGCGGGCCTCAACGCCGCGGCCAAGACCGCCGGATTCCTGCGCGGCGCCGGCATCATCGGCGGCATCGCGTCCACCGGCTTCAGTCTGGCCAACGTCGTCTCCCAGGGGAATCCGGTCGACGCCTTCAAGAAGAGAGGCGCGGGCTACGTCGCCGACGTGGCCGAGGTGGGCTTCAACGCATCTCTCACGGCAGCCATGGTGGCGCCAAACCCGGTCACCATCGGTCTCGCGGTGGGCACCGGCCTCATCTACGGCGGTGCCAAGGTTGTCGAACACTGGGACGACATCAAGAAGGGCGCGGGAGAGGCGAAGAAGTGGGTGAGTGACAAGGCCAAGGATCTGGGCAAGAGCATCGCCAAGTCGAAGGCGAATCCCATGAACTGGTTTTGATCTCGTACCTATGTGCGAGCAAGTCGCCTTCGGTGTTCGGCCGGTTGATCAGGTTGTCCGAGTCGACGTTCGTCGCGGTCACTCGCCTTCGATGAGCAGCTCCTCGCGGTCCGGCAGCAGGTCTGTGATCTTCTCCCAGACCTCCGCCGAGTGAGCACGGGCGAGGACCAGAGGGCTGTCGGGGCCGACCTGGCCCGGTGTGATCGGTTCCTCGGGCTGCTCACGTAGCCAGTAGCCTGCGGGGCCGCAATCCCAGACGGCGAGGGCACGGATCATGGTGGAGTGTTCGTTGTCGTGCTCGCCGTCCCAGGCCGTGGTGATACGCCAAGTCGCGTTCAGGGAGGCGACCAGCTCGGTGAACCGGTCGAGCGCCGGCCCCTTGAGCTCGGGGTCGGCCCCGACAAGCGCCTCGCGGACGAGTGCGTGGGTGGTTTCATCGTCCAGCCCCGGACCCTCCAGGGCGACGAAAGCAGCGTCGAGCGCGGTCATCGTCGTCTCGACACGCACTACGGCGGGGGTGCCTTCCTCCGGCTTCTCACCACGATGCAGGTTGACCTTACGGGCCAGCTCCCAGACGAGGGTGTTGGGCTCGATGGAGACGTACTCGGACTCCTCCTCACCGGGCCAGGCGTCGTGCGAGTACACCGCCTCCTGGCCCACGACGACACCGTGGTTCACCGGCCCGTGCTCTCCTGTGACCTCCACCTGGATCATGACCATCGGATTCGCGAGGGCTCCGATCAGGTCGCGCAGCAGCGGTGCCAACTCCCCCTCCTCCCCGACCAGACCGATGCGCTGGAGTTCCACCAGGGACTCCCACAGTTCGTCGGGTGGGGTTTCGCCGTCTACCAGATGAGCGAACACGGCGATGTGCCGGTCGGCCAGCCGGAAGCGAGCGCGCGAACTGTCATACGAGGGCATTGGTCGGATTCCTCCCGTCAACGGCGGTGCCGTCGTTCACTTCTTCTTGTCCTGGAGATCCTTGGCGTCCTGCGCGCACTGGTGTGCTTCGTTCCGCAGAGCCTTGGCGACGGTTCCACACTTCGTCTGCCAGTCCTTCAGCTTGCCCCGGACATCGTCCGCATTGGGGCCCGACCAGGTCTTCATTCCGGTCATACTGGCGTTCTTGGCGGTGTCGACCAACGAGTCGATGTGGTCGGCGAGTGAACGCAACTGGCTGGCACGCCGGTTGAGTTCCTGAACGTCAGGATTCGCCATAGCAGCCTCCCCCGCTGTCTCGATGGCCAGGATACGGTCGCATTCACCGGGTTCCGCCCCGGGCACCCCTCCAGTCAGTCCCGTACGGTGCGGACCCCATGGGTGCAACCGGCCTGATCGTCGTACGCGTGGACTCGGTGCTCTTCTCCCACGAGATCACGGCCGTCAGCCCCCGCGCGGGCGCCCGGTTCTCTCTCATCCAACGCAAGAAGGTCCGCAGTGCGATCGAGGCCACTCCGAGAACCCCTTGACGCCCGCCAAGTACCCAAAGGCGATGTCGGGAGCTTCCCCGCCGGGTCACCGACAGCCCGCTCCCGATCGTCGCAGCAGAGCGGTGCCACCGCGCGCACGCGATCGCCGAGCATGCCTTCGCCCACCTGGCGAACTCATCGTCGGCCCACCTGCCGTCGGGGAATGTCGCCGCGGGCGTGGCATGACGCCTTCGAGGCCCTATGGACAGCCACGGCTGCCGCCTGCGCACCTGACCTGCTCGCTGCCCTGCCGTCCACGTCCCAGGACCTCGGGTCCTCCTGCCGCCGGGAGGGCCGCCCGACGGTCGTCCACGCCCACCGGCAGAAACCTGCACAGGAACTCCGGCGTCAGGCGCTGTTGCGGTACGAACGGGCCTCCGCCGCCGTCACCTTCTCGGGCTCGCTCCGGATGGCCGCGTCGACCAGGGGGAGCAGTTTGTCGACCTGCTCGCCCAGCTTCTTGTGACGGCCCTGCAGTTCCCGGTGCCAGGCGCGGGCGTTCTTCCCGACCCACACCTTGTCGCCGCCGATGTCTTCGGTCGGCCCCTTCAGCGCCCTCCTGAGGTGCTCGACCTCTTTGGCCAGGTCGCGGCGGAGCTTCTCCAGATCCGCCTTCCTTGGATTGTCCACCTTGGGCTCGGGATCTGCCACAAGCGCCCCCTACTCTTCTCTTGAGTTCGACAGGATAAAGTCAACTCGCCGCGATCTGTTCTCTTCTCCTGAGCAAAACACGTCGCCGTATCAAACCGACAATGGAGCCGATCAAGAAGAAAAGGAAAATCAACAGCACAACCAGCATCGGCAGCGTCATCATTGGCGGGTCCTTCACCCAAGCCGTCGTCAGCACCCGTGCGGGATCCCGAGGGTCGTACGTCACAGACACCAAGCCACCGGGAGTCAGCCCCTCCGGGCGCATACCACCCCAGTCATAGAGTGAAGTCTCCATCTCACCCTCGGGCCCATCGAACTTGACCTTAACATTTCCCGGATTTCCGTATTTGTCCCTCGGCGAGGCTGTGACCTCCGCCCAGACCGAAACCCCACGAGAACGCAAGTCGCTCACCAGCGACTCCGACGGGAGCAAGAAACCGAGGAACATGCCGCCGGTTATCAGGGACATCGCGAACACCCCCAGAATCACTCGCCGCTTCGGCACAAGAGGCTGCCTCGACTGGAAGCGCCGCCTGCGCCACTCCGCCTCAAGAGCTTCCCGCTCAGCAGACTTCGGTGGCGGCGTCCAGTCTGCCCGTGTCCTTCTTTTCTTCTTTCCCATAAGATCCGACCCCTACGAATATCAGAACCCTAGCCATCGACTGACCTTCTTGGCCGCTCCACTTATTTCCTCACCAACTTTCTTGGCTGCGCCACTGACGGCATGACAAACTTTCTTACCCGTAGGCGTGTTGAGGAAATAGTAGGCACCGTAGCCAACACCGGCGCCCACCACGATGCCCGCAGCAATGCCCCAGCCGACTGGCCCGCCAGCAGCCGCGACGAGCGCTGCGGCCCCCCAAGTTCCCGCCATTCCGGCTCCGAGGGACGCAGTGTTCGAGATCACGGCCACGTCCGTGTCATTGCCGTTGACCTTGATGTCGTACGCGATACCGCCGATGGTCAGCAGCGAGCCGACCAGCGGCACCCGTCCTCCGGTCCTGAAGACCTTGCCGAGCCAACCGCCCTTCACGGCCGTCGGCGCCTTGATGTACGGGACCTTGTCGGCGAGCCAGCGGGCGGAGTCACCGAGGGACGCCTCCATCAGGCGCGAGAACGATCCCATGCCGTACTTGGCGAAGAGCCGCTCGGCCTGCCGGGACGCGGCCTTCGAAGCCTTGGCGTTGGTCCGCGTCTCCTTCTTGAACTTGGCCCGATCCTCAGGCGTCATGGCATTGATGCGTCGCTCATAGGCCGCCTTCGCCGCCTGGGAGAACTTGCCGGCCTCATCCCAGAGTTGGTCCGACAGTTTCGACTGGACACCGATGACGCCGGCCACGAGACCCGAGTGTACGGTCCAGGTCGCCTTCGGGTCGCCGAGGTCCGTGACCGCCTTCTGGAGATGTTTCCAGGCGGTGTCCCACAGGTCGGGATCGTCCCCCTGCAGCAGCGCGCGGTTGAAGATGGCGCCGGGTTCGTCCTCGGGGAGATCGCCGTGGAAGAGATCCAGCACCTTGTTGAAGCCCGGCGCAGGTTTCTCGGCGTTCACGGCGGTGGTGAACGCAGTGCCGAACACCTTGGCGTCCTCCTTGGCCGTCGGCGCGTTGGCCACCGCGATCGCCATGGGGAGGTTCTTGACGAGATCAGGATCCATGCCGGCGTAGAACGCCGAGGTGTAGTCCGGATCCTTGCTGCGTTTGGCCAGTTCCTCGGCGATGCGGTGGAAGGCGGGGCCTGCCTCGTCAGGCCCCATGTCCGCGAGCTTGTTGACCTCCTTGGCCAACTCCTCGCCCTCGTCGTGCGCCTGCTTCACGGTCCACACCGGCTCACGCAGCTGAACCATGGGCGGCTTGGGCCCCACGCCCTCGAACTCCATGGCAGCGGCGAGTGCTTGGCGGCGACGCAGCATGGGTAGTTCGTCGTCGACCCAGGAAGCTATCTTCCCGAGTTCCGTGAGATGGCTCGTGTCCAGCCCGAATTTCTGAAAGCGACTGAAATAGGCAGCCTTTCCCTGATGGAGCGTCTTGCCGCCGGAGACCAGACTGCTGATCGTCTTCATCAGGTTTGCGGGGTTTATCCCCGAGAAATTCGGATCAACCATTCTTTGCGTCCCCCGCGTCCCCCGCGCCCCCCGCCGGCTGCGGGTCGAGGAGAACCGCCTGGGCGCCCGACCCCCGCAGCGCCTCTTCGAGCTCGCCGCTGGGGATCGCGACCCACGGCTGCTCCTCTCCCATCGCCTCCACCAGGCCGACCACGGTGGAAAAAGCGAGAGCGACGAGCTGCGTCCCGCCCGACTCGGCTTCCAGAGGGATGAGCATCACATCGACCGTGCCCTCCAAACGAGGCGTGCCGTCGTCGTCCCGTGGCACATCCGTCATGGTGGGAACGACAAGGACTTCCGGGGCTTCTTGAAGAGACTGAGCCGAATCCATCCGCACAGACTATGAGGATGCCTGAGTGCGGAGCAATTGCACCTGCGATCTGCCTGCCGACCGCGCGCCGGGCCTGCCCGGGGCCCTGTGGGAGACCGATCGGACCACGTCCTGCTGGACGGCGCACGCGCCGAATGCGGCCGGTTGGACGACGAACGAGCCACCCTTGTCCGGTCGGCGAACCGCTCACACTCTGCTGAACAGTTACCTGCGGACCGCCCAAAGGCAATCCCGAAGAACCAATGTGGTGGAGCGGTGGCAATCGGAGAGATTCCGTTCCGTAAGCCGTGGGACGGAACCAGCTCTCGGCGGTGTCAATTCGTTGAAGCAACACCTTCGGTCAGGGCTCGCTGGAAGGCTTCCTGT
>NZ_JBHSPC010000131.1:0-26118 GCF_042656345.1 Streptomyces incanus
CGCCGATGGTACTGCAGGGGGGACCCTGTGGGAGAGTAGGACGCCGCCGAACAATTCTTATAGAGCTCTGGCTCTCGGGCACGCAGCCCGAGAGCCAGAGCTTTTTTGCTTTGAGGTAGAGTCAGTGAGCATCATCAACACGTTTCCCACAGGAGGTCCCCGGGTGGAGGTCCAGGAGACTCGCGTCCAGACGGACCGTGTCCTCACCATCCCGAACATCCTCAGCATGGCGCGACTTCTTGGCGTGCCCCTCTTCCTGTGGCTGATTCTCCGGCCGGAGTTCGGCGGCCCGAAGAGCGACGGCTGGGCGCTCCTGGTGCTCGCCCTGAGCGGTGTCAGTGATTACCTGGACGGCAAGCTCGCGCGGCGATGGAACCAGGTCAGCAGCCTCGGCCGGCTTCTGGATCCAGCGGCGGACCGGCTCTACATTCTTTCGACCCTTGTAGGTCTCACCTGGCGCGAGATTCTTCCGCTTTGGTTGACGGCCGTACTACTGGCCCGTGAGCTGGTTCTCCTGGTGATGGTGGGCATCCTCCGGCGTCACGGCTATCCGCCACCGCAGGTGAACTTCCTTGGGAAGGCAGCCACCTTCAACCTGATGTACGCCTTCCCGCTGCTCCTGCTCAGTGACGGTAATGGCTGGATCTCGTCACTCGCTGCTATTTTCGGATGGGCGTTCGCCGGATGGGGTACAACCCTCTACTGGTGGGCAGGAGTCCTCTACGTGGTGCAGGTCCGCCGCCTGGTTCGTGCGGACGCCATGGCCGGTTGAACTCGCTGAGTGGCACGCGCAACGTCGCGCGATGGCCCGCAGTGGAAAAGTGCGGGACAATCTTGGCAGGTGAAGTCGGCCAGACCGTCGTCTCTTAGAGGAGGACGCTTCCGACATGAAGGCCGTCGTGATGGCCGGGGGTGAAGGCACACGCCTTCGTCCCATGACCTCAAGCATGCCCAAGCCGCTCCTGCCGGTGGCCAACCAGCCGATCATGGAGCACGTTCTGCGGCTGCTCAAAAGGCATGGGCTCAATGAAACCGTTGTGACTGTTCAGTTCCTGGCATCACTCGTCAAGAACTATTTCGGTGACGGCGAAGAGCTCGGAATGGAGCTCACCTATGCCAACGAGGAGAAGCCACTCGGTACCGCAGGGAGCGTCAAGAACGCCGAGGAGGCGCTGAAGGACGACGCCTTTCTCGTCATCTCCGGTGACGCACTGACGGATTTCGACCTCACCGAGCTGATCAATTTCCACAAGGAGAAGGGCGCGCTGGTCACGGTCTGCCTGACCCGGGTACCCAATCCGCTGGAATTCGGTATCACCATCGTGGACGAGGAAGGCAAGGTCGAGCGCTTCCTGGAGAAGCCGACCTGGGGGCAGGTCTTCTCCGACACGGTGAACACCGGCATCTACGTCATGGAGCCCGAGGTCTTCGACTATGTCGAGGCCGACGTGCCCGTAGACTGGTCCGGGGATGTCTTCCCGCAACTGATGAAGGAAGGCAAGCCCGTCTACGGCTTCATCGCCGAGGGCTACTGGGAGGATGTCGGCACGCACGAGAGCTATGTGAAGGCTCAGGCCGATGTCCTGGAGCGCAAGGTCGACGTCGACATCGACGGCTTCGAGATCTCCCCGGGCATATGGGTCGCGGAGGGTGCCGAAGTACATCCCGATGCCGTGCTGCGCGGTCCGCTCTACATCGGCGACTACGCCAAGGTCGAAGCCGGTGCCGAGATTCGTGAGCACACGGTGGTGGGGTCCAATGTCGTCGTGAAGAGCGGGGCCTTCCTGCACAAGGCCGTCATCCACGACAACGTGTATATCGGGCCGCACAGCAACCTGCGGGGTTGTGTCCTCGGCAGGAACACCGACGTCATGCGCGCGGCGAGGATCGAAGACGGCGCTGTCATCGGCGACGAGTGCCTGATCGGCGAGGAATCCATCGTTCAGGGCAATGTGCGGGTGTATCCGTTCAAGACGATCGAGGCGGGAGCATTCGTCAACACCTCGGTCATCTGGGAGTCCAGAGGACAGGCGCACCTTTTCGGCGCCCGTGGGGTGTCGGGAATCCTGAACGTCGAGATCACACCTGAACTCGCCGTTCGGCTGGCCGGCGCCTATGCGACGACGCTGAAGAAGGGATCGACGGTCACCACCGCCCGGGACCACTCCCGTGGCGCCCGTGCCCTGAAGCGTGCGGTCATCTCCGCGTTGCAGGCCAGCGCCATCGACGTACGGGACCTGGAGAACGTACCGCTGCCCGTGGCCCGGCAGCAGACCGGGCGGGGCAGCGCGGGCGGCATCATGATCCGGACCACTCCCGGGGTGCCGGACTCCGTCGACATCATGTTCTTCGACGGGCAGGGCGCCGACCTCTCGCAGGGCAGCCAGCGCAAACTGGACCGGGTGTTCGCGCGGCAGGAGTACCGGCGCGCGTTCCCGGGCGAGATCGGCGATCTGCACTTCCCGGCGAGCGTCTTCGACTCGTACACCGGCTCGCTGTTGCGGAACGTCGACATCACGGGAATCGCGGAGTCCGGGCTGAAGGTGGTCGTGGACGCGTCCAACGGCAGCGCGGGGCTCGTGCTGCCGAGTCTGCTCGGCAAGCTCGGAGTGGACTCACTGACCATCAACCCGGGGCTCGACGAGTCCAGGCCGACCGAGACGGCAGATGTCCGGCGGGCGGGGCTGGTGCGGCTCGGCGAGATGGTGGCATCCTCCGGTGCCGCGTTCGGTGTGCGATTCGACCCGGTCGGCGAGCGGCTCTCCCTCGTCGACGAGAAGGGGAGGATCATCGAGGACGACCGGGCGCTGCTCGTCATGCTCGACCTCATCGCGGCCGAGCGGCGCAGCGGCCGGGTCGCGCTTCCCGTGACCACCACCAGGATCGCCGAGCAGGTGGCGGCCTACCACGGTACCCAGGTGGAGTGGACGACCACCTCGCCCGACGACCTCACCCGCGTGGGCGGGGAGGAGGGCACCATCTTCGGCGGTGACGGCAAGGGCGGTTTCATCGTTCCGGAGTTCAGCAGGGTCTACGACGGCACCGCGGCCTTCGTCCGGCTCATCGGTCTGGTGGCCAGGACGCAACTCACGCTCAGCCAGATCGATGCGCGTATCCCGCGTGCGCACGTGATCAAGCGTGACCTGGCGACCCCGTGGGCGGTCAAGGGGCTCGTGATGCGGCGGGTCGTCGAGGAGGCCGGTGACCGCTTCGTGGACACCACTGACGGTGTGCGTGTGGTGGAGACCGACGGCCGCTGGGTGATGGTGCTGCCCGACCCGGCCGAGGCGGTCACCCACCTGTGGGCCGAGGGCCCCGACGACGCCTCTGCCCAGGCTCTGCTCGACGAGTGGGCCTTGGTCGTGGACAGCGCCGGACGGTAGTCAAAACCGTGCAACGAGCGGTATGCGTGCGTGCCGGACAAGTATCCCCGACGGGACCTGTCCGGCACGTACGTGGGCCCGTTCGGAGGTAGCGCCCGCGGCATGCGACGATGTGCGGCATGCCGCAGCAACCCCCCGTTCGGAGCACCCCCCAGCGGCTACCGCGTCCGGACGCGTCCATGTCGTTGATCACCAACGTGATGGACCACAGCCTCGACGAGGGATACGCCGAGGCTGCCGCGCGGAAGCAGGCCGACGGCGGCGGAGGCATGCCGAAGACCCTCAGGGCGAAACTGGGGCTCGCCGGCGGTCTGGTGCTCGCGGCCCTGGTGGTGACCGTCGGAGCCGCGCAGGCCAGGGTGGAGGCTCCCGTCGTCGCCAAGGAGCGCGAAGAACTGATCGACAGGATCGACCGGGAGACCGAGGCGGCGGACAAGCTCGAAGACGGTATCGACGCCCTCCGCGCCGACGTGAGCGCGCGGCAGCGCGAGGCGCTCAAGCGCAGCGGTCAGAGCGAACGCACCGATCTGGTGGGCGTCCTGGCGGGCGCTGTCGCGGTGCACGGTCCCGGCGTGAAGCTCGTGGTGAACGACGCCAAGGACACGAGCACCGGCGGGGACGGAGACGCCCGTTCGACCACCGGGTTCTCCGACACCGGACGGGTCCGCGACCGGGACATGCAGCGCGTGGTCAACGGCCTGTGGGAGTCCGGCGCCGAGGCGATCTCCATCAACGGGCAGCGGCTGACGGCGCTTTCGGCGATCAGGGCCGCGGGGGACGCGATACTGGTCGACAACAGGCCGCTGGTACCCCCGTACACGGTCTTCGCCGTGGGGGACGGCCAGCAGTTGAGCAGCCGGTACCAGAACAGCTCGGACGGGCTGTATCTGCATGCCCTGCAGGAAAGCTACGACATTCGTACCGCTCTCTCGGTGGAGGACGACCTCCGGCTGCCCGCCGCGCCGAGCGTGATCGTGCGGACTGCTCAACCGATAACCAAGACTGCACCTGAGAAAGGCACACCGTGATCGCCGTACTGGGCCTCGTCGTGGGAGTCGTGGCCGGCCTGTTGGTCCGGCCCGAGGTACCGGCGGTCGTCGAGCCGTACCTGCCGATCGCCGTCGTGGCGGCGCTCGACGCCGTCTTCGGCGGGCTGCGGGCCATGCTCGACGGCATCTTCGACGACAAGGTCTTCGTGGTGTCGTTCCTGTCCAATGTGGTCGTTGCCGCGCTGATCGTCTTCCTCGGTGATGAGTTGGGCGTAGGTGCCCAGCTGTCCACGGGCGTGGTGGTCGTCCTCGGCATCCGGATCTTCTCCAACGCCGCGGCGATCCGCCGGCACGTCTTCCGGGCGTGAGACCGATGAGCGATCAGAACCACGAGCACGAGCACGAGCACGAGCACCCCCATCAGGACGACAGGACGACGCCCGAGCCGCCGGCCGGACCGCACGCGGTTACCGGAGGCCACCAGGCGTCCCCGCCTCGCCCCGCCTCGGCACCGCGCCCTGCTCTCGCACCGCGTCCCGCCGCGGCACCCGGCGGCAGCTTCCGTGAGGAACTGCCCGACGAGGTGCCCGCGAGCGCGTCCGCGTCCACGGAGGGGGAGGCGCCACCGGAGCGGCTCGGAACCGATCTGTCCGGACGGCAGCGTCTGGTGAAAGGCCTGTGGCCGCCACGGATCACCCGGGCCCAGCTCATCGTCGCTCTCCTGCTGTTCGGCCTGGGCTTCGGCCTGGCCGTCCAGGTGGCCTCGAACAGCGAGGGCGACAGCGCCCTGCGCGGCGCACGCCAGGAGGATCTCGTCCGCATCCTCGATGAACTCGACGACCGCACAGAGCGTCTTGAGGACGAGAAGCAAGGACTCGAGGAGCAGCGCGACGAGCTCGAGAACAGTTCGGACCAGGCCGAGGAGGCGCGCCGGCAGACGCTCGAGAGGGAACGCCAACTCGGCATCCTGGCGGGCACGGTGGCTGCACAGGGCCCCGGCATCACGTTGGTCATCGAGGACCCGAAGGGGATGGTCGAGTCGAACATGCTGCTCGATGCGGTCCAGGAGCTGCGCGCCGCCGGCGCCGAGGCCATTCAGGTGAACGGCGTACGTGTCGTGGCGGGCACCTACCTGTCGGATTCCGGCGACGGAGTGAGCGTTGACGGGAACAAGATCACTACCCCCTATCGTTTCAAGGTCATCGGCAAGCCGCAGGACCTCGAGCCGGCGCTCAACATTCCTGGAGGAGTGGTGCAGACTCTCGAGAAGGAACAGGCCACCGTCTCGGTGGAGCGGTCGACCAAGATCGTCGTGGATGCCTTGCGACCGGCGAAGCAGCCTGACTACGCTCGGTCGTCCTCGCAGTGAACCGGGGGTGCATGGAGGGCGACCGGCGAGGGCAAGAGGTTGCGGGGGGTCGGCGCACCGAATGGGTGGTGCGTGGTGGAAACTGTCTGGTGGATACGGACGTTGTGAGGATGTCCGGGTCGGCCAGTGTGTTCAGTCAGGGTTCGTCCTGCCCCACGGGCGGGTCTGTTTCGGTCAAGGGGAATCGCCCGTGAAGTTGTTTGGGAAGTTGTTCGGCAAGAGCGCGCGAGAAGGCCGCGACAACGCGACCGCTCGTCATCGCGCACAGCCCGACGCGGAGGCGTCGCGTCCGCTGTACCGGGATCAGGTCGGCGGTCCGGGCGAGGACGTTTCGGGAGGCCAGGGCGCGTCGTCGGTTGACCCTGCGCAGTCGAGCGGCATAGGTTTCGGGCAACCGTCAACCTCAGGTACGGGTGGAGGGTTCTCCACCCCGTACGCGTCCCAGGCCCCCGGTGGGCAGGAGGCTCCGTCCATGTCGGCCTTGGTGTGCACGAGGTGCGGTAACCGCAACGCGGAGAACAGCCGCTTCTGTTCGAACTGTGGAGCCCCGCTCAGGCCCGGAGCCGTCCCGGAGCGTCCCTCCGAGACGACGTCCACCATCTCCATCTCCGGTCTCGAGGCGTACGACGCCGAGGTCACCGGCCAGACGCAGGTGCCGACGCTGTCCCCGGAGGCACAGGCGGCCGTCGACGCACTGCCGATGGGTTCCGCGCTCCTGGTCGTGCGCCGCGGGCCGAACTCGGGCAGCCGCTTTCTGCTGGACGGCGACCTGACCACGGCCGGACGCCACCCGCAGAGCGACATCTTCCTGGACGACGTGACGGTCTCCCGCCGGCACGTGGAGTTCCGCCGCAGCCAGGACGGTTCGTTCACCGTGGCCGACGTGGGCAGCCTGAACGGCACGTACGTCAACCGTGAGCGGATCGATCAGGTCGGTCTGTCGAACGGTGACGAGGTGCAGATCGGCAAGTACCGGCTGGTCTTCTACGCGAGCCAGCGGGGCTACTGACCCTCCCCGGACTCCGTCCGGGGCACCCTGACCCCAGGGAAGGGCCATGCTTCATACACCGAGCGGCGGTGCCGGGCACGGTACCGCCGCCGCGGGAACTGGACTGATGAGCATCGGCACGGTGCTGAACGTGCTGCGTGAGGAATTCCCCGAAGTCACCATCTCCAAGATCCGCTTCCTGGAGTCGGAGGGGCTCATCGAGCCGCAGCGCACCCCCTCGGGGTACCGCAAGTTCAGTGCCGGGGACGTGGAGCGTCTCGGCCATGTCCTGAGGATGCAGCGGGACCACTATCTGCCGCTCAAGGTGATCCGCGAGCACCTGGACGCCATGGGGCGCGGCGAGGCCGTCCCGCTTCCGGCACTGTCCCGGCCGCGGGACGGGGAAGCCGGCCCCGAGCTGTCCGCCGAGCCGCCCGCCACAGCGGCCCGGATCGGGAGGGCCCAGTTGCTGGCGGCGGTCGGCGCCGACCAGCAGCAGCTCGCGGAGTGGGAGTCGTACGGGCTGATCGCGCCGGTCGAGGACGAGGTGTACGACGCCGAGGCGGTCACCGTCGCCGGCCTCATCACCGAGCTGAGGCGGTTCGGCATCGAGCCGCGGCACCTGAGGGCGATGAAGGCCGCCGCCGACCGGGAGGCCGGGCTGGTCGACCAGGTCGTCGCCCCGCTCAAGCGTCACCGCAACCCGCAGACCAGGGCGCACGCGGAGGCGCGCACGAAGGAGCTCGCCGGTCTCACGGTGAAATTGCACGCCGCGCTGGTGAGCGTGGCGCTCGGGGTGAGGCTGCCCTGAGGCGCGGAGGGCCTGGATCGGCCGCCCGACCCAGGCCCGACTACCCAAACATCCCGGGCACGGCCTAGGGTTGCTGTGTGAACGAGCTCGATGTCGTAGGTGTCCGGGTCGAAATGCCCTCGAACCAACCGATCGTGCTGCTGCGTGAAGTGGGAGGCGACCGGTACCTCCCCATCTGGATCGGCCCGGGGGAGGCGACGGCCATCGCCTTCGCCCAGCAGGGCATGGCTCCCGCACGCCCGCTGACCCATGACCTCTTCAAGGACGTGCTGGAAGCCGTCGGCCAGGAGCTCACGGAAGTGCGCATCACAGATCTGCGTGAGGGGGTCTTCTACGCGGAGCTGGTCTTCGCCAGCGGTGTCGAGGTGAGTGCCCGGCCGTCCGACGCGATAGCACTGGCGCTGCGCACGGGTACGCCGATCTATGGCAGCGACACGGTGCTCGACGACGCGGGGATCGCCATCCCGGACGAGCAGGAGGACGAGGTGGAGAAGTTCCGCGAGTTCCTCGACCAGATCTCGCCGGAGGATTTCGGCTCCAGCAGCCAGTGAGGGACGGCGGCCGTTCCGTCGGAATGCCGCTCGGAACCGCGGTGCGTGAGAGCCTCGCGCGGCCCGCACGGAGGGCATTCGGCTAGCCTTTCCCCGTGATGGGGCACGGAAAACCACTCTTAGGGTGATTATCACTCGGCGTGCCGAGTGTGGCGATCGTTGACGCACCCTTGGTGACTGCCTACCGTCGAGGAGGCAGGTCAAGGACGGAGGTCGGCGTGAGAAGCACCGGCGACGGTATGGCTGGGGGTGCCCCCGGACATGGTCTCGGGGTGAGCGGTCCGTACCCTCCCCCAGGCTCTCAGCTCCGCGCGAGCGGGGCGTATGCCCATCACGGCAACGCGGCCGATCCTGCTCCGCAGCGACCGGCGGCCGTGCCGAGCAGCGGAGGGGCGGCGACGTCCATGGCGTCCGAGGAGATCGGCTACCGCGGTCCGACGGCCTGCGCGGCCGCCGGCATCACCTACCGGCAACTGGACTACTGGGCTCGCACGGGGCTGGTGGAGCCGAGCGTGCGGCCCGCCCACGGCTCGGGGACACAGCGGCTGTACAGCTTCCGGGACGTCGTCGTCCTGAAGATCGTCAAGCGGTTCCTGGACACCGGTGTCTCGCTGCAGAACATCCGCACCACGGTCCAGCACCTGCGGGAGGGGGGCCTTCGCGACCTGGAGCGCATGACGCTGATGAGCGACGGCGCCACGGTCTACGAGTGCGCCACGCCGGACGAGGTCCATGCCCTGCTCCAGGGTGGTCAGGGGGTCTTCGGGATCGCTGTGGGCGTGGTGTGGCGGGACGTCGAGAGCGCGCTGTCGCAGTTGCACGGGGAACGCATCGACACCGGGGAGACACTGATCGGCCCCAACCCGACGGACGAGCTGGCGAGGCGGCGCAACCGCGCCGTCTGAGCCGCTGCGCAGACCGCACGGTCCGTGCCGGCGACACGCGCGGCGGGGCATTGTCAGTGGCGTAGGGCAGCATCGGAGATGTGAGATCCGCGCCCACAGTCCTGCATCTCGACATGGACGCCTTCTTCGCCTCGGTGGAGCAGGCGTCCAAGCCGAGCCTGCGCGGGAAGGCCGTGGTCGTGGGCGGGCTCGGGCCGCGCGGTGTGGTCGCCACCGCCTCGTACGAGGCCCGGGTCCTCGGTGTCCATTCCGCGCTGCCCATGGCGCAGGCGCGGCGGCTCGCGCCGAACGCGGCGTATCTGGTGCCCCGCTTCGCGTTGTACCGGTCGATCAGTGACCAGGTGATGGAGCTGCTGCGGGCGTTGTCGCCGCTGGTGGAACCATTGAGCCTGGACGAGGCGTTCGTGGATCTGGAGGCCGGAGGGGCGGCCTGGGACGAGCGGTCCGCGCGGCTGGCCGGCGCGAAGCTGCGCGCGGACATACGGGCGGTCACGGGGCTCACCGGATCGGTGGGGCTGGCGGCCTCCAAGATGCTGGCGAAGATCGCCTCGGAGCAGGCCAAGCCGGACGGGCTGGTGTTGATCGAGCCGGGGACCGAGCGGGCCCTGCTGGCGCCGCTGCCGGTCCGGACACTGCCGGGTGTCGGGCCGGCCACCGGTGACCACCTGCGGCGGGCCGGCATCCACACGGTCGGGGACCTCGCCGAGGCAGGGGAGGACGAGCTGGTACGCCTGCTCGGCAAGGCACACGGACACGCCCTGCACGCCATGTCCCTGGCGAGGGACGATCGGTCCGTGGTGGCCGAGCGGGAGACGAAGTCGGTGTCGGTCGAGGACACCTACGACGTGGACATCCACGACCGGGTGCGGGTCGGGGTGGAGGTACAGCGCCTCGCCGACCGCTGTGTGCGCCGGCTGAGGGCCGCGGGGCTGTCGGGACGGACCATCGTGCTGAAGGTCCGGCGGTACGACTTCTCGACGCTCACCCGCTCCGAGACCCTGCGGGGGCCCACGGACGATCCGGCGGTGGTGCGTGAGGCGGCGGCGCGGCTGCTGGACCCGGTCGACACGACGGGCGGCGTGCGGCTGCTGGGCGTGGGGGTCAGCGGGCTCGCCGACTACACGCAGGAGGACCTGTTCGCGCAGGCGGCGGGGGAGCGGGACAAGGAGCTGCTGGGCGAGGAAGCGGAGGCGGCAGTGCCCGCGGAGGAACGGCAACAGGCGGGTGCCGAGCGGCGCTGGCCGGCCGGGCACGACGTGAGGCACAGCGAGTACGGCCATGGGTGGGTCCAGGGCAGCGGCCTCGGGCGGGTCACCGTGCGGTTCGAGACGCCCGGGTCGGCGCCGGGGCGGGTGAGGACCTTCCGGACCGACGACCCGGCCCTGCACCCCGCCGATCCGCTGCCGTTGGTGGAGCGAAGACCTGGGGGCAGCGGGAGGAGCGCGGGCGGCCCGAGCGGCGAGGACAGCCAGGACGACGACGGTCAGGGCAGCGACGGTCAGGGCGATGAGGGCACCCAGGACGGCCGGGCCGACGGCGACGCCCGGGGTAGCCAGGTTTCAAGGGCTGGTGCGGGGGCGGTGGCCGGCGTTGCGGACCCGGGGGCCTTGGGCGAGTGAGGGCGCTGCCCTGCGTGGGCCCGGAGGCAGGCCCTGGACGGGCGGGTGCCGGGTCGGTGGTTCGGATGCGCCACGGGTGGCGTCCTCAGGCAGAGTCGTCCCTGCCGGCGAGCCTGCCGAAGTCGTGGTCCGGGAGCGGGGGAGGGGCGGCCGTGTCCAGGCCGTAGTGGTGGTAGAGCTGGAGCTCCTGCTCCGGGGAGAGATGACGGCCCACACCGAAGTCGGGGGCGTCCTTGATCAGAGCGCGTTCGAAGGGGATGTGGAGACCGCCGTCGATCAGCTCGCTCGGCTCCAGGGGGACGAAGGCGTCCCTGCTGAACAGGCCGGTGCGTATCGCCGCCCACTCCGGCACGCCGGTGGCGTCGTCGAGATAGACCTCGTCGATCGTGCCGATCCGGTTGCCATTGCGGTCGAACGCCTTGCGGCCGATCAGGTTGCGCGGATCGATGTCGGTCTGCACGGGCCCTCCACAGGTCGCAAGAATTCGTCAGCACTACAAAACGGCACAATCGGCGGAGCGGCCACTCGAAAGTCCGGGCCTTGCCCTCGCTGGTACCCTGGCAGCGGCTGCTGACCCCGTGCGGGAGAGCCCTCCCTGCACCATCGGAGGGCGCCGAAGGAGCAAATCCTCCCCGGAATCTCTCAGGCTCACGTACCGCATGGACGAGGTCACTCTGGAAAGCAGGGCGGGTGTCGACGGCTCCCGCTCTCACCGACGGTGAAAGCCGGCCGCCCCGGGCGGCCGGTGAAGCTCTCAGGTTGAGATGACAGAGGGGGAGGCCGTCCGGGCACCCGCCATGGTGCCCCTCGAAGGTCGTCGGACCAGGAGGCCTCCGCACATGACCGCCCATCGCATTTCCCTCTCCGAGCTCGAACAGGGAACGCCCTTCGAGCAGCGTCACATCGGCCCCGACCACGAGGCCCGCGCCAAGATGCTGGCGCAGGTCGGCTACGGCTCGCTCGACGAGCTGACGGCCGCCGCGGTCCCGGACGTGATCAAGAACGCCGACGCGCTGGACCTGCCGGGTGCCCGGACCGAGCCCGAGGTGCTGGCCGAGCTGCGGTCGCTGGCCGACCGCAACGAGGTGCTCGGTTCCATGATCGGGCTGGGGTACTACGGGACCTTCACGCCGCCCGTCATCCTGCGGAACGTCATGGAGAACCCCGCCTGGTACACGGCCTACACGCCGTACCAGCCCGAGATCTCGCAGGGGCGGCTCGAGGCGCTGCTGAACTTCCAGACCATGGTCGCCGAGCTCACCGGCCTCCCGACCTCCGGAGCCTCCCTGCTCGACGAGGGCACCGCGGCCGCCGAGGCGATGGCGCTTTCGCGCCGCATGGGCAAGAACAAGAAGGGCCTGTTCCTGGTCGACGCGGACGCGCTGCCGCAGACCATCGCCGTCATCCGGACGCGCGCCGAGCCGGCGGGTGTCGAGGTCGTCGTCGCCGACCTGAGCGAAGGCATCCCCGCCGAAGTCGCCGAGCGTGAGATCAACGGCGTACTGATCCAGTACCCGGGCGCCTCCGGTGCCGTACGCGACATCAAGCCGGTGATCGACCGGGCGCACGAACTGGGCGCGCTCGTCACCGTCGCCGCCGATCTGCTCGCCCTCACGCTGCTGACGTCCCCCGGCGAACTCGGCGCGGACATCGCGATCGGCACGACGCAGCGCTTCGGCGTGCCGATGGGCTTCGGCGGACCGCACGCCGGATACATGGCCGTGCAGGAGAAGATGGCGCGCAGCCTGCCCGGACGGCTCGTCGGCGTCTCCGTCGACGCGGACGGGCACAGGGCCTACCGGCTCGCGCTCCAGACCCGCGAGCAGCACATCCGCCGTGAGAAGGCCACCAGCAACATCTGTACCGCCCAGGTACTGCTCGCCGTCATGGCGGGCATGTACACCGTGTACCACGGCCCCGAGGGGCTGAGGACCATCGCGTGGCGCACCCACCGCTACGCGACCGTCCTCGCCGAAGGGCTCCGGGCCGGCGGCGTGGAGATCGTCCACGGTTCCTACTTCGACACGCTGACCGTGCGGGTCCCGGGGCGGGCCGCCGAGGTCGTGACCGCCGCCCGGGACAACGGCGTCAACCTGCACCCCGTCGACGCCGACCTCGTCTCGATCGCCTGCGACGAGACCACCACGCGCGACCGGCTCGCCGCCGTGTGGAGCGCCTTCGGTGTCGAGGGAGATGTCGAATCCCTGGACGCGGCCGCGCGGAACACCCTCCCGGACGCCCTGCTGCGCACCGACGAGTACCTGACGCACCCCGTCTTCCACCAGCACCGCTCCGAGACCGCGATGCTGCGCTACCTGCGCAGGCTCGCCGACCGCGACTACGCGCTGGACCGCGGCATGATCCCGCTGGGCTCCTGCACCATGAAGCTCAACGCGACCGCGGAGATGGAGTCCATCACCTGGCCCGAGTTCGGGCAGCTGCACCCCTTCGCGCCGGCCGGACAGGCCGAGGGCTACCTCACGCTCATCCACGAGCTGGAGGACCGGCTCGCGGAGGTCACCGGCTACGACAAGGTGAGCCTTCAGCCCAACGCGGGCTCCCAGGGCGAACTGGCCGGCCTGCTGGCCGTCCGCGGCTACCACCGGGCCAACGGCGACGAGCAGCGCACCGTCTGCCTCATCCCGTCCTCCGCGCACGGCACCAACGCCGCCAGCGCCGTCATGGCCGGCATGAAGGTCGTCGTCGTGAAGACCGCCGAGGACGGCGAGGTCGACGTCGACGACCTGCGCGCGAAGATCGAGCGGTACCGCGACGAGCTGTCGGTGCTGATGATCACGTACCCCTCGACGCACGGTGTGTTCGAGGAGCACGTCGCCGACATCTGCGCGGCCGTGCACGAGGCCGGCGGCCAGGTGTACGTGGACGGCGCGAACCTCAACGCGCTGGTCGGACTGGCCAAGCCCGGACACTTCGGCGGGGACGTCTCGCACCTGAACCTGCACAAGACCTTCTGCATCCCGCACGGCGGCGGCGGTCCCGGCGTCGGCCCGGTCGGCGTGCGGGCGCACCTGGCGCCGTACCTGCCGAACCACCCGCTGCAGCCCGAGGCCGGGCCGGAGACCGGGATCGGGCCCATCTCGGCGGCGCCGTGGGGCTCGGCGGGGATTCTGCCCATCTCGTGGGCGTACGTCCGGCTGATGGGCGGCGAGGGGCTCAAGCGGGCCACCCAGGTGGCGGTGCTCAACGCCAACTACATCGCCAAGCGCCTCGAGCCGCACTACCCGGTGCTGTACACCGGCCCCGGCGGGCTGGTCGCGCACGAGTGCATCATCGACCTGCGCCCCCTGACCAAGGCGACCGGCGTGAGCGTGGACGACGTGGCCAAGCGACTGATCGACTACGGCTTCCACGCGCCGACGATGTCGTTCCCGGTGGCCGGGACGCTGATGATCGAGCCGACCGAGTCCGAGGACCTGGCCGAACTCGACCGATTCTGCGAGACGATGATCGCAATTCGCGCGGAGATCGAGAAGGTCGGATCCGGTGAGTGGCCCGCGGACGACAACCCCCTGCGCAACGCCCCGCACACCGCTGCCGCGCTCGGTGGGGAGTGGGGGCACGCGTACAGCCGCCAGGAAGCCGTCTTCCCGACCGGAGTGAGCGCCGCCGACAAGTACTGGCCGCCGGTGCGCCGCGTCGACCAGGCCTTCGGCGACCGCAACCTGGTGTGCTCCTGCCCCCCGCTGGAGGCGTACGAAGACTGAGACGCTCTCTCAAAAACGGGCCGGCCTCGGCACGTCCGCGCCGGCGTCCCTGGACGCGTCCGCGAGCGAGTCCAAGGCCGGCTCCGGGCTCGGCTCCGGGCCCGTGCCCCGGCCCCGCGCCGGCGTTTTCTCCGGACCCTGCCGTTGCATCTCGTCCTGATCGCCGTCGGCGCGGTGATGGCCGTACCCCTGCTGTACGCCGTGCTGTCCGGGTTCAAGTCCACCGACCAGCTCTCCGGCAACCCCGCCTGGCCGCCCGACCCGTGGGTAGGCGCCAACTACACCGGCATCCTCGCTTCCGGTGACTTCTGGCGGCTGGTCGGCAACAGCACGCTGATCGCCATCGCCACGGCCTTGATCGTGGTCGTGGTGTCCGCGCCGGCGGCGTTCTCCCGCCCCCGGTTCGCCTTCCGGGGGCGGGAGATGCTGTTCAGGCTGTTCACGAGGGGGTTGATGTTCCCGTTCGCGGTGGCCGCGCTGCCGCTGTTCCTGCTGTTGCGCTCCATGGGCCTGCTGGACAACCCGCTCGGCGTGATCCTCCCGCAGGCCGCCTTCGGCCTGCCGATGACGATCACCATCCTGCGCGGATTCTTCCGGCAGATCCCGGGGGAGCCGGAGGAGGCGGCCAGGCTCGACGGCTGCAGCCCGTTCGGCTTCTTCTGGCGGGTGCTGCTGCCGATGGCACGGCCCGCGCCGGGCACCGTCTCGGTGCTCGCCGTGGTCACCGGCCGGAACAACTTCTTCCTGCCGCTGCTGGTGTTCACCGACGACACCTGGTGGACCATCCCCATAGGCGTCCAGCAGTTCCAGGGACAGGACTCCGTGGACACCGCGCGTGTCTTCGCGTATCTCGTCCTGGCCATGGTTCCCGCGCTCGCCTTCTGCTCGGTCGCCGAGCGCCAGCTCGTCGGCGGCCTGACCGCGGGCGCGACCAAGGGGTGACGCACACACGCCCGGTGTATCACGGTGTGTGACAGACCCTGGATATGCGTCGGGGCCGGTTCGCGGGAGTTCCCGCGGTCCGGCCCCCGGGTTCCGTGGGCGGGCTCCGCTCCGCCCGGCAGAGCTAGGCGGTGGTCATCACCTGGATGGCGCCCTGAAAGCGCTGCGGGGCGATGCACCTGCCATCGGGCAGGAGTTCACCGGTGTCCTCGAAGAGCACGACACCGTTGCACAGCAGGCTCCAGCCCTGCTCCGGGTGGTGCGCCACGAGACGGGCGGACTCCCGGTCGGCGGAATCGGCTGCGGGGCAAGGCGGCTGGTGCTGGCACATGGATGGGATCTTTCGCTCTGGCGTGACCTGTGGGCTGGCTGTCGTTTCAGTTCCGCGGCGTGAAGCTTCGTTCATGGCCGCCCCCCGTGGTGATAGGCCCGTCGAGACAGGCTGGTCGGAAACAAGTGTTGCCCCTCGGGCGGAAATCCGCAGGGGTTTCGCGGCACCGCCCCTCACAGGTTGATGACGCGTCACCCTGGCGGACGGTTCAACTCAACTGCCCTGTCAATTCGGGTGGTTCCGCATGGCCGGATGAGGCTAGTCCGGTCCGGAGTCCTGGTCGCCCGGTGTTCAGGACCACGTCGGGCTTCCTCGTGGTTCCGGCGAGGGTGTGCCCCGCCGCCGGCGGCCCGGCGGCGGGGCATGGAGGAGCGAGGTGTGGGAGGGGGAGGGGTGCAGAAAGGGTGCTCGCGCGAGGGGTGAGGCGTCAGGCGGGTGAGCCGAGCAGCCGGTCGGGCGTGGCCCGGTGGGTCAGTACCGGGAGGAGTTCGGCGGCCCGGTGCGGGCGGTGGGCCGCGATGCCGGGCGGTGCCGGGGCGAGCGGGACGAGCAGGTCGGTGGCTGCCGGATGGCCGGTGGCGCCGTCCGCGGTACGGTCGCCGTGCAGCCAGAGGGTCAGCATGTAGAGGCCGGGGACCGACAGCAGTCGGGGCTGGTACGACTGCGGCAGGGCCTCGGCCTGGCGCAGGGCCAGTTCGGTGGAAGCGATGTAGGGGCCCTCGAAGAAGCGGGAGAAGGTCCAGCCGTCGGGGGTGAGTACGGTGTCCGCCGCGGCCACCGCCCGGTCGCCGCAGCGGATCAGGAAGCGCCAGCCGGCCAGTCGCGTCGCGGACACGCCCTCGGCGGTGACCCGGTCCAGGACGTGTACGGGCAGCGGCAGTTCGGGCGAAGCAGTCCCCTCGGCGCCGAGGAGGGAGGGAGTTCGGGCCTCACTGAACGCGGTGGGAGAGGAGAGTGCGGTCAGGACGGAACGCAGTGCGGGCGCGGGAGCCGGGGGGACATGCAGGGGCATGATGGGTCGCCTCTCATTCGAAGGCACAGTGACGCGAGGGCGGGGCGGACGGCGCTGTCAGCTCGCGAAGGCCGGAAGGCAGGGGCCGGGGGTCTGAGCACGAGAGGTGAGGGGTGAGGAGTACCGCACGTCACCTCGTCGCCTGGATCACTCGACCGTGGGCGCCAACCTTCTGCCTTGTCCACGGAGTTTATACGACGCGTGTTCGGAGTATGTTTCGGCTAGCCGTTTTCGACCCGCGGAACAAGGGTACTTCTGGACGATGAAACGGGGGAATTATCCCGATTCTCAGCCGGGCATACGGCGATGACCTCGATAAATGTCCGCGCAGTGGTAGGCCTATTGTCGTCGGCGTTTTTCACGAGTTCGCCGTCGCCTTGTCACGTGCGTTGTCGGTCATGTGCCGGCCATGCCGCGTGAATGTGCCACTGGTCACCTTCGACCAGCGTAGCGGCCGACAGGTCACTTCGGGGCGTTATCGATCGCATCCGCTGGGCATCCTCCACTGTGGACCGGGACCCGGCGGCCGATCATCGGACCGCCCATCCGAGGAGAAGGGAGGCTTCGATGGGGGAGAAGGTCGTGGCAGGCGGGTTCGACCTGTCCGATCGCCAGCGCTACCGCGACAAGCTCCGCAGGTGTCTGACGGGGTTGGAGCGACTTCTGGCGGAGAAGCGGTTCGACCGGCCCAGAAATCTCATGGGGCTGGAGATCGAATTGAATCTCACGGGTGCCGACGGGATGCCCAAAATGTTGAATGGGCAAGTCCTCGAGCGGATTGCGAGCCGCGACTTCCAGACAGAACTCGCCATGTTCAACCTGGAAGTCAACATAGCCCCACACCGTTTGGGGGGTCGGGTATTCGACCGGCTCGCCGAGGAGCTGCGCACCTCCCTCGCGTACGCGGACCGGAAAGCCGCCGAGGTGGACGCCGGAATCGTGATGATCGGCATTCTGCCGACGCTGGACCGCGACGACCTGGTCTCCTCGAACCTCTCCGCCGTCGACCGTTACACCCTGCTCAACGACCAGATCGTGGCCGCCCGCGGGGAGGACTTCAACCTCGAGATCGAGGGGGTGGAACGCCTCAGCTGTACCTCCAAGTCCATCGCGCCGGAGGCCGCCTGCACCTCGGTGCAGCTGCACCTCCAGGTCACCCCGGCCCGCTTCGCCGACGTGTGGAACGCGGCCCAGTCGGTCGCCGCCCCCCAGATCGCCGTCGGCGCCAACTCGCCCTTCTTGTTCGGCCGTGAGCTGTGGCGCGAGTCCCGGCCGCCGCTGTTCCAGCAGTCCACCGATACCCGTCCGCCGGAGCTCCAGGCGCAGGGGGTTCGGCCGCGCACCTGGTTCGGCGAGCGCTGGGTCGGCTCGGCGTTCGACCTCTTCGAGGAGAATCTGCGCTACTACCCCGCACTCCTGCCGATCTGCGACGACGAGGATCCACTCGATGTGCTGGACCGGGGCGGCACCCCCTCGCTCGCGGAACTCGTCCTGCACAACGGCACGGTTTACCGATGGAACCGCCCGGTCTACGGCGTCGTCGACGGCGTGCCCCACCTACGGGTGGAGAACCGGGTCCTGCCCGCCGGGCCCACCGTCGTCGACGTGGTCGCCAACGCGGCGTTCTACTACGGCCTCGTCCGTGCCCTCGCGGAGGACAGCCGCCCCGTGTGGACCCGGCTGCCCTTCGAGGCCGCTGCCGCCAACTTCGACGCCGCCTGCAGGCACGGCATCGACGCCCGCTTCACCTGGCCCCGGCGCGGGCGTTACGGGGGTACGGTCGAGGTGGACGCGGTCACCCTCGTACGCGACGAACTGCTGCCGCTGGCCGAGGCGGGACTGGACGCGTGGGGCATCGAACCCGCGGACCGAGACCTGTACCTCGGCGTGATCGAGGAGCGCTGCCGACGCCGGCAGAACGGCGCGAGCTGGCAGGCCGCGACCTTCCACCGGGCGCTGGACGGGGGCCTGTCCCGGGAGGCGGCACTGGCGGCCACCACCCGGCACTACCGTGAGCTGATGCTGCGGGGCGATCCGGTGCACACCTGGCCCGCGGGGCTGCCGGAGCCGGTACCCACGGGCTGACCCCCGGGTGAGCGGGCGGGCGCGCCCCGGGCAGCCGCAAGGACGGCCGGTCGTGGCCCGCCGACCGCACGGTCGGCCGGGGGATCGTACAAAGCCGACGGACGCGGACCGCCCGCCGGGTGCTCGGCCGGTGCCTTCATACTGAACCGATCGGACGGATCGGTGATCTGGAGGCAGGTGTGCAGGCGGAGGCGGGCCCGGAGGCCGATGCGTATCCTCAGCGGCGGCTCACGCGGAAGACGCTCCGCGAGGAGACGCTGCTCGTGCTCGCGGTGTCGCTCGGCGCGAGCGCGGTGTCCGCGCTGATCAGTTTCGTCGGCTCGGCCACCCGGCCGGGCGGCCTGAAGGACCAGGCGGCCACCCTCAACGGCTCGGCCGCACCGGGCCGTCCCTGGCTCGACCTGGCCTGGCAGCTCTTCGGGATCACCAGCGCGCTGGTCCCCGTCGCGCTCGTCGCCCACTTCCTGATCCGCGAGGGCGCGGGACTGCGCACCCTCGGCTTCGACCGCGCCCGGCCCTGGTCCGACCTCGGTCGCGGGACGGCGGTCGCGGCGGCCATCGGCAGTAGCGGCATCGCCTTCTACCTGGCCATGCGTGGCCTCGGCTTCAACCTCACCGTGGTGCCCGAGGCGCTGCCCGAAGTGTGGTGGAAGTTCCCCGTGCTGATCCTCTCGGCGATGCAGAACTCGATCCTCGAAGAGGTCATCGTCCTCGCCTATCTGCTGCGTCGGCTCGATCAGTTGGGCTGGTCGCCGGGCGCCGCGATGGCGACCAGTTCGGTACTGCGCGGCTCGTACCACCTCTACCAGGGCATCGGCGGGTTCATCGGCAACATGGTCATGGGTGTGGTGTTCGTCCACCTCTACCGCCGCTGGGGCCGGGTGGGGCCGCTGGTGGTCGCGCACACGCTGCTCGACATCGGGGCGTTCGTGGGGTACGCGCTGCTCGCGGGCAAGGTGGACTGGCTGCCCACGGCGTGAACCGATTCGGGAAGGGGGCGTGCGATGGTGCCGCACGCCCCCTTTCGTCCCTGGGTCCGGCTCAGCCCGTCGGTCCGCCGCGGTTCAGGGCCCCGCCGCTCGGCAGTGCGGCACCCTGCAGCTCGCCTTCGATGACGGTCACCGCCCGTCCGCCCAGCAGGGTGCGCCCGCCGCGCAGTTCCGTACGGACGCGGCCCGAGCGGGGTGAGGCCTGGAGGCCGGTGAGGGCGGTGCGGCCCAGGCGCTCGGACCAGTAGGGGGCCAGCGCGGTGTGGGCGCTGCCGGTCACGGGGTCCTCGTCGATGCCGATGTTCGGAAAGAAGCAGCGGGAGACGAAGTCATAGCCCAGGGAAGGGTTCTCCGCGCGGGCGGTGGCGATGACGCCGCGTGCGGAGTGGGCACCGAGGGTCTTGAGGTCGGGCCGCAGGGCATGGACCGTCCGTTCGTCGGCGACCTCGACCAGCAGGTCGCCGACGTTCGGACCGGTGTCGAAGGCCGTGAGTGGCTCGGCCCCCAGCGTCTCGGCGAACCCGTCGGGGAGGGTGAGCGGGGTGAGTGGGGCCGTGGGGAAGTCCAGGGTCACGGAGCCGTCCTCGGCCGTCGTCGCGACAAGGACGCCACTGCGGGTGGCGAACCGGACGGGGCCCTGGTGGGAGCCTGTGGTGTGCAGGACGTGGGCGGTGGCGAGGGTCGCGTGGCCGCACAGGGCGACCTCGGCGGCGGGAGTGAACCAGCGCAGCGCCCAGTCGGCGTCCTTGCTCTCGGGCAGCGGGTGCGCGAAGGCGGTCTCGGCGTGGTTGACCTCCAGGGCGACGTTCTGGAGCCAGCCGTCGTCCGGGAACGCGTCCGTGTCCAGGAGCAGGACTCCGGCGGGGTTGCCGGTGAAGGGCCGGTCGGTGAAGGCGTCGACGATTCGAATGCGCATCCCCCGACGGTAGGGCGTGGGCGGAGCCGCAGGCCAAGGCCAATCCGCAGGCACCGGACCGGATTTCCGGCGCTGATCCGTCCGGTGGCCGGCCCTCAAGGAGCCGAGGACGCCTCGGGCCCAGGGGGCGGCGTCGAGGGGACGAGGTAGTCCGCCCGTCCCTCGTCGTCGAGTTCGAAGGGGCCCTCGGGGATGATGCAGAACTCATTGCCCTCCGGGTCGGCCATCACCAGGAAGCCGCCGTCCGCGTACTCCTCCAGCCGGCGCCCGCCGAGCGCCTCGACCCGCTGCTGCTCGGCAGCCGGGTCCGGTGAGGTGATGTCGAAGTGCATACGGTTCTTGCCCGATCCGGGCTCGCCGGTCCGCTGGAAACCCAGACCCAAACCGTTCTCGCGTCGCATCCACACATAGGGCCCCGTGCGACCCACGACCGGGCGGCCGAGCAGCTCGGACCAGAACGCGGCGAGCCGCTCGGGGTCGGTGGCATCGACGATGAGGGCGTTGATACGCAGGGGTGAGTCGGCCATGCGCTGATTCTCTCAGGGGCAACAGCGCGGTCAGCCGTGTCGCCGTCGTTCTCACCCCCGTGCCCCGCGTGGCTGCGAGACAGAGTGGTTCTCCCGTCTCGAAGGATCTGGTCCCATGCCATGCCCTTGACCTGCGACGACCAGATCGGTTGAGACACGCAGTGGAGTCGAGTCTCAGTTGACCTGGTCCGCGAGGATGCTTCATCGGCATACCGAACGGGTGTCCACGATGTCCGATCCGAGCTCTCAAGTGACCTGGCCCGCCACAAGGAAATCGGGCCAGGTCACTTGAGGATGGGCCCAGTTCGACGGAGACGGGACAGTGGCCGTCGTGACGGCAGGTGTCCTGTCTCAATGAAGTTAGTCGTTCTCGTGGCGTTGACCTGCGTGGACTGGATTGGGTGAGACGGGTGGACTCGGTTCGTTGAGACGGACGGCGGGGGTCGTGTCCGGTGCGCGCTCGGCAGGGGGTTGAGCTGGTGCCGTCGGATGTGCTCTGAGGCGTTCGCGGTAGGCCGCGGTCCGGCAGGCTGCCGAGCACCAGATCGGCTGGCGTCCTCCTCCGTGTGGACGGTCGGTCTTGGGCTGCAGCTGTCGACCGCACTGCCCGCATTGGCCGTTGGCCCAGCGCGCCTCGTAGTCGGCTTGTCGGCAGGGCTCGGAGCACCAGCGGAACGGGCGGTTGCGTTCGACGAGGGTGCCGCAGTGGGTGCAGGGCGCGGTGTGGCGGGTGCGTTGGATGACGCCCTGGGATGAGGGTGGGACGCGTTTGCGGTAGGCGATCATTCGGCACCGGCCGGAGCAGAATTGCGCCGGGCGGCCTTTGGTGGCTCGGAGAGGCAGGGGCTGACGGCAGATCCCGCATCGCGTGTCGATCAGCGCCCGTTGCAGGTCAGCGGGCGGGCGTCCGGCGGCCGCGGCGAGTTTTTCGATGCGGGGAGGGCCGGAGGAGCCGGCCGCGCGGAGGTGGGAGCGCAGATCGGCGGGCGGGAGGTGATTGGCGTGCGCGAGACGGCGGATGTAGGAGTCGACGGTGTCGCCGTCAGCGGGGCGAACGTAGATCGGCAGGCGAGGAGGCGGGAGGTCGTTCATCGGGGCGCCGTGGTCTTCCGGACAGGGTGGGCAGACTCGGCCGCGTGATCCAGAGGGATGGCGTCGAGTCCGTCCTTGGTGACGCGTTCGGTGCCGCCCAGGATCGCGTCGATCGCGGCACCCCGGATGGCGTGGGACAGTGCTCCGATCATCCCGTCGGTGCGGTTGTGCAGGTAGCGGTCCAGTTTGACCAGGCTGCGCGGTGGATGGTCGTGCAGGATCAGGGTCTCTTCCATGGTCGCGATGAGCCCCTTCCATTCGTCGCCGTAGGGGAAGGGGCCGGTGGGGACGAGAGTGAAGCGGCCCGCAATCTGAGCGCCCCGCCTGCCGACCAGGAGTTCGCTGGTCTCCAGGTCGATGCCCGCATAGACGAAGGTGGCGGGGATGCGCTCGGAGAAGTACTTCAAGGTGTCGGAGACCTCGGCGCCGGCCTGGGTCCTCTGCGAGATGTTGTGGATCTCGTCGACGAGCACGAGGCCGGTGCGGATATCGGTGCAGACCCCCACCACGGCCTCAATGATGTCGGTCATATTCGACCGGGGACGGACCGGCAGCCCCAGGAACCGGGCGAACTCTGCCGCGATCATGCGGGCGGTCGCGGCAGGAGGAACGGTGATGTAGAGGACGGGGATGCGGTCGCCGATCTTCGGGTGGCGGGCCCGGTCGAGGAGCTCGTGGGCCCGGCCGAGCTGGACAATGGCGCTGGTCTTGCCCGTGCCGGGAAGGCCCGAGACCATCAGCCCGCGGCGGGCACTGATCGCGTGCCGGTTCAGCAGGACCAGGCGACGGCCGCAGATCCGGGTCTTCTCGACGAACGACGTGGAGACCGTGAGCATCCGGGCGTGATGGTCGAGGCGGTCCTCGTCGTAAAGGTCCCGCTCGGTCGGTGACAGCTGCTTCAGTTCATCCGGGGAAAGCCGGCCCGGGGGCGGGGGTGGGCCGTCGACCAACCTCCGCCAGCCGGCCAGAGTGGTCAGCTGCCGGTTCGCCTCGGCGTCGGCTTCCTGCACTGCCGTGGGCCCGGCCGCCGGACAGGAGGGGGTCACGTGCGCCTCCAGGGGTCGGCAAGCGGGTCGAACAGGCCCAGCGGGATGACGTCGGCGAGCTCGGTGTCCGGCTCGTCGTTGCGTTCGGGCTCGGTGACGGGCGGATCGGGGACCGGGCGGCCGGTCGACGTGGCCCGGGTGCGAGCGGCGACGCGGCGGTCGCGCCGCGAACGCTTGGGCGGACGGTCCTGGTCGGCAGCGGGACCGTCGTGGGCTCGCCGCAGCAGGGCCGCGGCCGCATCCGCGATCTGTTCCTCGGAGCCGCCGGGGACCTGCGCGCGAGCGTGGTCCCAGGCCAGCTCACCGAAGGGGACGCCGACGCGGTGCAGGTGCTTCCAGAACACGGTGATCCACCGATCGGCGCGGGAGTCGCGTACCCAGATCCGGGAGACGTCGTAGGGGTCGTAGTGGACCTCCCACAGGCCCTTCTTCGCCGTCACCCCCGAGCGCTGGCGGCGCAACGGGTTCAACTCCGGGCTGTCGTAGGTGCGGTGCTTGATGCGGATGCCGTAGGCGTTGATCGCCTGCCAGCGCTCGGGCAGCAGCTCGACATAGTCCTCGCCGCCGAGCGGCACTGGGACGTATCCGCAGGATTCGAGCAGCGTGGCGTACTTCTCGTTCGGCGAGAACGCCCGTGCCGGTGCGTCCGGGTCGCGCAGGGCGTCGTGGGGCCTGGTCTGCCAGACGGCGATGATCCACTCGTCGAGGAGGTTCTGCAGTTCGGGCAGCGACCACAGCGGCCCTTCTTCCAGGTCGCGGCCGCGGCGGTCTGTCGTCGAGCCGGTGTATCCCGCGACGAACTGGGCGAACAGCGTGGCCACGGAGCCCAGGGTCTTCTCGATCGTGCCCTTGTCGGTCGGCGTCGCCTTGTGTGCTGGCTGCAGGTTGATGCCCAGGTAACGACAGGACGCCCTGAAGGCGTGTGAGATGAACACGCTGCCGTGGTCGCAGACGACCGTTTCCGGCACGATCACCGGACGGGCGGCCGCGTGCTCCAAGCGCTCGTCGATGCCCAGCAGCCGCCGGTGCGGCAACGCTGACCGGGACATCCGCAGGGCTTCCGCCCAGCCCGGGCGCATCGCCTCAGGGGTAACACTGCGAGCCAACAACGCGGAGGCATCCGCGGCCTTCGTGGAGGGCCGCAGCACCGCCGCGGTGATCGACCTGGTGGCGATGTCGACCATGGCCGTCAGCTCGACCTTCTCGGCGACGCCGTCGTCCAGCCGCACCAGCACGTCCATCGGCGTGGAGTCGATCTGCATCAACTCGCCGGGCGCACTGGCCGGCACCTCGCCGAACGGCCCGGACGGCCGTGCCCCCACCGAGCGGCGGGTGCGGGCCGACCCGGTGGCGTGGGTGCCGGTGGCAAGCTTGTCGAACAGCCGGTAGAGCGTGGCCCGCGACGGCAGTTCAACGTCGGCGGTCCCCTCCCGGTCGGACAGGATCTGTTTGGCCCGCCAGATGATGAAGCCGATGGTCCTCGACGACGCGTCGGCGGTCTCGGCGATCGCCTGTCGCATCGCCTCCACCACGGCCGGCTCGACCTGGCCGAAGGCCCGCATCTGCTTGGCCGACCGGCCGTCCGCCAGCCCGACCAGCCCATCCCGCTGGTAGCGCCGGCGCCGCTGCTTGATGCCGCTGGCCGACACCCGATACCCGGCCGCCGTCAACTCGGCCGCCCTGGCCCGCTCGCGCTGGGCCAGTGAGCGCCGTCTCGGATCGAACTCCGGCCGCGGCTCGGCCCCTTCCGGAGCATCCGGCGGCAGACCGCGCAAGACCTCCAGGACGTGCCTCTCCCACCAGCGGGCCCGTTCAGCGGCAGCCTCGGGGAACTCCGCGATCCGGGACATCGGCGGCACCCGCCTCTTTCCGGTCACCGGCCCACTCCGCCGGCCAGGTGCACGATCGTGCGCGGCCCCAGCAACTCGGCCGTCACGCCCTCGAAGACCAGCTCCCGGAGCCAAAGGAGGTGGAACAGCACGGGCAGCGTCAACAGCCGTTCCCCGGCCGCATCCGCCCCCGCCATGAGCGGTCCCGGTGTCGCGAAGGCCTCCCGGAGCCGGGCCGCGGCCGGGCCGTGCAGACACCGCGGGTGCCGGTAGCGCGACAGCCACCGGACATTCCCGAGCAGCACCGCGTCCGGCGTCCCCAGCCGCTCGAACCCCCACCCGGCCTGGGCGCAGACCAGATGCGTCACCTCGAACGCTTCGGCGTCCTTCGGCTCGACCCGCTCGTCCGCACGGACGTCGACGACCACCGCCGAGCCGTCCGCACGCCGGACGAAGTAGTCCGGGGCGTGACGTCGCTCCCGCTCCCCGTCATGCCAGTGCAGCCAGAACGGCTGCGAGCCAATCCCCACCACGTTCGGGTCGAAGTCCATCAGCAGCAGCCGGTCCCGCTCCAGCCACGACTCGAAGCCGACGTGCCGCCCGGTCGTCGCCGCCCAGTACCAGCCCGGGAAATGGCGCCCACCGCGCGACCAGCGAAACGTGCGCACCGGAGCGACATCCTCGAACCGGCCCGTCACGCAGTCCCGCAGCGGACGCCGACGGCGCCCGTGCACCGCGTCCACGTACGACAACTCGACGCACGGTTCCGCCGGATCCACCCCAGCAGGTACAGCCATCCAGCACCCCCAGCGCACTCAGTGGCGTGACCAGGTTCGCTGAGACAAAAGCCCGAACGACTCGGTTCGTTGAGAAACCGACTCGATTGAGTGAGACGAGACAGCAGGGGGTTGCCATCACCATCCTACCGATATATCGTTGAGTTATCGCGACAGGTCAGTCTCCCTGTTCCCTTCGGGTACGCCTTGCTGGCGTGAAAACATGGCTGCGG
>NZ_JBHSPC010000132.1:0-10656 GCF_042656345.1 Streptomyces incanus
GTCATGATCACCTTTCCGTCAGCTCCGAACAGGACCGTGTACCCCTCGGGGAACTCGGTGTGCATGATCGCGTCGACGCTCATGGACGGCTCCTTCCCGTGTGGGGTCAGGATACGGCGGACAGCGCCGTGTCATCGAGCCCGGCGGTACGGCTGTGAGACCAGCTGGGACAGGCTCCGCAGCCGCCACAGCTCCGTCGTCATGGGGCTTGCCGCGTGGCACGCGAATAGGCGTACGAACGAGGAGTCGGCTGGGTGACGGGAACACCCGCACTGGTGACGGCGGTCCGCTCGGCGAAGCAGTTCCTGACCTACGTCTCCGCGGGCCCCTTCCAGTACGCGGTCGCCGAGGCCCTCGCGCTGCCGGAGTCGTACTACACCGAACTCCGCGCGGACCTGCGCGCCAAGCGGGACCTGCTGGCGACGGGCCTGACGGAGGCGGGCTTCGACGTCCTCCGCCCGGCCGGAACCTACTTCCTCACCGCCGACATCCGCCCCCTGGGCGAGACCGACGGCGAAGCCTTCTGCCTCGCCCTCCCGGAACGCGCCGGCGTCGTCGCCATCCCCACTTCGGTCTTCTACGACCACCGGGAGGCCGGCGCCCCGTACATCCGCTTCGCCTTCTGCAAACGCGCCGAGGTACTGGTGGACGCAGCGGAACAGCTCCGCAGAGCATTCACGCACTGACTGCCGTCCTACGGGACCGGTCGTCACGTTCCTCGTTGTCTGCCGCACCTCACCCGCCCGGAACTTTCGCGCCGGGGGCCGCCCGGTCACGGCCGCCGTTCTGGCGCTTGTCACACCACAAGCATCGACGTACAATTTCTTGTACGTGAAAGAGGGTTGATCATGAAGACCATGACCTATTCCGAGTCGCGCGCGCGGTACGCCGAGGTGCTCAACTCCGTCACCGACGACCGCGAAGAAGTGGTCATCACCCGAGCCGGACATGAGCCGGTCGTCATCGTCTCCCTCGAGGACTACGAGTCCCTGAAGGAGACGGCGTACCTGCTGCGAAGCCCGGCGAACGCCCGGCGCCTGCTCGCGTCCATCGACGAGCTGGAAAACGGCGGCGGCACCGTACGCGAACTGGCGACCGACGAATAACGACCGCGAATGAAGATCACCTTCTCCTCCCGCGCCTGGGAGGACTACCTGTGGTGGCAGCTTCAGGACCGGAAGATCCTGAAGCGCATCAATACGCTCATCGCGGACATTGCCCGGAACGGCAACGAGGGGATCGGCAAACCGGAACCGCTCAAGCACGGATTCCAGGGCTACTGGTCGCGCCGCATCAACGACGAGCACCGACTGATCTACAAGGCCAACGAGGATGGCGTCCTGATCGCACAGTGCCGCTACCGCTACGAGAGCTGACAGGACTCAAACGGATCCAGCACAGCCCGACGCAGGATCGTGTTCCGCCGGGTGATGCAAGCACCCTTCACGTTTCGGTCCATTGACCGGCTGCACCACCCGGCGGGAGTCATCTCACGCAGCAACCACACAGGCCGACAACGGACGAGGCTGGGTTCTGGATCCTTACCGGATCACAACAGGGACACGGTGGTCAGGTCCTCCTCAGCGCGCCCGGCTTCATCGTCGGCGCTGGGATCCGACTTTGGTCGCGGACCTGCGCAGCCGCTTGGCAAGCGCCTTGTCCCGATCCCTCAGCTGTCGACCTGCCGCTTCCAGGACGGCCCCGGTGGCGGGATGGTCGCAGCGCCACAGATCGTCGGCGGCCTGCTCCAGGAGGGGCAGCACCATGTCCTCCTCCTGGTCCAGGAACGCGGCAAGCGCCTCGTCCGCTACGCCCAGCGGGCCCCACAGATGGTCCACGAGCCCCCACAGTTGGAGTTCCCGGCCCTGCCCCTCGGGGATCTCACCACGGCCGGCCAGCGCGATCGCCGCGGTCTCGGCGCAGCCGGGGACCTGTGAGGCCGCGGCTTTACGCAGGACGGCGAGCGCCTTGGGCTCATCGAGTTCTGCGAGCACCGGCGGGGCGGCCAGGCGGCGGAGGGCCGCATCGGCCTCCAACCCGGCGCAGGCGTCGATGAGCTGTACAGCGGCCGGGCCCTGGCCCCGATGGCTGATCCATCCGGTGATCTCGGCGTGGGCGGCGTCCTGGTCGTAGTCGAGCAGGGCGTCCAGCAGCGTCGGGGCGTCGGCGTCGGCCAGTTCGCCGATCAGCGGGGCCTGGAATCCCTCGGCGAGCAGGTACTCGCGCAGTCCGTGGCGTCCCAGTGGCGTGAGCCTGAGCCGTGCCCCGGCCGGCGGAGTGCCGTCGCTGTCTTCGGTGCTCGCCTCGATGCCGAGGATGCCGAGGAGGATGTGATCGCGCTGCCGGCTCGTCTCCGGGCCGGTCTCGACTTCCGCTGCCTGATACTCGGCGAGGATGAGGGCCGCCTGGTCGAGGATCTGCAGGAGGAACAGCTCGACCAGTCGTGCCTCCTGCTTCGGGAGGCCCTCGCGGAGTGCGCCGACGAGCAGCGCCGGGTCCAGCCATTCGCCGTCGGGAACCTCGTACAGTGCCCGCAGCACCGCCGCTGCCAAGCCGTCGCCGTCCTCGTCCTGCATGCCCAGCGCGGCCAGCAGCGCCGGAGGCAGACCGAGGTTTTCGAGCTCGTTCAGGGCGTCGAGTTCGTCCTCGAGCGCCTGACACCAGATCTTCAGCACTCCCTCGTCCCCCGCGGTGGCGGGCAGGTCGGCACCGGGACGGGCGGTGCCCGCACTGATCCCCACCAGGTCCGTGTACAGAGCGAGCTGCCAGGGACCGTCCAGGCAGGGCAGGTCGCCAGAGCTGCGCAGGCGGGCCAGCCGCTCGTCGCGCTCCACGGGCCGCAGTGCTCTCAGCTCGTCGTCCTGGGCCCACAGCTCGAGTTCCTGGACAGCCAGGCGGCCCAGTGCGGGCTTGAGCACATCCCGGGACGTGACGGCTCGTCCGCCCTGGCACCAGTGGGCCAGGCGGAGCGCTGAGGCGATCAGCGGAACCTGCCGGGCGGCTGCGGCGAGCTCCGCGCGCGGTGCCAGGGAGACGGGTCGCACCGGGACGGACTCCACGGCGAGGTCCTCGTCGTACTCGTCGTACTCGTCGTCGTGGACCTCGCCGCAGGAACAGCGCCGCCCGCTGGAAGCGGCTTCGGCCAGGCTGAGCTTTCCCCGCTGTGCCGGGGTGGCCGCGGGCGGCCGCGGGTCCAGTTCGGCCAGTTCCCGGTCCAGGGCGTCACGGTCGAAGCAGGCGGGGTCGAACCCCTCCTCGCGCAGGGTTTCGACCAGGTCGGTCCATGGCTCGGGGGCCGGTGCGCCACGGTCCACGACGGCGTCGAGTACGGCCTGCAGCCCCCAGGCGCCGCCGGTGTCCTCGGCATAGGGCATGGCGCGGCGTCCACCGGTGCAGCGGACGCGTCGGTCGGGGGTGGAGGCGGGGAGGGTCTTCTCCAGGGTGATCCGGTGCCGCCAGTCGTCGCCGAAGTCGTAGGTGTACTCCAGCCGACCGCCTTCGTAGGGCAGTACCTCGGCCACGGTCACGGACTCCTCGTCGGCGTCGCGGAGAGGATCATGGTCCAACGGCCCGTCGAAGTCGACGAACTGGCGGCCGGAGGAAGGTTCGGTGAAGGAATGCAGGTGCGAGTCGTCCCAGCCGAAGCATGCCTGGATGATGTCGTGCAGGCAGCCGAGCGAGGTGTCGGCGGGCAGGGTGACCCGGCGCCAGATCGGCGGGCTGGTGTCTCGCAGGGCGATCTTCAACTGGTAGGTCGGCACGAGCTTGGCGGTCACGGCGAAGGGTTCCCTCAAGGCGGAGATGGATTCCGGCACCGATGAGGGGCCACAACCACAAAGGTGTCGCGGCCGTCTCTGCTGGGTGCCGGTGACATCTTCCCGCACTGCGCCGAGTGAGCGAAGCACTTCTGGCACGCGCTGCCCGTCTGCGGGGATAGCCTTGGCCCGCCGAGGGCTCGCGGGTGACCCGCGCCCTCCCGAACAGTTGCAGGAGCCTGGGCCAGGAGTGGGCGTAGTGGCGAAGGTTTACCCGTCGGCGGAGCACGAGTCGGCAGCTCCGGACTGGGAGCGGATGGTCGCTTGGTTGCCGGAGCTCGCCCGGGGCGAGGCAGTGTTCCTTCCCGCGGATCCGCCCCGGATGGGACGGATGGCGTTCTGGACGCCCGGGAGTGAGCCGCCGGACCTCGGGGTGGAACCCGAGGAACTCACCGTGATTCGCCCGCACGGTTCGTCCGTGCGCCGGGCGCGGGTGGTCGCCGTGCTGCTGCCGGTGGAGCAGGCGCTGCCGCTGTTGACCCGCTGCCGGGCACTCGGTGCGGACGGCAGTGGGCGGGCGTCGGCCGGTACCGCGTTCTGGGGCACAGCGGCCCTGCTGGGATTGCAGCTGCTCGCCCGGGGCCGGATGCTGCCCGGGGTGTCGCCGGAAGGATTCGACGCGTGGCGGATCGGCCCGCTGGACACCGAGGACCACGAGTGGCTGGCTTCCCTGGCCGCCACCATGCCTCCCTGGGCCCGCTCGGTCGCAGTTCCCGGGCTCTCCCCCCTCACGCTTCCGGCGGCCGAGCCGCTGCTGCGGGCCTTCCTGGACGCCGTGGCCGATTCCCTCGCCCGCCCTCCCGCCGCCCGCCAGGTGACCGGCGGACCGGCGTTCGCGGTCCGAGCTCCGCAGTCCGTGCCCGAGCAGCGAGGCTGGGCGGCGGAGGTCGCCGCCGGCCGCGACGCAGGTCTGGCGGTGTCGCTGCGGCTGGAACTGGGCCGCGCGGACTCCTTCCGAGCCGTGGTCCAACTGCGCAGCCTGGCCGATCCCACGGTGCTCGCCGACGCCGCGGACCTGTGGTCCGGCAGGGCCACCGCCCCTGAACTGTTCGGTCCACGAGCCAAGGTGGACACGCTGCTGACGCTGCGCCGGGCCGCCCGTGCCTGGCCCCCGGCCGGCCGGATGCTGGACTCCGCCGCCCCGGCCGGTCTGGAGCTGTCCGACGAGGAGGCCCAGTCGCTGCTGGGCGACGCGGCCGAAAGCCTTGCCGCCGCCGGCGTCGCCGTGCACTGGCCCAAGGAGCTGGTACGCGAACTGACCGCCTCCGGCGTCCTGGAACCCGTACGCCGCCAGGGGACGCAGTCCTCGGCCGCGTCCTTCCTGTCCTCCGGCGGCCTGCTGGACTTCCGCTGGCGGGTCGCCCTCGGGGACCAGGAGCTCACGGAGGAGGAGCTGGAGCGGCTGGTCCAGGCGCACCGGCCGATCGTGCGGCTGCGCGACCAGTGGGTGGTCGTGGACCCGGAGCTGGTCCGCCGGCTGCGACGGACCGCGCAGTCCAGGACGACCTCGCTCACCCCCATCAACGCCTTGGGCGCCGCGCTGACCGGCAGCGTCGAGGTGGACGGCGAACAGGTGGCGGTCACTGCGAGCGGCGTACTGGAGGAGCTGCGCTCCCGGATCGCCGCCCCCGAGGATCGCGCCGCGCGCGAGCCCCAGGGGCCGCCGAAAGCCCTGGCCGCGACGCTGCGCGACTACCAGCTGCGCGGCCTGAACTGGCTGCACCGGATGACCTCGCTCGGCCTGGGCGGCTGCCTCGCCGACGACATGGGCCTGGGCAAGACCGTCACTCTGATCGCTCTCCATCTGCGCCGCCAGGAACGGAAAACCACCGCCGGCCCCACCCTGGTGGTCTGCCCCGCCTCGCTGCTCGGCAACTGGGAACGCGAGATCCAGCGCTTCGCACCGGCCACCCCGGTGCGCCGCTTCCACGGCCCCGGCCGCGACCTGGCCGGCCTCGACGGCGGAGCGGACGGCGGCTTCGTCCTGACCACCTACGGGACCATGCGCCGCGACGCCGAACGCCTCACCGAGCAGCCGTGGGGTCTGCTCGTCGCCGACGAGGCCCAGCACGTCAAGAACCCGCACGCGCTCACCGCCCAGGCTCTGCGCCGGATCCCCTCGCGGGGGCGGGTCGCGCTGACCGGCACCCCGGTCGAGAACAACCTGTCCGAACTGTGGTCACTGCTCGACTGGACCACCCCCGGCCTGCTCGGCACGCTCACCTCCTTCCGTGACCGCTACGCCACGGCCGTCGAGGGCGACCGCGACGAACAGGCCGCCCGGCGGCTGGCCGCGCTGGTCGGCCCTTTCCTGCTGCGCCGGCGCAAGGCCGACCCCGGCATCGCGCCCGAGCTGCCGCCCAAGACCGAGACCGACCAGCCAGTGTCCCTGACGAAGGAACAGGTCTCGCTGTACGAGGCGCTGGTACGCGAGCTCATGACCGAGATCGAGGAGAGGCAGGGCATCGCCCGGCGCGGCCTGGTGATGAAGCTCCTCACCGGCCTGAAGCAGGTCTGCAACCACCCCGCGCAGTTCCTGAAGGAACCCGCGGGCGCCAAGCTCCCGGGCCGCTCGGGGAAACTGGAACTCCTGGACGAACTCCTGGACACCGTCCTGGCCGAGGACGGGTCGGCCCTGGTCTTCACCCAGTACGTGGCCATGGGCGCGCTGCTCGAGCGCCACCTGGCCGACCGCGGCGTGGACACCCTGTTCCTGCACGGAGGCACCACGGTCAAACGCCGCGAGGAGATGGTCGACGCCTTCCAGGCCGGCGAGAAGAAGGTGTTCCTGCTGTCCCTCAAAGCCGCCGGGACCGGTCTGAACCTGACCCGGGCCGGACACGTCATCCACTACGACCGCTGGTGGAACCCGGCCGTGGAGGACCAGGCCACCGACCGCGCCTACCGGATCGGACAGACCCAGCCGGTCCAGGTGCACAAGCTGATCGCCGAGGGCACCGTGGAGGACCGGGTCGCCGAGATGCTCCGGCAGAAGCGGGAACTGGCCGACTCGGTGCTCGGCTCGGGCGAGGCGGCGTTCAGCGAACTGAGCGACAGCGAACTGGCCGAACTGGTCACACTGCGAAAGACGGGACGATGACCAGGCGTAGCCGGCCGGGCAAGTCGGCCGCCCGTACCTTCGAGGCACTCCCGCCGGCCAAGGGCAGCCGTGCACCCTTCGCCGAGTCCTGGTGGGGCCGCGAATGGCTACGTTCCCTGGAGGAGTCCTCCCTGGACTCCGGCCGCCTTTCGCGTGGCCGGACCTACGCGCGCGGCGGCGCGGTCGGACCGGTCACCGTCGCCCCCGGTTCGGCCGCCGCCCCGGTGCAGGGCAGCCGCCGCACCCCGTACCGCTCCACGGTCCAGGTTGAGCAGCTGACGGACCGGCAGTGGGACCAGTTGCTCGACATGATCGCCGAGCGGGCCGCCAACATCGCCGCGCTGCTGGACGGCGAGATGCCCACCGGGCTCGCCGACGACGCCGCAGCCGCCGGTGTCCCGCTGCTGCCCGGCCCCCAGGACCTCGACCCCGAATGCAGCTGCCCCGACTGGGGCTACCCCTGCAAACACGCCGCCGCCCTCTGCTACCAGGTCGCCCGACTCCTGGACCGCGACCCCTTCGTGCTGCTGCTCCTGCGGGGTCGCGGCGAGCGAGAGCTGATGGACGAGCTCGGCCGCCGCAACACCGCCCGCGCCTCCGCCGAAGCCGCCGCGTCCGCAGCGACCGCAGGCGCGGCTCCGGCCGCGCTCCCGGCCCGGCCCGGTGATCCAGCCGGGCCCGCCTTCGCCTCCCGTACCGCGCTACCGCCCCTGCCCGGCCCGCCGCCGCTCCCCGATCGACCCGGCCGTGGCCCCGCGCTGGTGGATTCCGCCGTCCCGGAGCCCGATGTGGACCCGGCCGCCCTGGAACTGCTCGCCGTCGACACCGCGACGCGTGCCCATCACTTCCTCGCCGGAGCTCTCGGCGCGCGGCACGCCGATACCGCCCCACCCGCCCCGCTCACCGAATGGCAGGACGCCGTCCGTCTCGCCGCCACTCACCCCACCACGGACGTCTTCGTCAGGATCGCCTCGCACTGCGGCCGCACCCCCGGCGAACTCGCAGCCGCCACCCGTGCGTGGCAACACGGCGGCGCAGCATCCCTGGACGTACTGGAAAGCCCCTGGAACCCACCCGCCTCCCACCTGAAACGTGCCCGCGAAGCGCTGCGCGCAGACTGGGCCGACGGCAGACCACCCCGGCTCCGCTCCTGGCGCAACCGCTGGACCGTCGAGGGCCACGACAGCCAACTGCGGCTGGGCCGCGACGGACTGTGGTACCCGTACACCAAGGACCGAGGCACCTGGTGGCCGGCCGGACCACCCGACGCCGACCCTGCCGTCGTCCTGACCGCCCTCCTCGCGACCTGACCCGCGCCGCAGGCAAGTAGGTGTACGAATAAGGAGTGGCCTGGGTGACGGGGGCACCCGGGCTGGTGACGGCGGTCCGCTCGGCGAAGCAGTACCTGACGTACGTCTCCGCGGGCCCCTTCCAGTACGCCATCGCCGAGGCCCTCGCGCTGCCGGACGCGTACTACACCGATCTGCGCGCGGACCTGCGCGCCAAACGGGACCTGCTGACGACGGGCCTGACGGAGGCGGGCTTCGACGTCCTACGACCGGCCGGCACTTACTTCCTCACCGCCGACATCCGGCCCCTCGGCGAGACCGACGGCGAAGCCTTCTGCCTCGTCCTCCCGGAACGCGCCGGCGTCGTCGCCATCCCCACCTCGGTCTTCTACGACCACCGGGAGGCAGGCGCCCCGTACATCCGCTTCGCCTTCTGCAAACGCGCCGAGGTGCTGACGGATGCGGCGGAACGGCTCCGTAAGGCGTTCGCGCACTGACGGCCACCCCATGGGGTCGGCCATGGCATTCCGCGTTGCCTGCCGTCCCTCACCCGCAGGGAACTTGGACACCCGGAGGCCGCCCGATCACGGCCGCCGTTCTGGCGCTTGTCACACCACAAGCATCGACGTACAATTTCCTGTACGTGAAAGGAGGGTCGATCATGAAGACCATGACCTATTCCGAGTCGCGCGCGCGGTACGCCGAGGTGCTCAACTCCGTCACCGACGACCGCGAAGAAGTGGTCATCACCCGGGCGGGACATGAGCCGGTCGTCATCGTCTCCCTTGAGGACTACGAGTCCCTGAAGGAGACGGCGTACCTGCTGCGAAGTCCGGCCAACGCCCGGCGCCTGCTCGCTTCCATCGACGAGCTGGAAAACGGCGGCGGCACCGTACGCGAGCTGGCGACCGACGAATAAGGCACGCGAGTTGAAGATCACCTTCTCCTCCCGTGCCTGGGAGGACTACCTGTGGTGGCAGCTTCAGGACCGGAAGATCCTGAAGCGCATCAACACGCTCATCGCGGACATCACCCGGAACGGCAACGAGGGGATCGGCAAACCGGAACCGCTCAAGCAAGGATTCCAGGGCTACTGGTCGCGCCGCATCAACGACGAGCACCGACTGATCTACAAGGCCACCGAGGACAGCGTCCTGATCGCACAGTGCCGCTACCACTACGAGAGCTGACAGGACTCGGGGGCGATACAGCGCCCTCCTCACCACCTGCCCCGCGCCGCACACACATAGGCGTACGAACGGGGAGTCGGCTGGGTGACGGGGACACCCGAGCCGGTGACGGCGGTCCGCTCGGCGAAGCAGTACCTGACGTACGTCTCCGCGGGCCCGCTCCAGTACGCGGTCGCCGAAGCGCCGCGCCTGCCGGAGTCGTACTTCGACGGCTTCCGCGCAGCCCACCGGCGCAAGCGCGACCTGCTCGGTGACGGTCCGCGCGCGGCCGGGTTCGAGGTCTACCGGCCTCGGGCACGTACTTCATCACCACCGACATCACCCCCTTCGGTGAGAAGGACGCCTACGCCTTCTGCCGCGCCCTCCCCGAACGCTGCGGCGTCGTCGCCGTCCCCAACTCCGTCTTCTACGACGACCCGGAAGCCGGCCGCAGCCAGGTCCGCTTCGCCTTCTGCAAAAGGGACGACGTCCTCCACGAGGCCATCAGCCGCCTTCGATGCCTCGTGCCCTGAACCCACGGCGCGTTCGGGCTCGCTCGAAGGCGCCTCCTGGCCGGCAAGAACGGCGACGGGCAGCGGGAGTTCGGCGATTCTGCCTTCCCCGGCTCCGTGTCGGCGCCGGTCCCTCTGCGCCTGCGGCGCCGAACGGTGTCGTCGCTGGTCAGCGGCGCCGCTTGCGGCCGCTCCTGCCGACAGGCCGCCCCCGCTCGTGGGCGCGGCCGAGCCGGGCGGCAGGAGCGCGCAGCGCCCTGGCCGCCAGCTGCCTGAGCTCTTCCAGACCGGCCCGGTCAGGGTGGGCGGAGTCCGACACGGCGGCAATCGCGTCCCTGACGTGGGGGCCCTGGGCACGCAGCGCCTCCTCGGCTCTGTCCGAGCCGCCCGCCGGCTCCACGAGCTGGAGCAGGTTCTCAGCGAGCACCAGCAGATGCTCGGCATCGGCCATGCCCTCTGGAGTCAGCAGCTGACGCTGCGCCAGCGCATTCGACGAACCCGTCCACCGGCAACCGTTCCTTTTCCGTGAAGAGGAGTGAGTCCTGGACCCGTTCCTGCTCGCTGCGGACATCCCGAACGGTGTGGGGTGTCCTGGTCGCCCGCGTTCGCTCCACGTCCGGCGGCACGGCTCGTGTCCGTGGTCCGGGAAGGCGGGGGCGGGGTCCCTCACGCCCGGGGGCATCCGGTGGGGCCTGGACGGTCGCCGAGGGCACGGCGCACCGGAGCCCTTGGTCAGCGGGCGTTCGCCTCGGGCTCCGGGCGCGGGAGTTC
>NZ_JBHSPC010000133.1:0-8838 GCF_042656345.1 Streptomyces incanus
CCGGAAACGCGGCATCCTCACCGACACGCTCGGGCTGATCCTCGTCGCGATCGTCACCGCGGCGAGCCTCTCCGAAAACGCCGTGGGAACACAACTCCTTGACCGGGCCAAGGAAACGTATCCGACCATCACGAAAAGCCGGGTCGACACCGGCTTCACGAACGCCGTGGTCGAGCACGGAGCGCGGCTCGGAATCGATGTCGAAGTCGTCAACAGAAACCCCGGAGTTCGCGGTTTTCACGTCGTGAAAAGGCGCTGGGTGGTGGAGCGGAGTATTGGTTGGATCATGATGCACCGCCGGCTCCGAAGCCATGATCCACCTCGCCTCGATCGACGACCTTGCCAAGCACATAACGGACGAGGCCACACCAACCTGGCGAGGTACCTACTAGGTCATAAGCGGCAATCCGTCCACGCTAAACGCCCTCTGACATCCATAGGGGCATCAAAGTCGTCCGACAGGCATCGATCCCGGCACCTCCCGGATCGCGCACCGGGGCCGGATGTGAACCGAAGCATCCGGGTCACGACACACCCGGCCTCGCCGAGGGCCGCATCCCTGCCACTGCCAGTAGATGAGCTGTCAACGATTTCGTTAGACTGCCCTCATGGACGTACCACCACGCTGGCTCGACCCAGAACAGAAGGCCGCCTGGGACAGCTTCATCCGCATGCAGGAGAAACTCATCGGACGGCTGTCCCGACGCGTCCAGGCCGACTCCGGAATGTCAGCAGCCGACCACACCGTGCTCGTCAACCTCACCGAGAGAGGTGACGGGCGGATGCGCTTCCTGGATCTGGCCAAACTCGTGGAGTGGGAGAAAAGCCGGATGTCCCACCAGGTCACGCGGATGGCGAAACGCGGGCTCGTGGTCAGGGAGGAGTGTCCCGACGACGGACGCGGAGCATTCATCGTCGCCACCCCGGCCGGCTACAAAGCGATCGAAGAGGCCTCACCCCAGCACGTCGAGCACGTCCGCCGCCTCTTCATCGACGCCCTGACCCCGAACCAGCTCAGCACGCTCGGCCGGATTTCCAAGCGCATCCTGGACCACATGGAGAAGCAGCCGGACTGACTGGGCGGGGGGACTGGACTGTCTGGACCACGAGAGGTCAGCCCTGTGCCGACCGAAGGGACGCACTGACGTGCGGGGCCGCCGGCCAATGAGCGACTCTGACGCGTAAATAACTGCAGGTGGGTGCTCTCTCGGGCAGGGGTATCGGCCCGGTCGGAGTCGTCTCCGCCGGGGCTGCGGCCACGCTCGTTCATCCAGCGGCGTCCATTGGGTCGAGGATGACGCGGTAGCCGAGTTCGTTCAGCCGGCACACGGCTCGGCGTGCGGCCCGTTCGGGATCTCGTTGGGTGAAGTAGCTGCCGCCGAGCTCGCGGTAGGGCACGTTGTCGTTGAGCATGTGCCAGATCGCGGTGATGATCGAGTGCTCGACGGCGACCAGCACCCTGATCGGGCCCCGGCGGGCGGTCAGCCGCTTGTAGCGTGCCTGCAGGAAGGAGTCCTTGGTCCGTGCCGCTCCGAACGCGGCCATCCCCCGTGCCCCTTTCAGGTGGGGGTTGCCGGGCCGGACCCGGGTGAACCGGCCCGGGTCGCAGCACACCGGACAGTCCCGCCTCACGCCGCCTGATACCCACCCACTGCCACCGCTGGCGTGGTGCCAGCATCGGCAGCCGGACAGCACTGCAACCTGTCAGCAAGCCCAAGGGGCCTGCTTGAGCCGTGTGCTCGGACGACGGGCACGCACGGTTCTGAGGGGGGTACGGCGCAGTAATGTGCCGCACCTACCCGACCTGAACGGCGACTGCGAAGAACGCTGGGCACGAAGGTCAAGGCGCACGACTTCGCCGGCCAGGCCGAGAAGAAGACTGGGTGCTCAGCCGAGCTGTGCCTTCAGCCACCGCAGGACATCCGGTGTGACCCGGTCGGTGATGTCCGCGAACTCGTCGTGCCGCTTGAGGAACTTGGCGACGTAGGGGCAGACCGGGACGATCCGCATTCCGGATGCGCGCACGTCGACGAGTGCCTGCTGGACCAGCTGTCGGCCCAGCCCCTGGCCGGCGAAGGCCTCGTCGATCTCCGTGTGGAAGAAGACACGCTGCACGCCCAGGTCACGGTAGGCGGTCAGACCCGCGCGCCGGCCGTCGACCAGGATCTCGTACCGGCGATCGGCGTCCACACGCTCGACGACCGTGGTGGTGGAGGACTCGCTCATGGTGTGCCTTTCGTAAGGGAGGTCAGCGGGTCGGGGGGTTCCGGCGCGGTGTGATGACGGCGTTCGGCAGGGCCGGTGCGGGAAGGCGGCCGCCGGGGAAGTCCTCGATGACACCGAAGCGGTCGGAGGAGGCTTCCCAGTCCTCGCGGGCCTTCACGATGTCCTCGTGGCTGCGACCGATGAAGTTCCACCACATGACGATCTCCTCTCCGAAGGGAGGCCCTCCGAGGAGGATGGTCCGCGCCGGGGCGTCGGTCTCGTTCACCATCGTCAGGGTGTCCGCGCCGCGAGGGACGTAGCCGAGTTCGGCGGGCCGCAGAAGAGTGTCGATCAGACGGATCTCCCCGCTGTCCACGAGAAGGCCGTGCTCGAAAGCCGCGTCCACGGCGAAAGTGAGCGTTGCACGGGGTTCGATGACGATCTCGGCGCCGAGCAGCGGCGTGAAAGTCCGGACCGGGGAGGTCCGGCCGACGAGCGAGCCCAGGAAGAGCCTGATCTCGGCCCCGTCGACCTGCGTGAGTTCGGGCACGTAGTGCTGGAAGTCCCGGTCGGCGTCGCGGTGTTCCTCGGGCAGCGCGACCCACAACTGCACGCCGTGGATGACGGTGGAGTCTGGGGTGGAGACCTCAGAGTGGGCGATGCCGTATCCGCCGGTCATGAGGTTGATCTCGCCGGGCCGGATGAAGGCGTGGGTGCCGAGGGTGTCGCGGTGTTCGAACTCGCCGCTGAACAGCCAGCTCACCGTCTGCAGACCGGTGTGTGGATGCGGGGGCAGGTCCATGCCACCCAACGCGGCGACCTGGTGCGGGCCGTAGTGATCGGCGAAGCACCAGGCACCGATGAGTGTGCGCTCCCGCTGGGGCAGCGTCCGCCGCACACGCATCGCACGTGGACCGCCGAGGGGGACCTCACGCGCCGACAGGACATCGACCCGGGGGGCTCCGGCCGGCCGGTCGCCGTCGACCAGCGCACCGCAGCGCAGAGCCGCGGCATCAGTCTCCGGGTTGCTCACCGAGAGCACCTCCTACACGATTTGGTTGTCACATCAACTATGATGCCACGAAGGCAGCCAAATGGCCACAGCACCCGTACGAACACCGACCACTCCGAGCGTGGCCCGAAGGAGCCCCCGACGTGAGCGACCACACCCATAGCTCCCCACCCCGCAGGATCTCCATCGACAAACAGAGCTCCAAGGCCTTCCAAGCCCTGCTGCAGGTCTCGGAGGCGGTCCGAGCAACGGCCGCCGAGGCCGGACTCGACCGCACCACCGTGGAACTGATCAACATCCGCGTGTCGCAACTCAACGGCTGCGCCTACTGCCTCGGCCTCCACACCAGAACGGCCCTGCGCGCCGGTGATTCACCGCGGAGACTCGGAATCTTGAGTGCATGGCGGGACACCGGCCTGTTCACACCCACGGAGCGCGCCGCCCTGGCGCTGGCCGAGAGTACAACCGATCCGGCGAACGCCACGGCCCAGACTTCAGCCTACGAGGCCGCCCGACAGGTCCTCTCCGCCACCCAGATCTCAGCCGCGATCTGGGTGGCAGTCACTATCAACGCGTTCAATCGCGTGTCGATCATGAGCAAGCACCCCGTACCACCGCCTCACAGCAAGTAGAGGCCGCCGAGGCGCCGCCTGTCGGGGCTGACGGTGCAGCCCCGCTCGGCGAGCAGGGGCCGCACCTCAGCGACCGCCCGGGTGACGGCGAAGCGGTCCGCCCAGGTCCGCATAGCCGATTTCGCCCACGCCCGCGTCGGCCATGAGTTCCAGCATCCGGGCCTTGGTCTTCACGTGCCACAGGACGGTGTTCACGCCCCCCCCAGGCTGTCGGCCACCGCCCGGGTCGACCACCCCTCCAGCCCCCGGTCCCCCAGCACCCGCAGTGCGGCGTCGACGACCGCCGCGCGCGTGAGCCGGCCTGCCGTGTCTTCCCCGTCTCACTTATTGGTCACTGACCTACTCCACTCCGGCAACCCGCCCGGCCGCTGACGCCGCTGGAAACCGACCACTGAGCCCAGCCGACGGGCAGGTCCGGTCAGCGAGCGAGGAGGAAGCAGCAGAGCTGCACACTCCCACAGATCATCAGGCACAAGATCATCCGACGCCCGCAGAACTCAGCCGCCCACCAGCCGGGCTGCCAAGCCCTGAGCCAGACTCATTCCGAAACCATGAGTCAGACCTGGCCAGTGCGGCGGAGACTCGGTTGACGAGTCGCGCAAACCTCACGAGGCTCTGCCCTCAGCCACCACTGCTGCGACGCTTGCGCTGAGTAGATGGCGCAGGCCGGGCCACCCGATCCGGGCCGGTTGGTTCCTCGTCCAGCTTCTCCACCACACGCTCGGAGATCCGAGCCAGCACCTGCAGCTCCGACGGCGTGACGTGGTCAAGGAAGAGCCTGCGCACCGCCTCCACATGACGTGGGACGGCTGCTTCGATCACCGCTCGCCCCTTGTCCGTGATGACCACGAACGTGCCACGGCCGTCTTCGGGACCCCTGTCGCGCACCACCAGACCACGCTTCACCATCCGGGCGATGTGATGGGACATCCGGCTCTTCTCCCACTCCAACGCCCTGGCGATGTCCAGAAACCACCGCCGCCCCTCCGGTACGTCCGTCAGCTCGACCAGTACGGCGAAGTCGGCAGGCGATACGTCGGACTCCGTCTGCAACAAGCGGGACAAGCGGCCCATGAGCCTCTCATGCATGCGGACAAAGCTCCGCCACGCATGCTGCTCCTGCGCCGTCAACCTACGCACCGCTCTTCCATGCAGAGGCCGCAGCCGCTCGTCGACGGTCCGGCCCTCAGTTCACAACGGTTGGCTCGGACGACCGGCCAGCGATGCCGCCCCAGCCGAAGGAGCCCCGCCGAGCGGGGAGCTCCCAGCTCCTCTGCTCCTGCCCCTTCACCGGCACGACACCGCGCCGGTGAAGGCGCGTTCCCCTCATTCGGCGTTCCGAGGGTGCCCGCAAGCGGCACCCTCGGGGCACGGCCCGCCGACGGTAGCGACTCAGCCCACCTCGATGTTCGCGGCGTTCTCGGCGAGCCAGTCGTCGAAGCTCTTGAGTTCCGGATTGATCTCCCGCAGGCGGTCCAGGTCGCGGGCGCCGGTGAACTCCTGCTCGAAGTCGCCGTAATACTGGAACATGTTGGCGATCTCGTCGCCCGCCGGTACGCCCAGGGAGCGGAAGACGTCGTAGGGCACCGACTGGAAGCGCACCGGCTCGCCGAGCGCGGCGCCCATCTTCTGCGCGTACTGGGCGCCGGTCAGGTGGTCACCGGCGAGGCCGACGGTCTGGCCGATGAACCGCTCGCCGTCCTTGAGGATGGCGAGCGCCGTGCGGCCGATGTCGTTCACGTCCACGCCGGCCAGCAGCTTGCCGTCCTCGAGCGGCAGGGTCAGCGTCAGTACGCCGTCCTCGGCACGCTTGGGACCCATCGCGGACAGGAAGCCCTGGAAGTAGAAGGCGGTGTTCAGGAAGGTGGTCGGCACCCCGGCCTGCCGGAACAGCTCGTTGCCCTCGCCCTTGACGTCGAAGTGCGGGACGTTGTACTTCTCCTGCAGGACAGGCATCCGCTCGTCCTGCAGCGGCAGCAGTTCCCGGGTATCCTCCAGCGTCGACCACACCGCGTGCCGCAGCCCGGCATTCTTCGCGGCCCGCACCAGGACCTCGATCTCCTCCCTCTCCTTGGCCGCCGAACCGTGCGCCCAGAAGTTGGTGACGAGGAAGGCACCGTACGCACCCTCGAACGCCTCGTGCACGGTCGGCTCGTCATAGAAGTCCGCCCGCACGACCTCCGCGCCGAGCTGCGCGAGTTCCTTGGCCGCGGGCGAGTCGGGGTTCCGGGTCAGCGCACGCACCGTGAATCCCGAGTCCGGGTCGGCGAGGATCGCCCGCGCGGCGCCGCCTCCCTGTGCACCGGTGGCTCCGGTGACCGCGATGACCTTCTGCTCACTCATGTGATTACCCCTACCCGAGGAGAGATTGTTGATGGGTCAACTGAAGCGCATTCTGGTTGATGTGTCAACATGTGGCGCTGGATTGAGCCATGATCGCTGCGAAAGTCACCCGAGTGGCGCAATGCGACCGGTCGGACGCCCAGTTCGGCCCACACGCGGGCGGCGTTCAGGGTCGCCGCCATGACCGCGAGGAGGCCGTCCAGGGGCTTGAGCACCGGCTTCACCCGAGCCAGAAGAGCTCTCCGCGACGAGGATGGAGGAGCTCCGTGCCCATTCGCCCGGCTGGACCTCTGTCAGGCGCGCCGAACCTTCGGCCGGCGGGGCGGAGGTCCGACTACGCAGGCCCCGGCTCTCCGCCGGGAGTACTACGGGCTTGCCGCTCAGTCGACCCGGACTGACTCACTGCCGGTGCCGCCGCAACCTCATCGAGGGGGTGGGGACTTGCGACAGGCATCTGCAGCTGTCCCGCCCCGATGAGGGCGAGTATGTCACCGAGCGCTTCGGGACCCTCCGCTCCCGGCTCGGTCCTGTGCGCCTGGACCGGACGGCACCGACGTACTCGCACAGCTCCTGCCGCCGCGTGAGGGCGAGGGAGCGTGCGCGACGGCGCCCGCGGCGTCGAAGGCCACGAGTGAGAGGACGCGGGAACGGAGGACGGCCTGGCGACCGGTGCAGCGGGGTCAGCGAGCGCCGACCGCGCGCAGAGGGGGCAAGACAGCCCCCCCAGCACCTCGTCACCGAGGCTGAAGGCGGTCACACCCTCGCCGCCCTGGTCAACTGCACCGGCCGCGTCGGAGCCGAGGCCGCCCGGGAGATCGACGGGCATCACCTGACGCATGAAGCCATGCAGGATCTTCCAGTCGATCGGGAGGCAGTGGCCGCGCAGGTGGCCACCGACTTCCTGCGCCGGCCGGAGGTGGCGTTCAAGGCCATGCGCGGTCCTCGCGCTGCACGGAGTCACCGGCGTCCTCTCCTGCTACGGCACCAACGATCTCGCGGCCCGGTGCGAGGCCAGCAGATCCTGGGCAGCTATCGGGACGCCTTCCGGCGGCTGCGGGCCGCGGGCATCAAGGTGTACATCACCCCCGTCACCCCTCGACCCGGCCGCACGGGCCAGAACAACCGCGACCGGCGCACCGTAGGTACGTTCGTGTCGACGTGGAACAACTGCGCCGGCACCTGTGACGGCGTGCTGCCCTTCGGCCAGGTGCTCAGGGACCCGGTGAAGCCGAACAGCAGCCATCCGCCGTACGACACCGGGGACGGTGTGCACGTAGACATCGCCGGTCAGCGGGCCCTCGCCGACGTCGTCTCGCTCCCGATGCCGGCGTCGGCGTCGGCGTCGGCGTCGGCGTCCCGCTGAACGCGCCCCTTCGGGCGACGGCTCCGGTGTCGCGGTTGCGACATGTCCCACCTGTGCCAGCGAAAACGAATGACACGGCGATCGGCACCGCCGGATTCTGTCCAGCGCGCACACATCCCACGCGCTGGACGGAAGGCACTGCACATATGAGACGGATCCGCCTGGTGGCGGCGATATCGACAGGACTCGTCCTGGTCTCCGGCGCGGTGGCGTCGGCCGCCGCCACATCCGACACAGCGTCCCCATCCCGAGAAGCGGCCCACAAGGCACCGTCGAAGCACCTGGGCACCGTTCGCCTGATCACCGGCGACCGGGTGACCGTGGGCACGGACGGCGACGGGCGGCGGACCGCCTCGGTGGCGCCCGGGCCCGGACGACGCCACATCGTCTTCCGGACGTACGAGGAGGACGGGCGTCTGACGGTCCTGCCGTCCGACGCCGGGAACCTGGTCGCGGCGGGGCTGGTGGACCGGAACCTGTTCGACGTGGGCGCCCTCCTCGCACAGGGCTACGACGAGGCGCACGCCGACGCGCTGTTTTTGATTGTGGCGGGGGCCGACGGTGCGGCGGCGCCCGCCGTCCGGCGCCTGACGGACCTCGCCGAGGACGGCTCCCCGGTCCGCCGCCTGGACAGCATCGGCGCGCGCGCCGTGCGGGTCGCGGACGACGACCTCGGCCGGTTCTGGAAGCAACTGGCGCCGGACACCGACGAGATGAACGCCGCACGGGCGGCGGGCACCCCGCGGGTGTGGCTGGACGGCCGGGTGCGGGCCACCCTCGACCGCAGTGTGCCGCAGATCGGCACGCCCGCGGTGTGGAAGGCGGGCCAGCAGGGCGAGTCGGTCAAGGTTGCGGTGCTGGACACCGGCGTGGACCAGTCGCATCCGGACCTGGCCGGCCGGATCTCCGAGGCCCGGGACTTCTCCGACAGTTCCGGGACGGGGGACGCCTTCGGGCACGGTACGCATGTAGCGTCGATCGTCGGCGGCAGCGGCGCGGCGTCCGCCGGGGGCAAGGGCGGCAAGGGCGTGGCGCCTCTGGCCGACCTGATCGTCGGAAAGGTGCTCGGGGACGACGGCTTCGGTACCGAGTCCCAGGTGATCGCCGGCATGGAGTGGGCGGCGGGCAGCGGTGCCAAGGTCGTCAACATGAGCCTGGGCTCGGACGCTCGGAGCGACGGCACGGACCCGATGAGTCTGGCGCTGAACGAACTCACCGGAGGCGTCGCGTATTTACGGGTTGCTTCCGGGGCTTGGGTTCGTTGATGTGGTATGGGTCGTTTC
>NZ_JBHSPC010000134.1:0-9952 GCF_042656345.1 Streptomyces incanus
CCGGAAACGCGGCATCCTCACCGACACGCTCGGGCTGATCCTCGTCGCGATCGTCACCGTGGCGAGCCTCTCCGAAAACGCCGTGGGAACACAACTCCTTGACCGGGTCAGGGAAACGTATCCGACCATCACGAAAAGCTGGGTCGACACCGGCTTCAAGAACGCCGTGGTCGAGCACGGAGCGCGGCTCGGAATCGATGTCGAAGTCGTCAACAGAAACCCCGGAGTTCGCGGTTTTCACGTCGTGAAAAGGCGCTGGGTGGTGGAGATCTGTCAAGCACAGTGCACTCATGGAGTCTGTTGCTCTGTCGTCTCGGCGGTCTCGGTCCAGATGCGGCGGCTGTACCAGCCGGGCGGACGGGTCCGGCGTTCACGGAGTTCGGCGAGTTCTCGCTGGTCGGCGTGGGCGATGAGGCGGTGGGGCCAGCAGCTCTCCCGGCGGGTGGTGATCCAGCCGCGGTTGATCCAGGCGTAGAGAGTGGAGGTGGTCATGTCCAGCTCGGCGGCCAGGTGCCCCAGCCACCACTCGTGGGGGCCGGGCTCCTCGCCGGGTGGTGCGGGGCGGTGCCGGTGGACACGGCCTGCGGGACAGGCCAGGCGTCGCATGAGGTCGCGGACGGTGGCTGCGGAGATCCGCTTGCCGCCCTTCGCGGGCCGCAGGCCCTCGGCTTGAAGGCGGTCGGCGATCCCGCCGGCTCCGATGCCCTGGCCCGCGAGTTCGCGGATCCGATCGGCCAGTTGCGGGTAGTAGCTGAGCTGTTCCAACCGCTGGACCGGGCGGATGACCTCTCCCGCCGTCGTGCTCCCGCCGGCCCAGACGATGGTGACCTTCACCCGCTCGCTGGTGCCGAGCACGGTGACGACGACCTTGTCGACGACCGCGCGGATGATCTCCTTGCGGTCCGCCGTCGTGGTGCTGCGGGCGCGCCACAGACCCTCGATGTCGCCGGCCAGAGCCGTGATGGTCTGCCGCTCGGCCAAAGTGAGGATGTGCGGACTGCTGCGGGTGAAGCGGTCGTACTCCTCGCAAAGCCGCTGCTGGGCGGCGAGTGCGTCCTCCCACTCCTTCTCCAGCTGGCGCACGACCAGGCGGTTCTCCGGTTCGGCGAGGTGGTGGCTGCGGCGGGCCCGGTCGGCATCCTGCGCGGCGCGTTCCAACCGCCTCGACCACAGCCGTTCCAGCTCGGCCCGCTCGGCCAGGACCTGGTCGGCCGCGCGCAGGGACACCTCGACGGCGGCGGGCGTCAGTGCCGCGAGGACCTGTTGTTCGACGAAGGCGTCCACGCAGGCGGCGTTGAGCAGCTGGCAGCTCTTGTGCGCGCCGTAGTTGGTCACGTCCCGGGCGCACACGTATTCGGGCAGGGCCTTGCTGTGCTGGGTGTGGTAGCGCACGCTCATGCGCCGGTTGCAGCGCCCGCAGTGCACCAGCCCGGCCGTGAGCGCGGGGCCGCCTCGTATTGCGCCCATGGCTTCGGCGCGGGCGCGGTTGGCCGCCAGTTTCGCCTCGTTCGCCTCGAACCGGGCGACGGTGATGTGGGCGGGCAGGGCATTCGGGATCATCACATGCCATCCGTCCCGGGAGCGGACGACCCGTCCGGTGCTCGGCCGGGCCGGGTCCTGGCGGCGCGGGTCGACCCGGCGCCGCCCGTAGGCGTAGATCCCGGCATAGGCGGGATTGTGCAGCAGGGTCTGCAGCGTCATCCGGTTCGGCCTGCGCCATTCCAGGGTGCCCCTGTCCGGTCCCTCCCGCAGCCGGATGCCCAACTGGATGTCGTTCTCGACGAGATAGCGCAGCACACCGTGCAATGTGCCGAGCCGCTCGAACTGCGCGAAGATCAGACGGATCACGGTCTGCACCTGTTCGTCCGGGTCCAGGGCGGCCTCCCCGGACGGGCGGCGGACGTAACCGCTGGACAGGGGGAAGGCCAGCTCGCCGCGGCGGGCCTTGTTCAGGCGCCCGCTCCACATCCGTTGCTTGATCAGGTGCAGTTCGGCCTCGCTGATCGTGCCCTTGAGCCCCAGCAGCAGCCGGTCGTTGTACTCGGCCGGGTCGTAGACCCCGTCGGTGTCCGCCAGTACCGCACCCGACAGGGCGCACAGCTCGATCAGCTGGTACCAGTCCCTGCCGGAGCGGGCCAGGCGGGACATCTCGATCCCCAGCACGAGACCGACGTGGTCCAGCCCGATCTCGGTGACCAGCCGCTGGAAGCCGGTGCGGGCCACCGCACTCGACGCCGACCTGCCCAGGTCCTCGTCGATCACCAGGATCCGGTCCGCCTGCCAGCCGAGCGCGACCGCCCGGTCCACCAGGGCGTACTGCAACCGGGTCGACTCCTGGTGGTCGACGAGCTGCCGGCGGGTGGACTGGCGGATATAGATCACCGCGAGCCGCTGCAGGTGACGGTCGTCGATCTTGCTGCCGGGCCGCTCCCATGGCATCACCGAGGTCATCGCCGGTCCCGCTCACTCGCCGTCGCGGCCGCCGACAACGCGCGGCTCGCCAGCCGCACCAACTGCCCCACCACCGCCTGCCGGTTCACCTCCGGTAGTGCTGCCCACACCTGCCCGTCCGGCACCGCCAAAATCGTCCTCTGGGGCCGACGTCACTGTCGTCGCGCATGGCGACTCATCTCCCTTGTCACGGTCCCGCAGCCGCTCGGCCACCGCGGCCAGCCGCAGCAGGCCCTCACGACCGATTATCGGCGCCCGCTCACTGTCCAGACCATCCATATGTGCAGTGTGACTGGGCGATGGAGCGGAGTATCGGCTGGATCATGATGCAGCGCCGACTCGCCCGCGACTACGAGACTCTCGCCACCGGCTCCGAAGCCATGATCCACCTCGCCTCGATCGACAACCTTGCCAAGCGCATAACGGACGAGACCACACCAACCTGGCGAGGCACCTACTAGGCCATAAGCGGCAATCCGTCCACGCTAAACGCCCTCTTAGCGCGGAACAAGTTGCCGCGAGGCTGGCCGCGCCATGGCCTCCTGCGACCGCGTCAGGCGATGGCGCGGCTGAGGAAGTCGCGGATGTGCTGGGTGATGGTCTCCAGATGGCTCTCCAGGGCGAAGTGTCCGGATTCGATCAGGTGGATCTCGGCCTTGGGCAGGTCCCGCTGGAAGGCGTGGGCGCCTTCCGGGCCGAAGATCTCGTCGTTCGCGCCCCAGACGGCCAGCAGCGGCACCTGGGAGTCGCGGAAGTACTGGTGCACCGCCGGGTAGAGGTCCACGTTGGTGGGGTAGTCGCGGAAGAGTTTGAGCTGGATCTCCTTGTTGCCTGGCCGGTCGAGCAGCGCCTGGTCGTGGACCCAGTTGTCGGGGCTGACGAGGCTTTGGTCGGCTACGCCGTTCACGTACTGCCAGCGGGTGACTTCGGCGGTCAGCGCGCCGCGCACCGGTGCTTCGGTTTCCGGACCCGGTGCCTTGGCGTAGGCGAACAGGCCGTCCCAGAAGGGCTTGACGAAGCCGTCGGTGTAGGCATTGCCGTTTTGAGTGATGATCGCAGTGAGGCGCTGCGGGTCCTGCAGCGCAAGCTGCCACCCGATGGGTGCGCCGTAGTCCTGTACGTACATAGCAAACCGGTTGACGCCCAGGCGGTCGAGCAGCCCCGAGGTGATCTCGGTGAGGGCGTCAAAGGTGTAGGGGAACTCGTCGAGGCTCGGCATTGCCGACTGGCCGAAGCCAATGTGATCGGGCGCGATGATCCGGTAACGGTCGGAGAGGGCCGGGATCAGGTTGCGGAACATGTGCGAGCTTGTCGGGAAGCCGTGCAGCAGGACCACGACGGGTGCCTGCGCGTTACCGGCCTCCCGGTAGAATACCTCCAAGCCATCGACGGCCACGGTACGGTGGTGCACGGCGTATGCCATCACTCTGACCCCTTCGTTCAACACGACACGAAAGCCGAGCCGGACAGCTACACCGCCCCTGAACTGGGCGGGGAGACGTCGAGGCGGGACAAGCGGTGAATCATCTACGCTATCGAGCGAACCTCAGCGACCGCCCCGCGGCAAGTCGGGACCAACAGGTCTGACCCGTCGAAGCGCCGGGACCAGCGCGTCCTCCGCGTGCGTCTTCCGGGAGGAACGGACGGGAAACACATGGAGTGTCCCACGTGTCCGAGTGTCCGAGTGTCCGGTTAAGGCCCTCATCTATGGAAATGACCCGGATAGCCAAGATGACAGGTGTCCGGGCTGTCCGGTCAGAGATGGCTGCAACACTGCGGGTGCCGATCATTCGTCCGGCCTGGTCAAGTGGCACATTCGTACTCGTGCAGCGTCACGCCGAGTCGTTCGCGGCAACGGACCTGAAGGTTCCCGATCTTCCCTGGTTCGGTGATCGGTTCGGGGAGCGGGCGGAGCGGGGCCTCTTGGTTCAGGGCTCGGTGGGGCCGGTGGCCGTTGTAGAAGGATTCGAACTCGCGCAGCGCGTGGAGCAGGTGGCGCTGGTCCCCTATGAGGGTGCGGTCCAGCAGCTCGCGTCGGCAGGTCTGTATCCAGCGCTCCATGAGGGAGTTCATCCGGGGCATCCGGATGCCGGTGGTGACAACCTTCAGGCCGGCGTCGGCCAGCAGGGCGTCGAAGGTCGCGGTGAACTTCGCATCTCGGTCGCGGATCAGGAACCTGGCCCTGCTCGCCGCGTCCTCAAGGTCCGTGACGAGATTGCGCCCGAGCTGCACCACCCACTGCACTGTGGGGTGCGCGGTGACACCCAGAATCCGGATCCTCCGCGTGGCGTGCTCGATGACCGCAAAGGCGGGCAAATGGACCCCGGTCAAGGTGCAGGTCTCGAAGAAGTCGCAGGCCACAAGCGCGTCGGCCTGGCTGCGAAGGAAGGCGGCCCAGGTCGTGCCTTGGCGTTCGGGTGCGGGCGGGATGCCGTGCTCCTTGAGGATCTCCCAGACCGTGGAGGCGGCGACCTTGATGCCCAGTGCCGCAAGTTCACCATGGATCCGGTGATACCCCCACGAGCTGTTCTCCCGCGCCAGGCGCAGCACCAGGGCGCGGATCGAGTGGACGGTGGGCGGGCGCCCGCGACGCTTCGGCACGCAGGTCGCGGCGTGCCGGCGCTTGAGAAGATTGCGGTGCCACCGCACGATCGTGTCCGGGCGGACCAGCAACGGGAGCCGCCGCAGCCTCTCCCTCGGCAGGCGGTGGAACAGACCGGTCGGCATCACGCGGTCGGTGTCGGTGAACGCGGGCTTGCCGGCCTGGCGTTGCAGGACCAGCAGCTGATGCCTCAGCGCCAGGATCTCGATGTCCTTGTCCCGGTCGCTCATCGGCAGCAGGCGCAGCAGCGTGACGGCGGTGGTCGCGGTGACGTAGGCCAGGCGCAGCAGCATGACAGGCCATCATGCCGTCCCTGCCTTCTGCATGTGTGGACAGCCAGGAGGGCGACGAGCGCGACTCAAGATCAGCGATCAAGCCTGTCACCTGCCCGGATGATTTATCGGCACCCGCACCACCCGATGGGAAACAGAGCACAGCGCGTCCGGCCGACTTCGACCCCGACGCCTTCCTCGTCGTCCCGGCCAGGACATTCGAGGACCTACGCATCGGCGAGGCCCTCCGGGCCCCGGCCGGACCCTGACGAACGCCCATGCCGCAGCGTTCCAGACGGTCTCCGCAGACAACCATCCGGTGCACTACGACGCTGAATGGACCCGCAAGCGCGGACACCCCGCGCCGGTGGTACACGGTCTTCAGATGCTGGCCTTCACCGCACCCGGGGCCACCTTGTTCCCGCACTTCATCGGCGAAGTGTTCATCAGTTTCCTCGAACTGTCCTGCACCTTCCTGGCGGAGGTGCACTCCGGGAACACCCTGTACCCCGCCCTCACCATCACCGGGCTGGAACCGCAGGGCGACACCGGCATCGTGGTCACGGCAGCCACCATCCACAACCAGCGCGGCGTACTTGTGCTGTCAGGACAGCACAAGTACCTGCTCAGGCGCCAGTAGCCCGGCCGGGCGACCACCCGTACCGCACCTCTGTCGCTGAAAGAACTCCGTCCGGAGCACCTCGCTGCCAAGGGCGATGGTCAGCGGGCGGTCGCCCACGTCCGGTGTGCCCAGTCGGCGAAGCGGGTCCAGCGGACCTCGGGGTGAGCAGCATGGAGGGCAGGAATGTCGACGCGATAGCCAGGGCCGTTCAGAAACGTCCACATCGCATGCATGTCCGGGTTGCCGATCGCAGTCAGCGGTACTTGCTCATAGCGGACTTCCCGTCCCAGGGCCGCGCCGAGCGCGGCCGCCATCTGGGTGGGAGTGGGTGCGTCGCTGGCTAGTTCAATGCGCTGCTCGAGGTACGGGGCGGGGTTGAGCAGCACTTCCGCCGCGAACGCGCCGAGGTCGGGGCGGGCGAGCTGCTGCAAAGGCCGGTCGGGCGGCAGCGGCAGATCGAGAACGCCGTCGAGGATGCGCTCCGCTCCGCCCAGCGCGTTGTCGAAGAAGTACGTCGGCCCCAGAATCGTGTACGGAACATCGCCTGCGGTCAGTTCCGCCTCGATGCGCGCCTTGCTCTCGAAATGCGGTACCCCGCTGTCCTGGTCGGCCCCGGCCACCGAGCTGAACACGAGATGCGGAACGCGCTCCTGCGCCGCGGCGGAGAGGATCGCCCGCCCCTGGCCCACCTCTGCCTCGACACCGGCCTCGAAGGGCGTGGTGAACGCGAAGACACCGGCCACCCCCTTCATGGCCGTGGCGAGCGACTCACGATCGCTCAGGGAGCCCGCCACCACGTCGACACCCTGCTCGGCCAGTTGCCGCGCGGCACTTCGACCGGGGTCGCGTACCAGCGCCCTGATTCGGGCTCCGCGACCCAGCAGCGCGTCGGTCACAGCCCCGCCCTGTCCGCCTGTCGCGGCGAGCACCAGGATCGGCCCATGCGCCATGAAAGAACTCCCTTCCCTGCAGAGGGGCATCAGATCCGAAGTCGGCCCCAACCAACTATGCGTCACGAACGACAGCGCACGATAACGACCCGCGCGAGAAGGGCGCTGGAGGGCTCGACCCCGTGCACGCACAGTCATGACGATAGTCCGACCGGCGCCTGGCGTTCCCCACCTCACACGATCGCCGGAAGAAGAGAGACCCATGCAGTCGGCATCTTCACCGTCGGGGACGTGACGACCGACCCGACCAATGCCCGTACTCCGTCAGAGCACGAACACATCAAGGCGATGGTCGCCATCGCCCTCAAGTCGGAGGAGATGGGCCTGGACGTCTTCGCGATCGAAGAGCACCACAATCCGCCGTTCGTGCCGTCGTCCCCGACCACCATGCTCGGCTACATCGCGGCCCGTACCGAGTAGCTGATCCTGCCCATCACCACAACGCTGATCACCACCAACGACCCGACTGGGAATTCGGCTGCCGGATCAACTCGTCCGGGTCAGCGGCCGGGGCCGTCGACTGAGGTTCCCCCGAGATGCGGAGGATGCTGGCAGAGGGCCAGATGGTTCTCATGAGAGGAACGTCGATCATGGCTGCCCCCAGGAAGTACTCGTTGGAGTTGCGTGAGCGTGCGGTACGGATGTACCGGACCTCCGACCCGAAGCCCCAGATCAAGCGTCTGGCCATCGAGCTCGGTGTCCATCCCGAGGCCCTGCGTGGCTGGATCCGGCAGGCCGAGGCCGATGCCGGCGAGCGGGACGACCGGCTGACCACCGATGAACGCGCCGAGCTCGCCGCGCTGCGCAAGGAGAACGCCCAGCTCAAGCGCGCGAACGAAGTCCTGCGGACGGCCTCGGCTTTTTTCGCGGCGCAACTCGACCCGACCCGGCCCGGGTGACGGCGCTCCTCGAGGAGCATCCGCACCTGGGAGTCGAGTGCGTCCTGCGGGAACTGCACATCGCCTCCTCCACCTACTACCGCCGGCGCCGCGCCGAGCGCGAGCCGTGCGCGCGCACGTGTCAGGACGCCGTGCCGACCGGGCGGATCCGGCAGATCCACACCGCCTCCGGCGGAATCTATGGCTCGCCCCGCGTCCATGCCGTCCTCAAACGCGAAGGCGTGGCGGTCGGCCGCAAGCGGGTGGGGCGATTGATGCGTGAGGCCGAGCTCGCGGGCGTCAGCCCGCGCCGCAAGGGCTTCACCCGCCGCGACCCGAAGGCCACGCTCGCCCCGGACCTGGTCCGGCGCGACTTCACCGCGCCCGCGCCGAACCGGCTGTGGGTCACCGACCTGACCATGGTGCCCACCGGCGAGGGCCCGCTGTGGCTGTCCGCGATCCGCGACGCCTTCTCCCGCCGGGTGGTGGCCTGGGAGACCTCCGCCCGCGCGGACGCCGACCTGGTCCTGACCACCCTCGAGTACGCCCTCGCCTCCCGCGAGCCCGACCCCGGCACGCTGATCCATCACGCGGACCACGGGTGTCAGTACACGTCTGTGAAGCTCACAACTGGCTTGGTGCGAGCGGGTGTTCAGGCGTCCATGGGTTCCGGCGGAGACTCATACGATAACGCCCTGGCGGAAAACCTGTGGATGCTGATCAAGACCGAGGGGCTGGGCGGGCGCACCTTCACAACGAGGGCCGAGGCGAACCTCGCGCTCTTCGAGTACATCGACGGCTTCTATAACAGTCGCCGCATCCAGGAGAAGCTCGGCTGGCTCAGCCCCATCGAGTTCGAGGAGAAGTACTACGCCGACCAGGCAACGGCCGAACGAGCGAACCTGAGACCCCGCAGACCCGTCCTGACCAGCTAGCCTGCGCGTTTCATCCGGGGTCGCGTCCGGATCATGATCGGAAAAGCGAAAGTGCCTTCTGAGCCGCAACGATGAGGCTTGTCTAAGAGTGGGCCCGTCGGGATTCAAGTGGCGCGCTGGTATGTCCCTGGCCTGCGGTGGTCTGGCGAAAACCGCGCCAGTTGTTCACCGACGGGCCCACAGTGCGGGATGTGAGAGTGCGGTACGTGAGCTGATGTCCGTTTGCCGCTTGGAACTGGGAGAGGAGCCCTGGTCGGCGGGGCGGGCCGGCGGTCAGGGGCGGGGCTGGATGAACAGGCCGGGTTCGGGTTCGGTGAGGACGCCGCGGGTGACCAGGCGTTTCAGCTTGGACCGGATGCCTTCGGTGTTCTTCGGGAGAAGGGGCAGGTCGAGGGCCTCGCAGAGGTCGCGGGCCCGCATCGATCGGCCGGTGTCGGCGAAGACCGCGAGGATCTGCCGGTAGGCGGGGTGGTCCGGCGCCTCGGCTCGGGGTGGATCGTCGGCGGGGGCCGGTGCGGGGATGCTCAGGAGGGTTTTGCGGGTGATGCGCAGGTTTTCGGTCTCCGCGTCGAGTTCGCCGAGGCGGGCGGTGAGGTCCTCGATGGACGAGCGGAGCCGTCCGGCCTGTTCGCCGAGTTCGCGCTCGCGGGCCTCGATGTAGGCGAGGACGTCTTTGACCTGGGGGGTGTCGCTCATGCGGTCCGCCAGGTGGGGAGGGTGGCGTCGGTGAGCCGGCGGGCCATGACGGAGGTCATCGCCCAGAAGACGCGGGAGCGGGAGGTGGCAAGCCGGTGTTCGTAGTCGCGGACCAGGCGGCGGTAGAACATCAGGGTCCCGTTCGTCTGCTCCACGATCCATCGCTTGGCCTGGGGGGCGAAGCCCTTGTCGGCCGGGTTGCGTTCGACGATCTCGACGTCGATGCCGTACTGCTTGCCGTGGTCGACGACGGTCTTCTTGAACCCCTGGTCGACCAGGGCTTTACGCACCGTGTCGGTCTGGGCGGCCACGCCGTCCAGCAATGCGAGGCCGGCGGCGTTGTCGTGTGCGGACGCAGGCAGGACGACGGCCTCCACGACGAGGCCCAGGACGTCCACGGCCAGGCATCTCTTGCGGCCCGGCACCTTCTTCGCGGCATCCCGGCCGGTCGTGGTGGCCGGCACGCCGACGGCGACGTGGATGCTCTGTCACGGCAGCTGTAGTTCGTGAGGCGTAAGGCAACGCGGCTGGTCAGCGTGGTGGATG
>NZ_JBHSPC010000135.1:0-16987 GCF_042656345.1 Streptomyces incanus
AGCCGAGAGAAAATCACGACCCCGCCCTTCCTTGGACACCCGGGGTACCTAACAAAGCCCTACTAGGGGGTGTTTCGAAAGTCCCGCACAGCGCCCACGGCACCCGGCACGCACTCTCGCCGCACCGGCCGAAAGCCCAAGTACGTCCAGTACGAGGGCTTTCTTCCGGCACGCCGAGAGCACGCACCGAGCACCGCGGGCACCGCACAGGACTTTCGAAACACCCCCTAGCGGAAGACAAGTGCCCCGCATCGAAGTTGCCCGACCGGTGCGGGGCGCTGCGGTGCGCGTACGGGTCGGTCCTGCACGGCGTACGAGACGGAGTTGCCCCACGCGGTGGGGAGAGAGCGGGCCGCGTGTCCGCTTCGAGTCCCGGACGCGCTCAGTGCCTCCTCGGCCCGTCTGACGTACTCCAGGGCGGGCAAACGCCGGCGTGCGTACTCACCCGGGAACGACACCCTCCCCGCACGGCGTGAGCACCACGCCCTCGACTGTCACTGAACCGCTCGTACGAGCGCCGAAATGACATTCGCCCGCCGATTGCTCACACCTTTCCGTAAGGTAGTCGCTCCCGCCCTCTGCCCGACCCCGCGCCATGACGTGCGGCAGAGGAGGGCGGCAGGGGCGGCAGCGGATGGTGTCCCGTCATGCGGCGCAGCCGGCACCGCGAACTGCAGGACCACGCCCTCGACGTCCGCGGCGAGGCTGCCGCGGTCGAGGATTTCAAGCCGGGGTTCCTTGCCCGGACGACTCAGGACGACTATGGCCCGCAAGGCCGCCGGCCAGCGCCACCGAGGCGGCTCTGATCGAGAGGGGCCGCGAGCACGGACGCGCCGTGCACCTGCCCGGTACGCCCCGCGCACACCACGATGGACTGCGCGCACTGCGGAGCGCAGCACGTACTGCCGCTGGGTGAGCGCATCCGCACCCGCACCTGCGCCGCATGCGGAACCGTATCCCCCGGGACAGGGCCTCCGTACGCGTGATGCTCGTCCGGGCTGGTCTCGACCCGGCTGGTGCCGAGGGCGTAAGACCGCCTGGTGCGCTGCCCCGGGTGGCCGCCCGGGCCAGGAATTTCCTCCCCTTGGGGAGGGGAGGAGTCAAAGACGCGCGGAGTACGGGGGAGGATGGAGGCATGCAGCCACGGAACATGTCCATGAGCGGAGTCGTCGACCTCGCCGCGGTGAAGGCGGCCCAGGAGGCCAAGACAAAGGCGGAGCAGGCCCGCGCGGAAGCGGTCCGGCAGGGCGGCGGGGGCGCCGTCTCCCCGGCCGACCTCGTCATCGACGTCGACGAGGCCGGCTTCGAGAGCGACATCCTGCAGCGGTCCACCGAGGTCCCGGTCGTCATCGACTTCTGGGCCGAGTGGTGCGAGCCCTGCAAGCAACTGAGCCCCGTCCTGGAGCGGCTCGCCGTCGAGTACAACGGGCGCTTCCTGCTCGCCAAGATCGACGTCGACGCCAACCAGATGCTGATGCAGCAGTTCGGGATCCAGGGCATCCCGGCGGTGTTCGCGGTGGTGGCCGGACAGGCGCTGCCGCTCTTCCAGGGGGCCGCCGGCGAGGCGCAGATCCGCCAGACCCTGGACCAGCTGGTGCAGGTCGCCGAGGAGCGTTTCGGCCTGACCGGACTCACCGTCGACCTCGACGCCGTGCCCGGGGGCGATGGTGCTGCCTCGGAGGCCGAGGAGCCCGTCGGTCCGTACGACGCCCTGCTGGAGGCCGCGGTGCGGGCGCTGGACGCCGGTGACCTGGGCGGCGCGATCCAGGCCTACAAGAACGTGCTCACCGACGACCCGGGCAACCCGGAGGCCCAGCTGGGTCTCGCCCAGGCCGAATTGCTCCACCGCGTGCAGGGGCTGGACCCGCAGCAGGTGCGCGCGGACGCCGCCGGCAAGCCGAAGGACGTCGAGGCGCAGATCGCCGCCGCCGACCTGGACCTGGTGGGCGGTCATGTGGAGGACGCCTTCGGCCGGCTCATCGAGACGGTGGGACATACGGTGGGCGACGACCGCGATGCCGTACGGGTACGGCTGCTGGAGCTGTTCGAGGTGGTCGGGGCCGACGACCCGCGGGTCGTCGCCGCGCGCCGGGCGCTGGCACGCGCCCTGTTCTGAACGGGGCGGGCACCTGGTTCCGGCCGCCGAAAGGCGGTTTTTGGACGAGTGATGTCCGAGTGAAGGAATGGCCGACGGAGGCCAGTGCGGCCGCGCTTTGCCAAAACTTGGCAATCGCGGCCGCTGTTACTGCGAGTAAGCCACCTGCGTTGATCTGTCAGATTCTGTCCACTGATCAACTGTTTTGCGATTCCCCTCCAGGGCACCCAGGGTCGCCGTCCGATGTCAGCGGGTCGCCCCTCGGCCATCCGGCCATTACTGGCAAGTAACGAACCCCCTTGTGCGGGCGGCGAGAATGCACCACGATCGGCGACGCTCGGTCCATCGCCCGTACCCCGACATCCGGTCGGGACACGGGCGCTCCTGGGTCCCCACCGAGTAGAACCGGCGGGCAGCGGAGCCGGTTCTTGGACAGGGGGGTCTTCGCCCACCCGGCGAAGCCTGTCCAGCAGGTTGTGCGTGATGTGTGTCAGGCGCGACCAGTGGTTGTCGCTCGGGGGTGATCGCCGGCGATTCGGGCGCTTCGTGCGCTGTCGAGCGCGGCGCTCTCCTTCCCGAGGACGTAGTGCTTCTCCCATCCCTGCCCGGCCGTCCGCCGACTGGCGGCGCGTCAGAGCAGGAGATGTACGTCCGAGAAGGAGGAAATATGGAGTCCCAGGTGCGTGGCGGGACCAGATGGAAGCGGTTCGCCGTGGTCATGGTGCCCAGCGTGGTCGCCACGGCCGCGGTGGGCGTCGGCCTGGCGCAGGGTGCCCTCGCGGCGTCGTTCAGCGTTTCCGGCCAGGATTTCAAGGTGACGGCCGATCACCTCGAGGGCTGGGGTTTCGCCCAGTACGGAGGTATCGACACCGGTTACTCGTCGATCGCGGGCGGCGAGAAGACCCAGCACCCGGTGGCGATCTCGTCGTTCGACCGTGCCGAGATCACCAAGATGTGCCAGTCCGTCAAGACGAATATTCCCGGCGTAGGGACGATCTACCTTCGTCTGGACGCGGGTCCGAACGCGCAGCACAAGGTCGAGGCCAAGAACCTCTACATCGACGTTGCTCAGCTCGATGCCGATGCGACCTTCACCAACATCGACATCGGTGTCGCGGTCAAGGACAAGACCCGCGGACCCGCGGTGAAGCAGGGCGAGAACGCGCTGCCGGGCGGCTTCGCCCAGCAGGCGCAGAAGGCCGACCTCACCAACGTCAAGCAGACGGCGTGGGCGACCACTGCCGGGACGTTCAAGCTCAGCGGCCTGAAGATGCGTCTGGGCACGGACTCCAAGATGGAGTGCTACTGACGGACTCCGCTCCGGAGACGTCCTTGGCCGGCTGAGCGGCCGAGTGGGGGCGGGGAAGCGGTCGCTTCTCCGCCCCGCACACCCAGCCCGGTGCTTCGTACCCGGGTGTTCGCACAGACTCAGACTTTCCGGCTTCTCCACCCCCAGGCCGAGCCGGTAGGTAACTTCACCGGACCAGGGAGCTGTATCCATGAGTGCCGAGACTCCGGTCCAGAGCGCCGGGACGTTCACCCGGCTGCGTCTGCGATTCCGTGACTGGCGGGGCCACCGGCCGTTCTGGGCGGGTCTGTTCACCCTGCTCGGCGGGGTGCCCATCGCCTACTTCCCCTACGCCACGCTGCAGCTGGGCCACATGTCGATCGCCATGGCGACGACCGCCGGCGCGGGCTCTCTGATCATCGGTGTCCTGCTGATCACGCTGGGTCTGACCATGTGGTTCCAGCAGGCCACCCGGATCTTCGCCGGTGTGGCGTCGATCCTTCTGGCCCTGGTGTCCCTGGTGGTCTCCAACATAGGTGGCTTCGTGGTCGGCTACCTGCTCGCGATGATCGGTGGTGCGCTGGCCCTGGCCTGGGTGCCGGACAAGCCGCAGAGTGAGGCGGGCGGGCGCTGGAAGTTCTTCGGTGGACCGTCCGGGAACGGTGCTCGGGAGGACATCCCCCAGGGCGCGCCCGAGGGCCCTGCGGGCGAGGCGGGGCAGCCGCACCCCCCGTACGAGGCCGACGACCTCGGGGAGGCGGACGACGCCCGGATCGAGGACCGTGACAGGGGACACCGTGTCGGCTGACGAGATGCGAGACCAGAGTGCTCCCGCGGCCCTGACCCCGGACAGAAGAGGGCCGCGCCACGCGGCCCCCCGGAAGCCGCTGTTCACCAGGTTCCACATGCCGGCTGGGAAAGCGATCGCCCTCGCGGCGATGCCGACCGCGGTCCTGATGGGCATGGGGTTCACGCCGACACTGGCCCAGGCCGACGAGCAGCCGAAGTCCAGGAGCCTGACCGCCGACGAGTACAAGGACTGCGTGGCGGCTCTGGAGGACTCCGAGAACGGCGTGTCCTCCTCGGCAGGCCCGTCCGCGTCGGCGAGTGACACGCCCTCCCCGGACGATGGGGCCCCCGCCACGGAACCGAGCCCCTCGGCCTCCGCCGGCGACGACGCGGCCGGGGACTCCGGTGCGGACACGGGCACGGACAAGGGCACGGGCACGGGCACGGACAAGGGCACGGGCACGGACAAGGGCACGGACAAGGGCACGGGCAGGAACTCGTCCTCTTCGCCGGATTCAGGTTCCGACGACAAGGACGGCAAGAACGAAGCCGCGCCCGCCACCTCCGAAGCCTCCGGCGACGGGGCCGAGGAGCCCGAGCCGTCCCCCTCGGAGACCGACCGCAACGCCCTGGAGAAGCTCGGCGACGCCGTCACCGACCTCCTCACCCCGAAGGACGAGGAGACCGGCGAGGCGACCGCGAGCCCCACCCCGTCGGCCTCCGCGTCCGCCACGGACAGCTCCGCCGAGGACGCCGCGGACCCGGCGGGGGAGACCACCGAGAAGACCACCGAAGCCGCCGACGGCGCCGCCGGGGAACCCGTCGGCACGGCGGGCCAGGCAGCCGAGGAGGTGGAGGGACCCGCTGCGGAGGCCGAGGAGGCGACCGCGACCCCCAAGGCCACCGCTTCGCCGAGCCCTTCCGAGAGCGCCACGGCCGACGTCGACGACTGCCCGGTCGCCACCGACGCCGAGGGCGGGGTCGACAACAAGATCCTGCTGCCCGAGGACCCGTGGTTCCTGAACGCCAGCTCGCTGACGCTGAAGGGTGCCGACTACCAGGGCATCGTCGAGGTGCGGACCGCGAGCGGCAAGATCAAGAAGGTCCTGAAGTACGTCGTCTCCAACGGCACCGACATCGGCGACCTGCACCAGACGGTCGAGGACAAGCAGTCCGGCAAGACCCACCACGTGCAGGCGGCCAAGGGGTCGACGTCCACCATCCGCGACGGCGACACCGTGATGTACACGGAGAGCATCTCCGGCAAGCTGCTCGGGCTGATACCGGTCATCTTCGATCCGGAGAACCCGCCGCCGCTCAACATCCCCCTGATCTACTTCACGGATGTGACGGTGCAGCAGGCCGGTCAGTTCGGCGGGACCCTGCACATCCCGGGGTTGCGCCAGTACGCCGACTGAGCGCCTGCCCGAGTACCCGGCGGCCCACTTCGGGAGCCGCGGAGAACACCGAGGGCGCCCCCTTCCGCAGGGGGCGCCCTCGGTGCCGTACGTGCTGTGCACGCGTCGGCCGGTCAGCTGGTGGCGCCGCCCATGTGGTGGACGCGGACCATGTTGGTGGTGCCGGGGACGCCGGGCGGAGAACCGGCGGTGATCACCACGATGTCGCCCTCGTCGAAGCGGTGCAGCCGGACCAGCTCCTGCTGGACCAGGTCGACCATCTCGTCCGTGCTGTTCACGAACGGCACGACGTGCGGCTCCACGCCCCAGCTGAGCGTGAGCTGGTTGCGGGTGGACTCGTCGGTGGTGAACGCCAGGATCGGCTGGCCCGCGCGGTAGCGGGACAGCCGGCGGGCGGTGTCGCCGGACTGGGTGAAGGCCACCAGGCCCTTGCCGCCGAGGAAGTCGGCGATCTCGGCGGCGGCACGGGCCACCGAGCCGCCCTGCGTGCGCGGCTTCTTGCCGGGCACCAGCGGCTGCAGGCCCTTGGACAGCAGCTCCTGCTCGGCCGCCTGGACGATCTTCGACATCGTCCGCACGGTCTCGATCGGGTAGGCGCCCACGCTCGACTCGGCCGACAGCATGACCGCGTCCGCGCCGTCCAGGATCGCGTTGGCCACGTCGGAGGCCTCGGCGCGGGTCGGACGGGAGTTGGTGATCATCGACTCCATCATCTGGGTCGCCACGATCACCGGCTTCGCGTTGCGTCGGCAGAGCTCGATCAGGCGCTTCTGCACCATCGGGACCTTTTCGAGCGGGTACTCGACGGCGAGGTCACCGCGGGCGACCATCACACCGTCGAACGCCATCACGACGTCCTCCATGTTCTCCACCGCCTGCGGCTTCTCCACCTTGGCGATGACGGGCACCCGGCGGCCCTCCTCGTCCATCACGCGGTGGACGTCGGCGACGTCCTTGGCGTCCCGGACGAAGGACAGGGCGACCAGGTCGCAGCCCATGCGCAGCGCGAACCGCAGGTCCTCGATGTCCTTCTCGGACAGCGCGGGCACGTTCACCGCCGTGCCGGGCAGGTTGATGCCCTTGTGGTCGGAGATGACGCCGCCCTCGATGACGATCGTCCTGACCCGGCAGCCCTCGACGTCCAGCACCTTCAGCTCGACGTTGCCGTCGTTGATCAGCACCTGGTCGCCGCGGGAGACATCACCGGGCAGGCCCTTGTAGGTCGTCCCGCAGATCGTCCGGTCGCCCGGGACGTCCTCGGTGGTGATGGTGAACTCGTCACCGCGCACCAGCTCGACGGGGCCCTCGGCGAAGGTCTCCAGACGGATCTTCGGGCCCTGGAGGTCGGCGAGGACACCGATGGCCCTGCCCGTCTCCTTGGCGGCGGCACGGACCCTGTCGTACCTGCCCTGGTGTTCGGCGTGCGAGCCGTGGCTGAAGTTGAAGCGGGCCACGTTCATGCCGGATTCGATCAGAGCGACGAGCTGCTCGTGGGAGTCGACCGCGGGGCCGAGAGTACAGACGATTTTGGAACGGCGCATGGGACGATCCTATCGGTTTGTTTCGCTCCGGAATATTCCGTCTGGCGGAAGGTACACATGAGGAAGTGGCTGCTCAATTGCGCTTTCCGGCCAGTGCGTAGGTCTGTGTGGCGATCTCCATTTCCTCGTCCGTCGGGACCACGGCGACCGCGACTCGCGCACCCTCGGGCGAGACCAGCCGCGGCCCGGCGCCGCGCGCGCCGTTGCGCTCGGCGTCGATCTCCAGGCCCAGCCCGGCCAGGCCCGCCACGGCCGCCTCCCGCACCGGTGCGGCGTTCTCGCCGACCCCGGCGGTGAACGCCACCGCGTCCACCCGGCCGAGAACGGCGTAATAGGCGCCGATGTACTTCTTCAGACGGTGAATGTAGATGTCGAACGCGAGCTTCGCCTCTTCGTCACCCGCGTCGACCCGGCGGCGGATCTCCCGCATGTCGTTGTCACCGCACAGGCCGACCAGACCACTCTTCTTGTTGAGAAGAGTGTCGATCTCGTCGACGGACATTCCGCCAACGCGCGTCAAATGGAAGATGACGGCCGGGTCCATGTCTCCCGACCGGGTACCCATCACCAGCCCTTCCAAGGGCGTCAGCCCCATCGAGGTGTCCACGCACCTCCCGCCCCGCACCGCCGAGGCGGACGCCCCGTTGCCCAGGTGCAGCACGATGACGTTCACCTCCTCGGACGCCTTCCCGAGCAGCCGGGCCGTCTCCCGGGACACGTACGCGTGCGAGGTGCCGTGGAAGCCGTAGCGGCGGATCCGGTGCTCGTCGGCGGTCCGCACGTCGATCGCGTAGCGGGCGGCCGACTCCGGCATCGTGGTGTGGAAAGCGGTGTCGAAGACGGCGACCTGCGGCAGGTCCGGGCGCAGCGCCATCGCGGTGCGGATGCCCGTCAGGTTGGCCGGGTTGTGCAGCGGGGCGACCGGGATGAGCCGCTCGATCTCGGCGAGCACCGCGTCGTCGATGACGGTCGGCTCGGTGAAGTGCATCCCGCCGTGCACCACCCGGTGCCCGATCGCGGCCAGCTCGGGGGAGTCCAGCCCCAGCCCGTCGGCGGCCAGCTCCTCGGCCATCGCCTTCAGGGCGGCCTCATGGTCCGCGATCGGTCCGGTCCGCTCCCTGAGCTCCCCGCCCGACGCCGACGGCGTGTGCCGGACCAGCGAGGTCCGCTCACCGATCCGTTCGACCAGGCCGGACGCGAGCCGGCTGCTGTCGTTCATGTCCAACAGCTGGTACTTCACCGACGAGGAACCGGAGTTGAGGACGAGGACCCGAGAAGGAGGGGCCGAGCGCAGCTCGTCGGGTAGGGCGGTGGTGGGCGACGGGTGGGCAGGAGGGGCCGAGCGCAGCTCGTCGGGCAGGGCGGTGGTGGGTGACGGGTGGGCGCTCACTGGGTGGCTGCCTTCTCGCTCGGGGCTGACGCCGGGGCGGGGGACTGGGCCTGGATGGCCGTGATGGCGACGGTGTTCACGATGTCCTGGACGAGGGCGCCCCGGGACAGGTCGTTGACCGGCTTGCGCAGACCCTGGAGCACCGGGCCGACCGCGACCGCGCCGGCCGAGCGCTGCACGGCCTTGTAGGTGTTGTTGCCGGTGTTCAGGTCGGGGAAGATCAGCACGGTCGCCTGCCCGGCGACCTCGGAGTCCGGCAGCTTGGTCGCCGCGACCGACGGCTCCACGGCCGCGTCGTACTGGATCGGGCCCTCGACCCTGAGGTCCGGGCGGCGCGCGCGGACCAGCTCGGTCGCCTCGCGCACCTTGTCGACGTCGGCGCCGGAGCCCGACGTACCCGTCGAGTACGACAGCATCGCGATCCGCGGCTCCACCCCGAACCGTGCGGCCGTGGCCGCCGACTGCACGGCGATGTCGGCGAGCTGCTCGGCGTCCGGGTCGGGGTTGACCGCGCAGTCGCCGTAGACCAGGACCCGGTCGGCCAGGCACATGAAGAAGACGGACGAGACGATCGACGCGTCCTGCCGGGTCTTGATGATCTCGAAGGCCGGCCGGATGGTCGCGGCCGTGGAGTGCACCGAGCCGGACACCATGCCGTCGGCGAGCCCTTCCTGCACCATCAGCGTGCCGAAGTAGTTCACGTCCGAGACGACGTCGTAGGCCAGTTCGACGCTGACGCCCCGGTGCGCGCGCAGGGCGGCGTACTTCTCGGCGAAGGCGTCGCGCAGCTCGGACTCGGCCGGGTCGATCAGCTGGGTGTCGCCGAGGTCGATGCCGAGGTCGGCGGCCTGCTTGTGGATGCGGTCGACCGGCCCGAGCAGGGTGAGGTCGCACACGCCCCGGCGCATCAGCACCTCGGCCGCGCGCAGCACCCGCTCCTCGTCGCCCTCGGGCAGGACGACCCGCTTCAGGTCGGAGCGGGCCTGTTCGAGCAGCTTGTGCTCGAACATCATCGGCGTCACCCGGTCGCTGCTGGGCGCGGAGACCCGCCGGGTGATCTCGGCGGTGTCGGCGTACCGCTCGAAGAGGCCGAGCGCGGTCTCCGCCTTGCGCGGGGTGGCCGCGTTCAGCTTCCCCTCCAGGGAGAACAGCTGCTCGGCGGTGGGGAAGCTGTTGCCGGGCACCGACAGCACCGGGGTACCGGGAGCGAGGCGGGCGGCGAGGGTGAGGATGTGGTCGCCGGGCACCTCGTCCAGGGTGAGCAGCACGCCGGCTATAGGCGGGGTGCCGGCGCTGTGCGCGGCCAGCGTGCCGACGACCAGATCGGCGCGGTCGCCCGGGGTGACGACCAGGCAGCCGGGGGTCAGGGCGGCGAGGAGGTTGGGCAGCATGGCGCCGCCGAAGACGAAGCCCAGGGCGTCGCGGGCCAGTCCGGAGTCGTCGCCGAGCACCACCTTCGCGCCGAGGGTGTGGGCGATCTGGGCCACCGTGGGGGCGGCGAGCGCGGGTTCGTCGGGGACGACGTAGCAGGGCACGGGCAGTCGGGAGGCGAGCCGCTCGGCGATCTCGTCGCGGTCCTCGCGGGCGACCCGGTTGACCACCATGGCGAGCACGTCGCAGCCCCGGTTGTGGTAGGCGCGGTAGGCGTTGCGGGTCTCGTCGCGCACCGACTCGGAGCTCTGCCTGCGGCCGCCCACGACCGGGATCACCGAGGCGCCGAACTCGTTGGCCAGGCGGGCGTTCAGGGACAGCTCGTCGGGGAACTGGGTGTCGGCGTAGTCGGTGCCGAGGACGAGGACGACGTCGTACTCGCGAGCGACCAGGTGGAACCGGTCGACCAGCGTCGACACCAGTTCGTCGGGGCCGCGTTCGGCCTGGAGGGCGGATGCCTCCTGGTAGTCCATGCCGTAGACGGTCGCCGGGTCCTGGGTGAGCCGGTAGCGGGCGCGCAGCAGCTCGAAGAGGCGGTCCGGGCCGTCGTGCACCAGGGGACGGAAGACGCCCACCCGGTCGACCTGCCGGGTCAGGAGTTCCATCACTCCCAGGTCGACGACCTGGCGGCCGTCGCCACGGTCGATACCGGTGACGTACACACTGCGGGTCACGCATGCTCCGTTTCGTCGGGGTCTCGCGGTGCTTCGGGCCCTGCGGACCGGGGCCCTCCCGGTGCCGGCCGACACCCGCCCGCCGGGGCGGGCGGATCCTCCTCGACAGTACCTCCGCCGCTGGTGGGGGTGCCCGGCCGAGGGGTCGGCCACGCGGCCGGGACGCGCGGCAGGAACGGGGCGGCCGGGGCGCGCCCCGAAGGAGCCGGGAAGGGAGCCGGACCCGGGCCGGGGACGGAGGACAGGACGGGGAAAGGACAGGGGAAAGGCAGGGGAGCCGGAAACCGGGCAAGGGAGGGGGCCCCGGCGCGCCGGGCGGCATGGAACAATCGGAGATGGCTCACCGGTATCCCCAGCGACCAGGAGACGACTGCACGATGCGTATCGGAGTTCTCACCGCAGGCGGCGACTGCCCCGGCCTGAACGCAGTGATCCGGTCGGTCGTGCACCGAGCGGTCGACAATTACGGCGACGAGGTCATCGGCTTCGAGGACGGCTACGCCGGCCTGCTCGACGGCCGCTACCGCACCCTCGACCTCGACGCGGTCAGCGGCATCCTCGCCCGCGGCGGCACCATACTCGGCTCCTCCCGGCTGGAGCGCGACCGGCTCCGCGAGGCCTGCGAGAACGCCTCGGACATGATCCGCGACTTCGGCATCGACGCGCTCATCCCGATCGGCGGCGAGGGCACGCTCACCGCGGCGCACATGCTGTCGGAGGCGGGCCTGCCGGTGGTCGGCGTGCCGAAGACGATCGACAACGACATCTCCTCCACCGACCGCACCTTCGGCTTCGACACCGCCGTCGGCGTCGCCACCGAGGCGATGGACCGGCTGAAGACCACCGCCGAGTCCCACCAGCGGGTCATGGTCGTCGAGGTCATGGGCCGGCACGCGGGCTGGATCGCCCTGGAGTCCGGCATGGCCGCCGGCGCCCACGGCATCTGCCTTCCCGAGCGGGCCTTCGACCCGAACCAGTTGGTGAAAATGGTCGAAAAGCGTTTCGCCCGCGGCAAGAAGTTCGCGGTGATCTGCGTCGCCGAAGGCGCTCACCCCGCCGACGGCACCATGGACTACGGCAAGGGTGAGATCGACAAGTTCGGCCACGAGCGCTTCCAGGGCATCGGCACGGCACTGGCCCACGAGCTGGAGCGGCGCCTCGGCAAGGAGGCCAGGCCGGTCATCCTCGGCCACATCCAGCGCGGTGGCACGCCGACCGCGTACGACAGGGTGCTCGCCACGCGCTTCGGGTGGCACGCGGTGGAGGCCGCGCACCAGGAGCGGTTCGGCCGGATGACCGCGCTGCGCGGGACCGACGTCGTGATGGTCCCGCTCGCGGAGGCCGTCACCGAGCTGAAGACGGTCCCGAAGGACCGCATGGACGAGGCCGAGTCGGTCTACTGACGGACGGCGCCCCGACCTGTCCGACGACCTCGGCGCGGGAGGCCGTACCCGCGTCATGGCCCCGGCGTACGGCCTTACGGGCCCGTCACCCACCGGTACTGCAACTCCGGTCGCCCCACGGCCCCGTACTGGGGGCGCCGGCCCGCGCGGCCCGCGTCGACCAGGTGCTCCAGGTAGCGGCGGGCGGTGATGCGGGAGATGCCCACCGCCTCCGCCACCCCGCTGGCCGTCAGGCCCTCGTCGGCGGCGCGCAGGGCCAGGGTCACCCGTTCCAGGGTCGGTGCGCTCAGGCCCTTGGGCAGGGCGGCCGGCCCGGGGGCGCGCAGGGCGGCCAGCGCCCGGTCCACCTCGGCCTGGCCGCTGGCCTCGCCCACGGCGGCCCGGAACTCGGCGTACCGCACCAGGCGGTCCCGCAGCGTCGCGAAGGTGAACGGTTTCAGCACGTACTGGACGACCCCCAGCGACACGCCTTCGCGCACCACCGTGAGGTCCCGTGCCGAGGTCACCGCGACGACGTCCGCGTGATGCCCCGCGGTCCGCAGCGAGCGGGCCAGCTGCAACCCGTGCACATCGGGCAGGTGCAGGTCGAGAAGGAGCAGGTCGACGGGGGTGCGCTCCAGCACCCGGCAGGCCTCGGCGCCCGTGGCGGCCTTGCCGACGGCGACGAACCCCGGCACCCGGCCGACGTACATCACGTGGGCGTCGGCGGCGACGGGGTCGTCCTCCACCACCAGGACGCGGATGGGCGGTCTGCCGGTCATGCCGTGCCTCCCGTGCCCGAGCCCGCCATGGCATCGTTCGCGACCGTACGGTTCCCAGTGGCGGCCCGCAGGGGAAGGCGGACCTCGAAGCGGGCGCCGCCTCCCTCCTCCGACGTCACCGTCAGCGTGCCGCCGTGCCGGTTCACCGCCTGCCGTACCAGCGCCAGGCCCAGCCCGCGCCCGCCCGGCCCCGACGGCTTGGTCGTGAAGCCCCGCTGGAAGAGCGCCTCGGTGTGGTCCGGGTCCACGCCCGGACCGGTGTCGGACACCTGAAGGATCAGCTCCGAGCCGGCGTCGGTGAGGGCGGTGACCGTCACCCGGGGACTGATGCCGCCCAGCGCCGCGTCCACCGCGTTGTCGATCAGGTTGCCCAGGATGGTGACCAGGTCCCGGGCGGGCAGGGTGTCCGGCAGCAGCCCGTCGTCCAGCCGGCTGTCCGGCGTGACCTCCAGCTCCACGCCCCGCTCGTTGGCCTGGGCGGTCTTGCCCAGCAGCAGCGCCGCCAGCACCGGTTCGCCCACCGCCGCCACCACCTGGTCGGTGAGCGCCTGGGCCAGTTCCAGCTCGGCGGTCGCGAAGTCGACCGCCTCCTCGGCCCGGCCCAGCTCGATCAGCGAGACGACGGTGTGCAGCCGGTTCGCCGCCTCGTGCGCCTGCGAACGCAGCGCCTGCGTGAAGCCCCGCTCCGAGTCCAGCTCGCCCATCAGCGACTGGAGTTCGGTCACATCGCGCAGGGTCACCACCGAACCGCGCCGCTCACCGCCCGACACCGGGGAGGTGTTCACCACCAGCACCCGGTCCGCCGTCAGATGCACCTCGTCGACCCGCGGCTGAGAGCCGAGCAGCGCACCCGTCAGCGGTGCCGGAAGACCGAGTTCCGCGACCGACCTGCCCACCACGTCCTCCTCCGGCCCCACACCCAGCAGCTCCCGGCCGCCGTCGTTGATCAACGCCACCCTGTACTGCCCGTCCAGCATCAGGAGCCCCTCGCGCACGGCGTGCAGCGCGGCCTGATGGTAGTCGTGCATGTGGCTGAGTTCGGACGCGTTCATCCCGTGGGTGTGCCGGCGCAGCCGGGCGTTGATCACGTACGTGCCGATCGCGCCGAGCCCCAGGGCGGCGGCCGCGGCCGCGAGCAGCGCGGTCAGCTGACCCTGCGCAAGCCGGCTGATCGAATCGACCCGTATCCCCGCGCTGACCAGGCCGACGATCCGGTCACCGTCCAGGACCGGGGTGACCGCGCGGACGGACGGGCCGAGGGTGCCGGTGTAGGTCTCGGCGAAGGTGTGGCCCGCGAGGGCGGCAGCGGTGTGGCCGCGGAAGGGCAGGCCGATCTGGTCCGGGTCGGGGTGGGTCCAGCGGATGCCCCGCGGATCCATGATCGTGACGAAGTCGATGTCGGTGTCACGCACCACCGCCAGCGCGTACGGCTGGAGCGTCGCCGAGGGATCGGCGGTACGGATCGCCTCCCGCACCGAGGGGGAGTCCGCGATCGACAGGGCCACCGCCGTGGCCTGGCGGCCCGCCGCCGCCTCCGCCTGGTTGTGGTTGCCGACATAGCTGAACAGCGCGTATCCCACCACGAGCACCGCTATCAGCACCGCCTGCATGGCGAAGAGCTGGGCCGCGAGGCTGCGGGGTTTCGGGAGGGTGATGCGCATCCCGTCAGTGTGCATCCCCATGCAGGCGTGAACTAAATGAACGGAAGGGTGACCACGCTCACAAGGCAGGACATAGTCACGGCAGTCCCCACTCCCACCCCCCCAACCCCGATCCCCATCCCCCGGACGTGAGCCGCACGCCGGTGATGCCGACGACGTCGTCAAGGAGGCCGCCGTGACCAGCACAGCCGATACGGCACCTGCCGCTCCCCAAGTGAAGCGGGACCGCACGCACTATCTCTACATCGCGGTGATCATCGCGGTCGCCCTCGGTATCACCGTCGGTCTGGTCGCACCCGACTTCGCGGTCGAGCTGAAGCCGATCGGCACCGGGTTCGTGAGCCTGATCAAGATGATGATCTCGCCCATCATCTTCTGCACCATCGTGCTGGGCATCGGCTCCGTCCGGAAGGCCGCCAAGGTCGGCGCCGTCGGCGGTATCGCCCTCGGCTACTTCATGGTGATGTCGCTGGTCGCGCTCGGTATCGGCCTCGTCGTCGGCAACATCCTGGACCCGGGAGCGGGTCTCGCGGTCACCGACGCGGTCAAGGAGACCGGCCACGCCCAGGTCGACGCGGAGGCCAAGGACACCACCGAGTTCCTGCTCGGGATCATCCCGACCACGATCGTCTCCGCCTTCACCCAGGGCGAGGTCCTGCAGACCCTGCTGGTCGCGCTGCTGTGCGGCTTCGCGCTGCAGGCCATGGGCAAGGCCGGCCAGCCGGTTCTGCGCGGGATCGAGCACATCCAGCGGCTGGTCTTCCGGGTCCTCGCCATGATCATGTGGGCCGCGCCGATCGGTGCGTTCGGCGCTATGGCCGCGGTCACCGGCTCCGCCGGCGTGGACGCGCTGAAGAGCCTCGCGGTGCTGATGCTCGGCTTCTACATCACCTGCGTGCTGTTCATCTTCGTGATGCTCGGCGCACTGGTGCGGATCGTCGCGGGTCTGAACATCTGGTCCCTGCTCAAGTACCTGGGCCGGGAGTTCCTGCTGATCCTGTCCACGTCCTCGTCCGAGTCGGCGCTGCCGCGGCTCATCGCCAAGATGGAGCACCTGGGTGTCAGCAAGCCGGTGGTCGGCATCACCGTCCCGACCGGCTACTCCTTCAACCTCGACGGCACCATGATCTACATGACCATGGCCTCGCTGTTCATCGCCGACGCCCTGGGCACGCCGATGTCGATCGGCGAGCAGATCCCGCTGCTGCTCTTCCTGCTGGTCGCCTCGAAGGGCGCCGCCGGTGTCTCCGGTGCGGGCCTGGCGACGCTGGCCGGCGGTCTGCAGTCGCACAAGCCGGCCCTGGTGGACGGCATCGGCCTCATCGTCGGCATCGACCGCCTCATGAGCGAGGCCCGCGCCCTGACCAACTTCGCGGGCAACGCGGTCGCCACGGTGCTGATCGGCACCTGGACCAAGGAGATCGACAAGGAGCGGGTGAACCAGGTCCTCTCCGGCGCCCTCCCCTTCGACGAGACCACCCTGCTGGACGAGCGCGACGACGACGGCCCCGCCAGGCACGCCGAGGCCCCCGAAGCGGGCGGCGAGAAGGAGCTGGCCAAGGCCTGACACCGCGGCGTCCTTCCGCCGCACCAGCGCTGACACCCCAGCGCTTTCCCCGCCGCCGAGCGGCCGGACTCCTTCCCCCGTGAGCCCGGCCGCTCGGCCCTTTTCCGTTCGGGTTCGGATTCGTCTCGTCCCGCCTTGCCCTGACGCCGACGTCAAGGCGTACGTTCCCCGGTATGCGAATCGGCGAGCTGGCCGCACGCGCCGGGACCACCACGCGGACGCTGCGGTACTACGAGTCACGGGGACTGCTTCCCGCACGGCGTACGGGCAACAACCACCGGACGTACGACGAGAACGACCTGAGGCTGCTGCGGCAGATCCGGACGCTCCAGGACTTCGGGTTCGAGCTGGAGGAGACCCGGCCGTTCGTGGAGTGCCTGCGGGCCGGGCACCCCGAGGGCGACTCGTGCCCCGCCTCGCTCGCGGTCTACCGGCGCAAGCTGGACGAACTCGACGCGCTCATCGGCGAGCTGCAGGCCGTACGGGCGGGCGTCGGGGCGCAGCTGGCGCGGGCAGAGCGGGCGCGGGACGAGCTGGCCGCCGACGCTGCGGCTCCGGGGGGTCCGGAACCGGTGTGCGAACTGGGAGGGCGGCACGGATGAGCAGGGCGAAAGGCGTGACGGAGGTGACGGACGCGGACTTCGCGACGGAGGTGATCGGAGCCGGACTGCCGGTGCTGGTGGAGTTCACCGCCGACTGGTGCCCGCCGTGCCGGCAGATGGCACCGGTGCTGAGCGCGCTCGCCGCCGAGCAGGGCGAACGGCTGAAGGTCGTCCAGCTGAACGTGGACGCCAACCCGGCCACCACCAACGCGTACAAGGTGCTGTCGATGCCGACGTTCATGGTGTTCCGGGACGGGGAACCCCTGCGGTCGATGGTGGGCGCCAGGCCCAAGCGGCGGCTGCTGGAGGAACTGGACGAGGTGATCTGAGCCGCCGTCCCGAGTCGGCACCGAACAAAGGAAACCCC
>NZ_JBHSPC010000135.1:17025-23779 GCF_042656345.1 Streptomyces incanus
GGGTTTCCTTTGCGTATATTCATTGACTCGCGACTTCAATAAGATTGAGTCGCAAAGAAGTTCAGTGAGCACAGTATATCCGGGCGGGAGCCGAATTGTCAAACAGCGAATATCCGGACCGTGAATTCCGGCAGGAACAGGAATTCATCGACGGACTGTACGCACGCGTGGACGCCCTGCGCGGTGACACCGAGGTGTCCCTCACGGACGCGCTCGGGCAGGGCAACACGCCCCTGCAGGCCAGGCTGGAGCGGGACATCCTCGTCGCCGAGCGGTCCGGACTGCTCGCGGCGCTGAACGCGGTGGACGGTTCGCTGTGCTTCGGCCGGATCGATCTCTCCTGTGGCGACACCCACCACATCGGCCGGATCGGCCTGCGCGCCGACGACGCCGAGCGCACCCCCGTCCTCATCGACTGGCGCGCCGACGTCGCCCGCCCGTTCTACCTGGCCACCGGCCACACCCCGATGGGGCTGAGGCGCCGCCGGCACATCACCTCCGAGGGGCGCACGGTCACCGCCCTGCACGACGAGATCCTCGACCTCGGTGACAAGACCCGTACCGGCCACGAGGACCCGACCGGCGACGCCGTGCTGCTCGCCGCGCTCACCTCCGCCCGCACCGGCCGCATGGGCGACATCGTCCGCACCATCCAGGCCGACCAGGACCGCATCATCCGCGCCCCGCACCGCGGCGTACTGGTGGTCGAGGGCGGCCCCGGTACCGGCAAGACCGCCGTGGCCCTGCACCGCGCCGCCTACCTCCTCTACGAGCACCGCGAGCTGCTGGCCCGCCGCGCCGTCCTGATCGTCGGCCCCAACCCGGCGTTCCTCGGCTACATCGGCGAGGTGCTGCCCAGCCTCGGCGAGACCGGGGTGCTGCTCGCGACCGTCGGCGAGCTGTTCCCCGGGGTGAAGGCCACCCGGGCAGACACCCCCGAGGCCGCCGCCGTGAAGGGCCGGGCCGCCATGGCGGACGTCCTCGCCGAGGTCGTCCGCAGCCGGCAGGCGCTGCCCGACCCGGTGCTCACCATCGAGCACGACCGCGAGATCCTCATGCTGGACGACGGCCTGGCGCGGGTCGCCCGCGAACGCACCCGCGCCGCCAAGCTGCCGCACAACGCGTCCCGCGAGTACTTCGAGGGCCACATCCTCAACGCGCTCACCGACATGGTCGCCGAACGCATCGGCACCGACCCGTACGACGGCAGCAATCTGCTCGACCCCAGCGACATCACCCAGATCCGCGACGAGCTCGCCGAGAACCCCGAGGTGTGGTCCGCCGTCGACCGGTTGTGGCCCCGGATCACCCCGCAGCGGCTGATCGCCGACTTCCTCGCCGCACCCGAGGAGTTCCTGCCGGCCGAGGACGCCGCCGCCGTACGCCGCCCGGTGACCCGGCGCTGGACCGTCGCCGACGTGCCGCTGCTCGACGAGGCCGCCGAACTCCTCGGCGAGGACGACCGGTGGGTGCGCGAGCGGGCCGACCGGGAGCGGCGGACGCGGATCGCGTACGCCCAGGGCGTCCTGGACGTGTCGTACGCGTCGCGGACCTTCGAGTTCGAGGACAAGGAGGAGGGCGACCCCGAATCCTCCGAGGTGCTGTCCGCGCACGACATCATCGACGCGGAGCGCTTCGCCGAGCGGCACGAGGAGGAGGACCACCGCAGCGCCGCCGAACGGGCCGCCGCCGACCGCACCTGGGCGTTCGGCCACATCATCGTCGACGAGGCACAGGAACTGTCGCCGATGGCCTGGAGGCTGCTGATGCGGCGCAGCCCGACCCGCTCGATGACCCTGGTCGGCGACCCGGCGCAGACGTCGGAGGCGGGCGGTGTCGGCTCCTGGGAAGACATCCTCGCCCCGTACGTCGAGGACCGCTGGGAGCACACCCGGCTCGGCGTCAACTACCGCACCCCGGCCGAGATCATGGACGTCGCGGCGGCCGTGGTGCGCGCCGAGCACCCCGGCTTCGAGCCGCCCGGCTCGGTCCGCTCCACCGGCGTACGCCCCTGGGCCCGCGCCACCGACGACCTGCCCGACGCCGTCGCCGAGGCCGTCGCGGAACTCACCGCGGGGTCCCCGGGACCCCGGGACGCGCCCGGACCGGACGGCACCCCGCCGGGCCGGCTCGCCGTCATCGCCCCGCGCGACCTGCACCGCGCCCTGGCCGCCCGGCTGGACGGGGTCACGGCGGGCGCGGAACCGGACCTGACGCAGGGGGTCGTGCTGCTCGATCCGCGGCAGGCCAAGGGCCTGGAGTTCGACTCCGTCCTCGTGGCCGAACCGGGGCGCTACGGCACCAGCGACCTGTACGTGGCGCTGACCCGTGCCACCCAGCGGCTCGGCGTCCTGCACACCGAACCGCTGCCGAAGCCGCTGGCCGACGCCCTGGCGTAGCGCCCGCCGGTCAGGCCGGGCGCAGCCAGACCGTCGCCAGGGGCGGCAGGGTCAGCCGGATGCCCGCCGGGAACCCGTGCCGCCCCTGCGGCTCCGGCTTGACCGGGTCGGGGTTGGTGACGTCGCCGCCGCCGTAGCGGGCCGCGTCGGTGTTCAGGACCTCGTGCCAGGCGGGCACGTCGCCCGGGACACCGATCAGGTGGTCGTGCCGGACCACGGGGGCGAAGTGGGACACCGCGAGCAGCGGGGTGCCGTCCCGGTCGTACCGCAGGAACGCGAGTACGTTGTCCTCGGCCGCGTCCCCGGCCACCCACCGGAAACCGGAGGGTTCGGTGTCCAGCCGCCACAGCGCCGGGGTGTGCGCGTACACGGTGTTCAGGTCGCGCACCAGGTCGCGCACCCCGCGGTGGTCGGCCTCCGCGCCATAGGCCGGGTCCAGCAGCCACCAGTCCGGGCCGTGCTGCTCGGACCACTCGGCGCCCTGCGCGAACTCCTGCCCCATGAACAGCAGTTGCTTACCGGGATGGGCCCACATGAAGCCGAGATAGGCGCGCAGATCGGCGCGCTGCTGCCACCAGTCTCCGGGCATCTTCGACACCAGCGACCGCTTGCCGTGCACGACCTCGTCGTGGGAGATCGGCAGCACGTAGTTCTCGCTGTAGGCGTACACCGTCGAGAACGTCATCTCGTGGTGGTGGTAAGCGCGGTGGACCGGCTCGTGGCTCATGTACTGCAGCGAGTCGTGCATCCAGCCCATGTTCCACTTCAGGCCGAACCCCAGGCCGCCGAAACCGCCCGGGCCCTCGTGATGGGTGGCCCGGGTGACGCCGTCCCAGGCCGTGGACTCCTCCGCGACCGTCACTACGCCGGGCACCCTGCGGTACACCGTGGCGTTCATCTCCTGGAGGAACGCCACCGCGTCCAGGTTCTCCCGGCCGCCGCGCTCGTTCGGCGTCCACCGGCCGGGCTCGCGCGAGTAGTCGAGGTAGAGCATCGAGGCGACGGCGTCCACGCGCAGCCCGTCGATGTGGAACTCCTCGCACCAGTACACGGCGTTGGCGACCAGGAAGTTGCGTACCTCGCGCCGCCCGAAGTCGAACTCCAGGGTCCCCCAGTCGGGATGGGCCGCCCGCAGCGGATCCGCGTGCTCGTACAGCGGCCGGCCGTCGAACTCGGCCAGCGCCCACTCGTCCCGCGGGAAGTGCGCCGGCACCCAGTCCATCAGCACCCCGATCCCGGCCCGGTGCAGCGCGTCCACCAGGTACCGGAAGTCGTCCGGGGAGCCGAGGCGGGCCGTGGGCGCGTAGAAACCGGTGACCTGATAGCCCCAGGAGCCACCGAAGGGATGCTCGGCGACCGGCATCAACTCGACGTGTGTGAAACCGAGATCCTTGACGTACGCGGGCAGTTGCTCCGCCAGTTGACGATACGTCAGGCCTGGTCGCCATGAGGGCAGGTGCACCTCGTACACCGAGAACGGCGCCTCGTGCGCGGGCACTTCGGCGCGACGCTCCAGCCACTCGGCGTCCCCCCACGCGTACCGCGAGGACGTGACGACGGACGAGGTGGCCGGCGGGACCTCCGTGCGCCGCGCCATCGGGTCGGCGCGCAGGGTCTTCGAACCGTCGGGCCGGGTGATGTCGAACTTGTACAGCTCGCCCTCACCGACCCCCGGCACGAACAGCTCCCACACCCCACAGGAGCCCAGCGACCGCATGGGGTGCCCGGCGCCGTCCCAGAAGTTGAAGCCGCCCGCCACCCGCACCCCGCGCGCGTTCGGCGCCCACACCGCGAACCGGGTGCCGGTCACCCCCTGATGGGTCATGGGATGCGCGCCGAGCGCCGTCCACAGCTCCTCGTGCCGCCCCTCGCCGATCAGATGCAGATCCAGTTCGCCGAGCGTGGGCAGCAGCCGGTACGCGTCCTCGACCTCCTGCACCGTCCCCTCGTACGCCACGAGTAGCCGGTACGCCGGGACCTCCCGCAGCGGCAGCAGCGCCGAGAAGAACCCGCCCCCGTCGTCGTGCAGTTCGACGGTGAGGCCCCCGGAGACCACGGTGACGGCCAGGGCGTACGGCTTGAACGCCCGGAAGACGACCCCGCCGGGCACCGGGTGCGCGCCCAGCACCGCGTGCGGGTCGTGATGCGTGCCGTCCAGCAACCGCTCCCGGTCGGCGGGGCCGAGAGCGGGGGAGACCGCGAGCTCCGCATCCGGCGGGGCGAGCCGCCCGGGTGCCGGGTGCGCCCCGGAGGCCCGCACCTGAACGGTCTTGGCCTGCTTCGCCTTGCGCTGCTTCAGGGCTCTCTGCTTCGGAGTCCCCTTCTTCGCCACCTCCTTCTTCACGGCACCCTTCTTCGTGGCGCCCTTCTCGGGTATCGCCTGGGCCGCCTTGGCCGTAGCGGGCTTCTTCTTCCGTGCGGTCGTCGGCGGCTCGGCAGGCCGCTGCTCGGCCGGCTGCTCCGGATGCGAACCGCTGGACTCGGGGCGGGGGGTCACGGACGGAGCCTCCTGAGGGAAGGTCGGGTGGGTCAGGTCTGGTCGGGTCCGGCGAGTCTGCGCACCGCCGCCAATGGGACCGGAAGCCACTCGGGCCGGTGCCGGGCCTCGTACAGCACCTCGTAGACGGCCTTGTCCGTCTCGTACGCGCGCAGCATCACGGGATCGGTGCGCGGATCCGTGCCCGCGGCCTCCGCGTAGCCGGAGCAGTACGCCGCCCGGCAGCGCTCGGCCCAGTCCGGCTGCGGCGGGTCCGCGGAGCGGGCCGCGTAGTCGAAGGACCGCAGCATGGCGGCCACGTCCCGGACCACGGGCTGCGGCATCCGCCGCTCGGCGAGCGGCCGGGCCGGTTCGCCCTCGAAGTCGATCAGCGCCCACTCTCCCCCACTGCCGAAAGCGTGGGAGGGGCCGCCGGCCGGGGACCGCAGGCACTGGCCGAGATGCAGATCGCCGTGCACCCGCTGGCCGGTCCAGGTCTGTCCTTCGGCGGCCAGGTCGGCCAGCGCGGTGTACGCCGAGCCGAGACCGGTCGCGTACGGCCGCAGCGCGGGCACCGCCCGGACGGCCGCCGCCAGTCGCTCGGCCATGCCGGCGGTCATGGCCCGCAGCCGGCTGTGGCCCAGGGTGACCGTGGGCAGCGCGCGGGCCAGCGCGGTGTGCACCTCGGCGGTGGCCCGCCCCAGCGCCCGCGCCTCGGCGACGAAGTCCTCGCCCTTGGCCAGCTCCCGCAGCGCCAGCTCCCACCCGTCCGTCGCACCCTGCACGAACGGCTGGAGCACGCCCAGCACATGGGGCTCGCCGGGATCGGCCGGATCCGGATCCGCGACCAGCCACGCCGTGGGCGGTGGCACCCGCGGGCAGCCCTCGCGGGCCAGCGCCAGCGGCAGCTCCAGGTCGGGGTTGATCCCGGGCACGATCCGGCGCAGCAGCTTCAGAATGAACGTATCTCCGTAGACGACGGACGAGTTCGACTGCTCGACCGTCATCAGACGCGGCACCAGACCGGGCCGGATCTCCTGCCCCGGGTCCCGCTCGAAGCGCAGCCCGCCGATCCGGGCCCGGCTGCGCAGGGCCTCCAGGAGCAGTTCGGCGGGCCGGGCGTCGTGCAGGGCCTCGTAGACCGTCCGTCCGGCGAGCGGGCCCTCGCGCACGTGCCCGATCAGCGCGGGCGCCAGCCGGGGCGGCAGCGCCTCGCGCACGCCTATGAGGAGCTGGTAGCAGTCGCCGGGCTCCTCGGGCGCGCCCGGGGCCTGAACGAGCTGCTGGTGGGCGCGCACCAGTACGTGGTAGAGGCCGATGCGGGCGTCGGCCGGGAGCAGCTCGGTGGCAGCGACCAGTGAGAATCCGGTGACCGGACGCCCCTTGCCCGCGAACCAGCGTTGCCGCGGCAGCCAGTCCCGCAGTAGTGGGCCAAGTGACGCAAGGAGGTCTGGCGGACTCGTGACGGTGCGTGTGACGGCTTCCGACATGGCGTCGCGTCCTTTCCGCGTCGGGTGCGGAGGAGCGTTGGGTTGCGTGAAGGGTGCCCAGGGCGGGACGGAGGAAACCGTCCCGCCCAGATGGTGGCCTGAGGTCATGCCGGCGGATGCGGAGCCGGAACCATGGGTGTTCACGCTGCCCGAAGCGGGAGCGTGCCCTTGCCGATCGCTCGGAAGGGTTTCACGCGACAAGCGCGCGCAGTTGATGACCGAGCCGCCCTCCCCCAGTGCCTGAACGGCCTGGGAGGTGCCCCCATGGCGGGCTCGGGTCCTGTCGCCAGGGCGGCGTGACCGCATCGCTACGCACCGTGCTCCCGTCGCAGCCGGAACCAGTAGAAGCCGTGCCCCGCCAGGGTCAGCAGGTAGGGGAGTTCGCCCAC
>NZ_JBHSPC010000136.1:0-26200 GCF_042656345.1 Streptomyces incanus
GACCGCACCATCTGAACGATCACACAACGACACGATCCATTACTGGGAAAGGCTCAGTGTTCCCAGGCGCGCTGACAGGGGCCGCCCATGACGACAGCAGCCGGGGCACGTCGACGACGCGGTCGTACATGGTGCGCCGCTCCGACCGCCAGGGCACCTCCGCGGCCGGCGGGCCGACTCGTGGCTCTTATGCGAATGAACGTTCCACTTAAGGGCGGGGGCCTCCTTGGAAGCCCGGGAAGCCCGGGAAGCCCGAGGAATTCGGGAAGTTCCCGCTGCCTGAGCCTATGGATACATCGGTGTATCGGATACGTTCGCGTATCGAACGGAGGTGGCGGGATGGCCGCGGACGGCAGCACCGGGCGTGTGGCCGGGCGGGTGACCAGACGCCGCCTCCGCACGCGCGCCGACCTTCTCCGGGCTGCATTCGTCGTGTTCGCGGCCAAGGGCTTCGGGCACGTCTCGATCGAGGAGGTCTGCGAGGCCGCCGGATACAGCAGGGGCGCCTTCTACTCGAACTTCGCCACCCTGGACGAGTTGTTCTTCGCCCTGTACGCGGAGCGCGCCGAGCTCATCGCCGAGCAGGTCTCCGCGGCCCTTGCCGGGGGCGGCCCCGACCTCGACGTGCCCGCCACCGTGGACCGCGTCACCGAGGTGCTGCTGCTCGACCGGGACTGGCTGCTGGTGAAGACCGACTTCCTGGTGCGTGCCACCCGCGACCCCGACGTCTCCCGCACCCTGCTGGAACACCGCGCCAGGCTGCGCCGTGCCATCGCGGACCACTTGGGCCGGGCCCGCGGCCACACCGAACTGCCCGTCGTTCTCGGCACCGTCGAGGGCGCCGCGCACGCCGTGGTCGCCGCGTACGACGGAGTCACCACCCAACTGCTGCTGGACGGGGACGTCGAGCACGCCCGCGCCTGGCTGAAGCAACTACTGACCGCGCTGCTGACCGACGGCAGCGCCGAACCGGCCGCGCACCGACGCGGATGAGGAAGGGACTTCTCGCCATGGATGCCGACGTCATCGTCGTCGGAGCGGGTCTCGCGGGCCTGGTCGCGGCCCACGAACTGACCAGCCGGGGCCGCAGGGTCGCCCTCGTCGACCAGGAGAACGCCGCCAACCTCGGAGGACAGGCCTTCTGGTCCTTCGGCGGGCTGTTCCTCGTCGGCTCCCCGGAGCAGCGGCGCCTCGGCGTCAAGGACTCCTTCGATCTGGCCTGGAGCGACTGGCAGGGCAGCGCCGGGTTCGACCGACTCGAGGACGAGGACACCTGGGCGGTGCGCTGGGCGCGCGCCTACGTCGAGTGGGCGGCGGGGGAGAAGCGGTCCTGGCTGACCGGGCACGGCATCTCCTTCCTGCCCACCGTCGGCTGGGCCGAACGCGGTGACCTCCGCGCGGACGGGCACGGCAACAGCGTGCCCCGCTTCCACGTCGCCTGGGGCACCGGCACCGGCGTCGTCGAACCCTTCGTCGGCCATGCCCGGCAGGCCTCGCGCGACGGCCTGCTCACCTTCCACCACCGGCACCGGGTCGACGAACTGGTCGTCCGGGACGGCGCCGCGACCGGAGTGCGCGGCGCCGTCCTCGCCCCGGACGACGCCCCGCGCGGCGCCGCCTCCAGCCGTGAGGCGATCGGTGCCTTCGAACTCACCGCCCAGGCCGTGATCGTCACCAGCGGCGGCATCGGCGCCGACCACGACATCGTCCGCCGCCACTGGCCCGAGCGGCTCGGCCCCCCGCCCCGCGAGATGGTCACGGGGGTTCCCGCCCACGTGGACGGGCGGATGCTCGGCATCAGCGAGCGCGCGGGCGCACGCCTGGTCAACCGGGACCGGATGTGGCACTACACCGAGGGCGTACGGAACTGGGACCCGGTCTGGCACGGCCACGGCATCCGCATCCTGCCCGGACCGTCCTCGATGTGGTTCGACGCCCTCGGCCGCCGGCTGCCCGAGCCCTGCCTCCCCGGCTACGACACCCTGGGCACGCTCAAGCACCTGCGCACCACCGAGGACATCGCCGGCTACGACCACTCCTGGTTCATCCTCACTCAGAAGATCATCGAGAAGGAGTTCGCACTGTCGGGCTCCGAGCAGAACCCCGACATCACCGCCAAGGACCGGACCGGGTTCCTGCGCGAACGCGTCCTGGGCAAGGGCGCCCCCGGCCCGGTCGACGCCTTCCTGCGCGAGGGCGCGGACTTCGTGACCGCCCCGACCCTGGAGCGGCTCGTCGAGCGGATGAACACCCTCACCGACAAGCCGCTCCTCGACGCGGCCGCCGTCCGGCGCCAGATCGAGGCCCGCGACCGGCAGCTCGGCCACTCCTTCAGCAAGGACGCCCAGGTGCAGGGCATCCGCAACGCCCGCCGCTACATGGGCGACCGCCTCGGCCGCGTGGCCACCCCGCACCGCATCCTCGACCCCGCCGCCGGCCCGCTGATCGGCGTCAAGCTGCACATCCTCACCCGCAAGACCCTCGGCGGCATCCAGACCGACCTCGACTCCCGCGCGCTGGACGGCGAGGGCAGGCCGATCGAGGGGCTGTACGCGGCGGGCGAGGTCGCGGGCTTCGGCGGCGGAGGCGTCCACGGCTACAACGCCCTGGAGGGCACCTTCCTCGGCGGCTGCCTCTTCTCGGGCCGCGCGGCGGGCCGGGCGGCGGCGCAGCAGACGGCGTAGCCGATTCGGGGCGGGCCGCAGGGACATGGCTGCTGCCCGCCGCCCCGGCGCCTCGGACAGACCGGAGCGGACCGGAGCGGTCGGAGGACGCAGCCGTGTCAGTCGTCGAGGAGGCGGGCCAGCACCTCGGCGTGGCTGGTCTCCGGCTCCCTGGCCGCGGTCACCAGCGTCACCCTGCCCTGTGCGGCCAGATCCCGCACATGGTCGAGGAGTTCGGCCGCCTCGGGAACGGCGAGCTCCTTCTCGTAGCGCCCGCGGAACTCCTCGTACGGCCGCTCGCCCGTGTGGTACCAGCGGCGCAGGTCCGTCGACGGCGTCAACCCCTTGGGCCACTCGTCCACGCGGGCCAGGTCCTTCGCCAGGCCACGCGGCCACAGCCGGTCGACCAGGACACGGATCCCGTCGTCCGGCTCGGGCGGTTCGTAGGCACGGCGCACACGCACGCTCATGATCGGCCCCTTCCTGCGCTCTCCCGGCGAGCCTAACGCCGCCCGCCGGGCCGGGCACGGCGGGCGGAACGGCGGACAGGCAGGGCGGAACTCGGGCCTGTCTCAGGCGCGTCGCGCCTTCAGACGGCGCTTCAGCGTGCGCCGCTCCGTCTCGCTCGTGCCGCCCCACACCCCGAGGGACTGCCCCGTGTCCATCGCCCAGTCGAGGCACTGCTGCCGGACGGGGCAGCGTCGGCACACCCCCTTCGCCTGCTCCGTCTGAAGAAGGGCCGGGCCGGAGGTCCCGATCGGGAAGAAGAGGTCGGGATCCTCGTCCCGGCAGGCCGCACGGGTCCGCCAGTCGTCCATGGAAAATCACCTGATTCGGAGTGGATACGCATCCTTGGGATGCCGTACTCCGTTACGGGTCACCTGTCGACACGCGATGAAACAGCGGCCTCGGTGGTGCGCGTCACCGCGGACACCACCGACCGGCCGACGACGCTGCGGAGTTGAGGGCACGGCACGGTACCGACCCCTCAACTCCGCAGCGTCGTCGCCGCAGTTTCCGCTACCGCCTCGGCCACCGCCGCCAGGGCCGGGGAGTCCAGCTTCCACTGCTGCCAGTACAGGGGCGCGTCGGCCGCGCGGTCCGGGGCGAAGACGGTGAGTCGGCCGGCCCGCAGCAGGGGGTCGGCCTGCGTCTCGGGGACCATGCCCCAGCCCAGGCCCGCGGCGACCGCCTCGGCGAACCCCTCCGAGGTCGGAATGAGGTGTCGGCCCGTGCTCGCCCCGGTGCGGCCGCGGGTGAGCCGGCGGACGAAGGCATCCTGGAATTCGTCCCGCCGGTCGAAGGTCACCACGGGCGCCCGCGGCAGCGTTTCCTCCAGCGGCCCGGCGAGGTGCCGCGCGGCGAACTCCGGGCTGGCCGCGGGGAGATAGCGCATCCGCCCCAGCAGCCGTACGGAGCAGCCCGGCACCGCGTCCGGCGAGGAGGTCACCGCGGCCATCACCACTCCCTCCCGCAGCAGCGCGGCGGTGTGGGACTCGTCCTCGCGGCGCAGTTCGAAGCAGAGGCGCAGCTCGCCCGGGACGCGGGTGAGGGCCCCGAGGAACCAGGTCGCCAGCGAGTCCGCGTTCACCGCCACCGACACCCGGGTCGGCTCCCCGACCGAGCTCAACCCCAGCTCCGCGTACGCGTCCCGCTCCAGCCGGGCCACCTGGCGGGCCAGCCGCACCAGCACCTCGCCCGACTCGGTCGGCCGGACCGGGCGGGTCCGCAGCAGCAGCACCCGCCCGGTGCGCTGCTCCAGCGCCTTCACTCGCTGGCTGACCGCGGAGGGCGTCACATGCAGGGCCGCGGCCGCCGCGTCGAAGGTGCCCTCGTCCACCACGGCGAGCAGGGTCCGCACCTGGTCCAGTGGAAGGTCGTCCATCACATCGGCTAAGGGTACGTAAGAATCATTAGCTGTACTGCAGAGGGACGGGGCCTCTAGCGTCCTGTGCATGACCGCCGCCCTGACCACCGCCGCCGCCGGATTCGGCACCGGCCTCTCCCTGATCGTCGCCATCGGCGCCCAGAACGCCTTCGTCCTGCGCCAGGGCGTCCGCCGTGAGGCGGTGCTCGCCGTGGTGGGCATCTGCGCGGTGTCCGACGCGCTGCTCATCGCCCTGGGCGTCGGCGGGGTCGGCGCGCTGGTCGTGGCGTGGCCCGGCGCGCTGACGGCGGTCGGCTGGATCGGCGGAGTGTTCCTGCTCGGCTACGGCGTCCTGGCCGCGCGGCGGGCGGTCCGGCCGGCCGGAGCCGGGCTCGAGGCGGAGGGCGAGGCCATGACCTCGCGCCGCCGGGCCGTACTCACCTGCCTGGCGATGACCTGGCTCAACCCGCACGTCTACCTCGACACCGTGTTCCTGCTGGGCTCCGTGGCCGCCGACCACGGGCCGCTGCGCTGGACGTTCGGGCTCGGCGCGGTGCTGGCCAGCCTCTGCTGGTTCGCCGTCCTCGGCTTCGGCGCCCGGCTGCTGAGCCGCTTCCTCGCCCGGCCCACCGCCTGGCGGGTCCTGGACGGCCTGGTCGCGGCCACCATGATCGTCCTCGGCTGCACACTCATCGCCGGAAACTGAGGCGTCGGGGAGTGCCGCCGCGGGTGCTGCCATAGTGATCCCCGGCAACAAGATGTAGTCACCAACCGGGACGGTCGTGGACCCCAGCGAGAGCAGCACAGAACCCCGGGCCGAGAAGCCCGCGCCCGAGCGGGCCGCGCCCGAACCGGCCATGTCCGCGCCGGCCGGCCCGCCCGGCCCACCCGGCCCACCCGGCCCACCCGAGCCGACCGTGCCCGGACCGCCCGGACCGCCCGCCCCGCCCCGGCCGCGCGGCCTGCGCCGCTGGGCCATGGACACCCGGCCCCTGCACCGCCCGGCCTACCGCCGACTGTGGACGTCCACCATCGTCACCGCGGTCGGCAGCCAGCTCACTGCCGTCGCCGTGCCCAAGCAGATCTACGACATCACCGGCTCCTCCGCCTGGGTCGGCGCCGCGAGCCTGGCGGGCCTGCTGCCGCTGATCGTGTTCGCGCTGTGGGGCGGCGCGATCGCCGACGCCATGGACCGCCGCACCCTCCTGCTGATCACCAACACCGGAATCGCCGTCACCTCGGTGCTCTTCTGGGCGCAGGCCGCCGCCGGGCTGGAATCCGTCGCCGTGCTCATGGTCCTGCTCGCGGTGCAGCAGGCGTTCTGGGGACTGAACGCCCCGGCCCGCAGCGCCTCCATCGCCCGCCTGGTCCCCGAGGACGAACTGCCCGCCGCCAACGCCCTGGGCTCCACCGTCATGCAGACCGGCCAGGTCGCGGGGCCGCTGCTCGCGGGCGCGCTCATCCCGGTCGTCGGGCTGGCGGAGCTGTATCTGATCGACGCGCTGGCGCTGTGCGTCACCGTCTGGGCGGTGTACCGGCTGCCCGCCCTGCCACCGCTCGGGGCCATGGTGGCGAGGCGCGCGGGCATCCGGGAGATCGTGGGCGGGTTCCGCTACATCGCCGGGCACGCGGTACTGCTGCTGTCCTTCCTCGCCGACATCGTCGCCATGGTCCTCGGCATGCCCCGCGCCCTGTTCCCGCAGCTCGCCGCCGAGACGTACGCCCCCTACGGTGAAGAGTTCGCGCTGGGGCTGCTGTTCGCCGCGATCCCGATCGGCGCGGTGCTGGGCGGACTTTTCTCCGGCACGTTCTCCCGGGCCCGCCGGCACGGCTGGATGGTCATCGGGTCCGTGGTGGTCTGGGGCGTCGCCATCACGGGGTTCGGGCTCAGCGACAGTCTGTGGATCGCCGTGGCCTTCCTCGCCGTCGCCGGCATCGCGGACATGGTGTCGATGGTCTTCCGCGGGGCCATCCTGCTCTCCGCCGCGACCGACGAGATGCGCGGCCGGATGCAGGGCGTCTTCACGGTCGTCGTCGCGGGCGGCCCCCGGCTCGCCGACGTCCTGCACGGCACCGCCGGTTCCTCTCTCGGCCCCCGTACGGCCGTGGCGGGCGGCGGGCTCCTGGTCGTCGTGGCGATGTTCGTCCTGGCCGCCGCGATGCCGGCGCTGCGCCGTTACCGGGTGTGAGACGAGCGCGCCCGGCTCCGGCGGGAGCCACCGGACAGGCCTCAGAGGGCTCCGCGGGTGCGTGTCGTCTGCTGTTCCATCAGCCGGCCCCGCGTCGCCTCCAGCCGGTGCGCGAGGATCTCGGCGACGCAGCGCACCAGCGTCAGCCCGAGCGTCGGATCCTTCTCGCACAGCTGCAGGACGGCCGCCGCCTCGAACTCGTAGGCGCGGACCTGGCTGAAGGCTTCGGCGCCGAAGTCCCACTCGTGGGGCGGGAAGAGCCAGGACCAGCCCAGCAGGTCGCCCGCGCCGAGCGTGGCGACCGTGACCCGCTGGAACTCGTTCACCCGCTGATCGAGCGACACCGCCCCGGAGCGGACGACCCAGAAGCGGTCGGCGGTGGCCCCGGCCTCGAAGATCCGGGTGTCCTCGGGGAAGGACACCTCCCGTGCGAGCGCCATCAGGCGCTCCCGCTGCGGCGGGGGCAGGGCGGTCAGGAGTTTGATCGCTTTGGTCATGGGCGGGGCTCCTCGCCGGGCCATCGGATGGTCCTACGTCCATTGGAGCCGCTGCCGCCGTCCGGAGCACCTCGGCGATGGTGGACGCCGTGTTCCGGGGTGTTGAAAGCCCTGGCTGGACGGGGGAAACCAGCCAGGGCCGCAAAAGGTGGTCAGGGAGGACGGTCGTCGACTCCGTCACCACATATGCGTGAACGATAAACCATTTCTCGGGGCTCGTGTCGCCGGAATCGGGTCAGGTGACCTGTTTCACTCCGGGTGGCGGTCGCCGCATCCGTCGGGCCGACCGGCTGCCCCGGTGCGCCGTGGAGACGAGGGCCGCTCCGGAACGGGCCGAAAGGTTTGCCGGTGCCATGAGGGGTCAGCCGGAAGGGGGTGACCGTTCTCATCGAACAGGGAGCCGGACAATGTGCGAAGAGCACATGTTTTCAGCGGACACAGAACCGCCCGACACAGGCCCGCCCGACATGGAGTCGCCCGACACGGACCCGCCCGGCGCCGTCAGGGCCGCACCCCGGCGCCCTTACCGGCCGGCCCAGGTGCGTGAGGCCGTGCAGCAGGCGGTGTGCGAACGCTGCCGTGCCACACACACCCCGTGCGACGCCGCCGCCCTCGCGGACGCTCTGCTCGTCGCCTCCGAACTCACCACGAACGCGATCCTGCACGGCGGCGGCGTCACCGACGTCAGGGTCGACGTCGCCGGACCTGGCGTACGGGTGTCGGTGAGCGACCGCAGTACGGAACTGCCCGTCGCCCGGGCGGCGGCCGGCCCGCAGGGACGCCTCACGCCCGGCGGTCACGGCTGGCCCATCGTCTGCCTGCTGTCCCGCGACATCCGCGTCCGGGGCCTGCCCGCGGGCGGCAAGTGCATCAGCGCGCTGGTCCCCCTGCCCTGAACCGCCGCCGGGCACTTTCCACTGATTTGTGAAGTGAAGTGGAGTTTGCGCCATTGGGCACCGGGCAGTCGGAGGGTTGTGCTTCGGACCGACGGCGCACCAGCGGGAGAGACACGGCTGCTGTGGTACCCACTCCGGACGTCCTCACAGCGGCCGCCCCACGGTAGATCGCCCATGACAACAACTGTTCGGGAGCGAAACCGCATGCTCACAGACACGTCCACCGACCGCCCCGACACCCCCGCCCCCGCGACCGCAGGAGGTCGCAGGCGACACGAAGACGCCCCCGACACCGCCGCCCTGTTCAGCCGGCTGGCCTCCCTGGAGGACGGCCCCGAGCGGGACGCCGTGCGCGACGAACTCGTCACCGCGTGGCTGCCCATGGCCCACCGCATCGCCGGCCGTTTCCGCGACCGCGGCGAATCCGTCGAGGACCTGCGCCAGGTGGCCGCGCTCGGTCTGGTGAAGGCGGTGGACCGCTTCGACCCGGACCGCGGAGCCTTCGAGAGCTATGCCGTCCCGACCATCACCGGAGAGGTCAAGCGGCACTTCCGGGACCGGATGTGGGCCCTGCGGGTGCCCCGCCGCGTGCAGGAACTGCGGAACAAGGTGCGGCTCGCCCGGCGGGACCTCACCCAGACGCCCGGCAGCCCCGAGCCCACCCCGGAGGACATCGCCCGGCACACGGGACTGACCGAGGAGGAGGTCGCGGCCGGACTGGAGGCGCTGGAGAGCTTCAGCACCCTGTCGCTGGACGCGGAGATGTCGCCCGACGACGACGGCTACAGCCTGGCCGACACCCTGGGCGCCTCGGACGCGTCCTACGACGTCGTGGTCGACCGTGAATCCGCCAAGGAGGGCCTGCGCCGTCTGCCGGAACGCGAGCGCACCATCCTGTACATGCGCTTCTTCGAGGACATGACACAGAGCCGCATAGCCGACCAGCTCGGGATCTCCCAGATGCACGTCTCCCGGCTGATCAGCCGAAGCTGTGCCCGGGTACGCGCCGACGCCATGGGCGGCCGCATGAGGGGAGCACGGAGCTGATGAGTGAATCCGAGATTCCGCCGGACGACGGACGGCCCGTCGATGTCTACCTCGACCTCCTGAGCATCCGGATGGACACCGAGGACTACCGCCTGCTGCTCCGCGTGGTGGAGCCGGTGCTCCGGGCGATCGAGGAGCACCGGCTGTCCGGTCCCGACCTCGCCCTGGACGGCGGTGACGAGGAACTGCCCCAGGAGGTCCGCGACGAGGCCGCCCTCGTCATCGCCACGGCCGTCACCGGCCGCATGGACAACGAGGTGGTCGAGCTGGAGGTCGACGAGAGCGGACCGGTCAGGGTGGTCACCGACGCGACGACCGCCGCCGATCCCTCCCGCCTCGACGAGATCGCCGACTACATCAGGCAACGCCACCGGCAGAACGACGAACTGCGCGGCATCGCCGAGGCCAGCGGCCTTCCCACCGACTTCTGAACCCGGCACTCACCGGCTCCTGAACCCGCCGCCCGCTATCCACGACGTACGCGCGTGTCGCTTCCGTCCTTCGAGCGCGCGGCCTTCACCGCTCGGCCGTCGCTCGCCAGCGGGACGCCCAGCGGGCGGGCGAGGCCCACCACCGCTTCGTCCAGCCGCTCCAGATGCCGCAGCACCCGGCCGGTGATCCGGCCGTAGCGCGACGCGCCGTCGCCGCCGGAACCGCCCAGCAGTGAGGCGAAGCTCGGCCCCGTCTCGATCCCGGCCGTGGCGTCCTCGCCCGCGGCCCGGGCAGCGATCGTCGCGATGTTGCGCACGGTGCGCGCCGCCGCCCCGCGCAGCCGGGGATCCGCCGCGATCGACGGGTGCGTCGGCAACAGCTCGGCCGTCGCCGCCAGCGAGCGCGCGTGGTAGGCACAGGTCTCCAGGAGCGCGACGACGTACCGCGCGGTGTCGCGCCGGCCCCGCAGCGGAGTGACCGGATGGGTGAGCGGCTGGGTCGCGGCGCGCAACTCGCCCAGCGCCTTGTCCAGCTCCCGCGCCCGGTCCAGCAGGTCGGCGGCGGGCCCGCCGCTGAGCTGGTCGACGGCGGCCTCGGTGACCTCGGTGAGCCGTTCCAGCACCGTGCCCAGCAGCTCGTTCGTCCGCCGGTCCGTACGCACCGGCAGCACCAGGAACGCGGCGAACACTCCGCAGGCGGCGCCCAGCGCGGTCTCGGCCACGCGCAGGACCAGCACCTCCCAGCTGTAGGTGTGCAGCAGCGTGTACAGCAGCCCCACCATCGCCGTCACGAAGAACGACATCAGCGTGTACGAAAGCGGTGCCGTGTACGCCACCGCGAAGATCAGCACCAGCATCAGGGCGAACGCGGTCCAGGTGTGCCCGCCCACCAGCCCCGCCAGCGCGATGCCGGCGATGACGCCGAGCACCGTCCCCAGCAGCCGCCGGTAGCCCTTGACCAGGATCTCGCCCGTCGACTCGGTGTTGATGAAGACGAGCCAGCAGGTCAGGACCGCCCAGTACCAGCCCTGCGAGGACAGCAGCTCACCGCCGGCGATGGCCAGCGACGAACCCACGGCGACCTGGACGGCGGCCCGGGTGGTGGGCCGTTGCAGCCCCTTGGACTCCTCGGCCGGCTCGTCCTCCTTGCCGGCGTCGATCGCGGCGTCCTCGGCGTCCAGCTCCTCCCGTGAGCGGGCCGCCGTGGGGGTGTCGTCCGACTCGTCCTGCGGTCCGTCCAGGGCGATCCGCAGGCCCATCACCGCACGGGACGCCTCGCCGATGGCCCGGAACACGTCCTGGACGGCCGGGGAGCAGGCCGGCAGGCTCTCCTCGTCCCGGTAGGCGAGCAGCCGGTTGCGTACATGCGCGATCGACGTCCCCTGCACCCCGGGCCCGGCGTGCAGGACCTGGGTGCGCAGGGCGAGCAGATCGCGGCGCAGCGCTGCGGTGGCCTCGTCGGGCGCGGACATACGGCCGGCCTCCGGGGCGGGCGCGCCCGGCAGATGCAGGGTCAGCGTGTCCGCGCGTTCGGCGCTGCGGGCGGTGAGCAGCAGCAGACCGAGCCGCTCGGCGGCAACCTCGGCGTCCGCGATCCGGCGCTGCACCAGTCGTGCCGACGACGCGTCGGGGGTGCCCCGCTCCAGCCGGGTCTGGATCATCAGAGCCGTCTCGTGCAGCCGGGCGGTGCCCGCGCGGACGTCCGCCAGAGCCTCGTCCACCTCGTCGCCGTCGGCGTCGAGCAGCGCCAGCTGCGCCGTCACGAGCTGCGCCAGCCGGGCACGGAAGGCCTCCCGCAGCCGCGCGAGGAGCCCGGCCGGGGTCACGGGGACGACGGCGAACCGCATGACGGCACTGCACCCGAACGCGACGGCCAGGGCGGTCCAGATCCCCGGCAGTCCGTCGGTGGACGCGCCGGTGAACAGGGACATGAAGCAGACTTGGAAGCCGATCAGCCCGAGCCCCGTCCCCCGGTCGCCGAACCGGCGGGCATACACCGCGCAGAAGATGAGGACGACAAAGAAGACGTCCCCGACGGCGACCCGCTCGTTCAGCACCGCGGCCAGGGACGCGGACACGAACGCCACCGGCAGACCGAGGGCGAGCGTGACAGCCTGGGCTCCGCGCTGTTTCTCCCGGATGGCGAACGTGGCGACCATCGCAGTCAACGCTCCCGCCACCAGCTGGGTGACACCGGCCCCCGTCACGGCGAGCACGGCCAGCGTCAGCGCGAGCGATCCCACCATCCGCAGCCCGGCCGTCATCCGCAGCATCCCCGGATCGGACGCCGCCAGGCGGTCCCGCAGCCGCGTCCGTACCGAGACCCCCGCCGCCTTCACGCCGCCGCACACTCCCCATAGCTCGCATTGATCAGGACGCAAGCATGGCATGCGCCGTCACGGCACCCGCCGGGCCTCCCACCCGACGGAACAACCGACCGGGCCGGCCCGCGGAAGGGCGGAGCCGCCGCGACGGCCGGCTCACCGCACGGGCAGGCCCGTCTCCTCGACGTGCGCCCGCACCTGCTCCGGAGTCAGATAGGCGTCCGTGTACTCGAAGTCCTTCAGCTTGGCGGGCCGGCGGGCCTGGAAACCGGTCCGTACGAAATCGTCGCCGGCGATCGAGTTCAGCAGCCAGCTGGTCATGACCCTCGTCTTGGCGACATTGGTGCGCAGCGCCGACCAGTGGTACCCGCGGGCCACCACCTGAGCGGGCAGGCCCTGCAGCTCCACACCGAGCGGCTTGGAGACGGCGTCGGTGCCGCCGAGGTCCACGACCAGCCCGAGGTCCTTGTGGTGGTACGGCTGAAGCGGCCGGCCGGTCAGCGTCGCGATGATGTTGCCGGCGACCTGCTTGCCCTGCCGGATGGCGTGCTGCGCGGTCGGCGGGCACACCGCGCCCTCCACACCCTTGGCGGCGTCGGGCACGGCCGCGGCGTCCCCGAGGGCGAACACCCCGTCCTCGCCCGGCAGGGACATGTCCGCGGTGACCGCGAGCCGCCCGCGCACGGTTTCCGCGCCGAGCGTGGCGATCAGCGGGCTGGCGACCACGCCGGCCGTCCAGATGAGGGTGCGGGTGGGAACCACCCGGCCGTCGGTGAAGGTGACCTCCGTCGGCCCCGCCTTCGCGATGGAGACGCCGAGCGAGATCTCGATGCCGCGCCGGGTGAGGATCTCCTGCGCGCTGCGCCCGAGCTTCTCGCCCAGTTCGGGCATGAGCTTCGGCGCGATGTCGATCAGATGCCACTTGATCAGGCCCGGGTCCAGTCGTGGGTAGCGCTCGACGGCGGCATGGGTCAGCCGCTGCAGACAGGCGGCGGTCTCGGTACCCGCGTAGCCGCCGCCGACCACGACGAACTGCAGGCGCGAGGTCCGTTCGGCAGGATCCTCGCTCGCGTCGGCGAGATCGAGCTGGGTGATGACGTGGTCGCGGATGTAGGCGGCCTCGGCCAGTGTCTTCATGCCGAACGCGTGGTCCGTGAGCCCGGGGATGTCGAAGGTACGGGTGATACTGCCGGGGCTCAGCACGATGTAGTCGTACGACTCGTTGACGATCCGGCCGGTGATGCTGCGAATGACGCAGACCTTGGCCTTCAGATCCACGCCGATGGCACCGCCCGGGATGATCCGGGTGCGGTACTTCGCGCTGCGGCGCAGCGACAGGGCGACCGACTGCGGGGTCAGCACACCGGAGGCGACCTGGGGAAGCAGCGGCATATAGAGCTGGTAGGAGAGCGGCGTCACCAGGGTGATCTCGGCATCGCCCGGGGAGAGCCTCCGCTCCAGTCGGCGGACGCACTCCACTCCGGCGAAGCCTGCGCCCACCACCAGGATCCTGGGTCGTGTCACGGTGCTCATCCCTTTCTGCGGCTCCACACGGTCTGTCTCGAACGTCGACGCCCCTTCACCTGCCCTTGGATCGCTGCCTTGCACCTCCCTGATCGCAGCGCAGCGCGGCAGCGCTCCACGCCGGGGCCGGACGCCGATCCGGCACGCGCACACGTTCAGCACCACGATGCCCGCACCGGCGCCGGAGCGCACCGGGAGAATCGTGGTGCGGGTCGGTCCGTGTGTTCCGGCCCCCCCTGCGGTGGGTGCCCGGCCGTCCGGCGGGTACACCTGACCGGCGACCTGTGGGAGGCGACCGGCGATCAGCCCTGCAGGTGGCAGAGCAGCAGACAGACGTCGTCGTCGCGCTCGGAGTCGCTGAGAAGAGGGTTCAGGATCCGGTCCGCCGCGTCCTCCAGGTCCGTGTCGAGCTCCACGGGGCCGAACGAGCCGAGCGCGGCCGAGAGCCGTTCGATGCCCGGATCGATGCCCTCGGCACGTCGTTCGACCAGTCCGTCCGTGTAGAGCGTCAGCGTCGAGCCGGGTGCCACCTGCTCGGTGTGATCGGCGATCTCCTGTTCCAGCGGGATGCCGAGCATCGCGCCCGGCTTGGCGTCCAGGGTGCGCACCCGCCCGTCGGGCAGCCGCAGCACCGGCGGTGGATGCCCCGCGGCGGCCCACGTCAGCGTGGACTCGTCCGGGTGGAACCGGGCGATGACCGCTGTGGCGTACAGATTCGGCTGGAGCTGGTGCAGGAACTTGTGCAGCCGGGTCAGCAGCCCGCCGGGGCTGCCGTCGTCGACGGCGTAGGCGCGCAGCGCGGTGCGCAACTGGCTCATCATGACCGCCGCGTGCAGCCCGTGCCCGGTCACGTCGCCGATGACCGTGATCAGACTCCCGTCCGGCCGGTGGAAGGCGTCGTACCAGTCGCCGCCGATGTTCATGCCGTGGGTGGCCGGAAGATACCGTGCGGCCAGACTCAGCCCCGGCGTCGTGGGCAGTTCGGTGAGCAGGGCGCGCTGCAACGTCTCGGCGATGTCCCGGTTGTGCTCGAAGCGGCGGGCGTTGTCGATGGCGATACCGGCCCTGCGGGTGAGCTCGAGCAGCATCACCGCGTCGTCCGGATCCCAGCGCTCACCGGGCGGCGAGAGCGTGAGCACGCCCAGCGGCGCCCGGTGCGTCAACAGCGGGACGCACAGCAGGGGCCGGTCGGGGTGGAGTACGGAGGGCGGCTGGTCGTCCACGCCGCGCAGCCCGCCGGGATGGCCGGCGGCGTACTGCGGCCGTCCGGTGCGGGCCGCGCGCACCGTCGCGGCCGGACGGGGCAGAGGGCGGTGCGGATCGTCCTCCTCGTCGAACAGCCATACGTTGACGTGGGACGCGTACCGCGGCACCAGCAGTTCGGGCAGTCGGCGCATGATCTCGCCGTGGTTCAGCGAGGTGTTCAGCACGGCGCTGGCGTCCGCCAGGAAGGTCAGCCTGCGGCGGGCGTTCTCCGCCTCGTTGCGGGCCCGGCGCTCGGCGGCGAAAGCCTCCTGCTGGGCGCGGCCCGCCGCGTCGAGCTCGGCGTGCAGGGCCAGGACGCCCTGGTTGGTCTGGTGCAGCTCCTCCCGGTGGAAGGCGACCAGCGCCTCCTGCTCGGCGAGCAGGTCGAGCACCTGGGCGGTGTCCTCGTCGGTGCTCATCAGAGCCTGGGACAGGACTGCCGGATCGTCCCCGGGCACCATGTCGCTGTCGCTGTCGCTGTCGCTGTCGCTGTCGCTGTCGCTGTCGCCGCCCGGCCGGTCCGCCACGGGCAACGGGACCGTCGTCTCCCACCGTGTTCCCTCTCCGGCAGCGGACGCGTCCGGTGGGGGCGCCAGTACGGCGTGCAGCTCACCCTCTCCACGGTCCGTGCCACGCACTCCGAGGGTGAGCCGCCAGGTGCCGCCCTCGGCGAGGCATTGCCGCAGCCGGGCGCCGAGCGCCGCGGCCCACCGGGCCCGCTCGACGGCCGGGACCCCGTGACGGGCGGCGAGCCGCGCGGCAGCCGCACGCGCGGCAGCCGCATCGGTCACGCCATCGATCTGCCATGTGTTCGTCATGGATGGTCCGGTGGTGAGGAGGTCATGACGGCCACCGCGGTGTCGTCCCGCACGGGGCGGGCGGCGCTTCCCGCGTCACGGATCGCCACGGCGGCCGTCACGGCCGGGTCGGCCGCCGCCGTACCCGGGTCCGACGGAGGGGTCCAGCGGCTGGGGAGCCCGTCGGTGTGAAGGAACAGTATGCTGTCGGCGGACCACGCGAACTCGTCCTCGCGCACGGTGCCGGGCCGGTGGACCCCGACGATGCCGGGCCTGGAGAGCAGGGCCCGCCACCGGTCGCCCTCCCTCATCCGGGCCCCGATGTTGCCGATCCCGGCGAACCACAGCCGCCCGGACCGGGCGTCCAGCTGGGCCACCGCGACGGCCGCGCCCCGGGTGGCGCCCAGCTCCACATGCAGCAGGCGCAGCATCTCGGCAGGACCGAGATGAGGCCGGCCGCACACCGCTTCCACCGCGGCGGTCGAGGCGCGGGCCGCCTCGGGGCCGTGGCCCAGCCCGTCGGCCAGCATCAGGGTGTGCCGGTCACCGGACCTGACCCAGGTCCAGGCGTCCCCCGAGTGATCGGCCCCTGCATAGGGGACATTGACCCCGCCGGCACGGATCACCGGCACCCGCGGGCCGCCGTCCCGACTGTCCCCGCCGGGCGCCGGGGAAGTGCCGTGCCCCACGCGGGCCACCGCCACCGTGCCCCGGCCGAGGACGCTGTGCAGGCCGAAGTCGTCCGAGAGCCGCCGGCAGGTGCCGAGGCCCGCGCCCAGCGAGCGGGTCGTGCTGAACCCGTCCCGCAGCGCCCCGGCCACATCGGCGATCCCGGGCCCGTGGTCGATCGCCGCGATCTGCACGACCCGCGCCTGCCCGCCCTCGCGCAGCACCGGAGGCTCCACCACGTCGACGAGCACCTCACCGTCCCGCGCGTGCTTGAGGAGATTGGTGGCGAGCTCCGTGGCCACCAGGGACACGGCCGCGGTGCCCCGCTCGTCGAGACCGGCCAGGGCCGCCGCGTCCTCGGCGGCGACGCGGACGTCCCGTACGCGGGTGGAGTCCCGCACCGGCACGTCCCAGACGCGGGGCATCAGACCGCCTCCCGCGCTCGGGGCGGCCGGTTCACCCACGAGGTCACCCGCACCGTGGTTCCCGACCCTGTCGCACTCTCGACCTCGAACTCGTGCACAAGGCGCCGGGCACCGCCCAGGCCCATCCCCAGCCCGTCGCCGGAGGTGAAGCCGTCACTGAGCGCGCGGTCGAGGTCGGGAATGCCCGGCCCGGTGTCACTGAACGTCAGCCGCAGCCCCTGGCCGAACCCGGCGGTCACCGTGGCGGCGTCCATCTGTCCGCCCCCGCCGTGCACCAGGGTGTTGCGTGCCAGCTCGCTGGCCGCGGTGACCAGCTTCGTCTGGTCCACCAGGCCGAAGCCGAGCAGGGCGGCTGCCTGCCGCACATGCTGGCGCACCCACACCAGGTCCATGTCCGAACGGATGGGCAGGCAGGCCTCGATCTCCGAGGCGGTGGGCATCACGCACGCTCCCGGCGCATACCGTCCGCGCGCGTCAGCACGACGGGCTGCTCGAGCAGGGCCATCGCCGCCTGGGCGTCGAGCGCGGTACGCAGCCCCGGCAGCGTCAGTCCCAGCTCCACCAGCGTGATGGCGACCGCGGGTCGCATCCCGGCCACCACGGTCCGCGCGGCGAGCAGCGACGCCTGCGCCGCGATCTCGGCGAGCACCCGCCCGAGAAAGGAGTCGACGATCTCCACGCCGGAGATGTCGATCACCACCCCCGTGACCCCGGCGCTCACAATGGTCTCCGACAGGTCCTGCTGGAGCCGCTGAGCCGTACTGTCGTGCAGGTCGCCCTGGAGGGTCACCAACAGAATGTCGCCAAGCCTCAGCACCGGTACTTGTCCCGCTTCGGGGCGGGAGTGAGCCTCGCTCACCGGCGGACCGCACTGCCGGCCGCGGGACTCGAGACGGCGACTCCCAGCTCGTGCAGGCAGTAGCCCAGTGCGTCGGCGAGGCTCGCCCGGGTGAGTACGGAGCCGAGGTCGAGGCCCAGGTGGACCATGGTCTGCGCGATCGCCGGGCGGATACCGGAGACGACGCACTCCGCGCCCATCAGCCGGGCCGCCGCGACCGTCTTCATCAGGTGCTGCGCCACCAACGAGTCGACCGTCGGCACCCCGGTGATGTCGAGGATCGCGAACCGCGCGTGCTGGTCGACCACCGCGTTCAGCAGCGTCTCCATCACGACCTGGCTGCGGGCGCTGTCGAGTGTCCCGATCAGCGGGACCGCGACGATCCCGTCCCACAGCCTGATGACCGGCGTCGCCACCTCCAGCAGCTGCAGACGCTGCCGGTCGATGAGCGCCTGTCCCTCGCTCAGCGCCGTCTGCATGGCCACCACGCGCAGGGTGCCCATGAGTGTGCTCAGCGTGCTCGTGCAGGCCCGCAGCTCCTCGGTCGACAGCTCCTCCAGTTCGGCGGCGAGGAGCTTGTCGACCGGCGGACACAGGGCGGCCAGCTCGTTCGACACCTGTGTGGTGGACAGCCCCGCCCGGGAGCGGGACGCGCTCATCCGCGCCAACTGCTCCCGCACACCGGTGAATCCGGCGGCGTCCGAGTCCTCGACCCGCTGCGCATCGGCGACTTGGACCAGGGCGTCGACAATCGCCTTGCCGGCCTCGACCGCTTCGTCGCGCGAGAGGGTGAACACCGTACGGAACAGGGGTTCGTCCGCCCACCGCTGCGCGATCTGCTCACGCCTGCGCCGCAGGAAGTCCCTGACCTCGAGCGTCGGCGTTCCCAGCGGTCCGCCCGCTTCGTGCTCAGGCACCTGTGTCTCCTCCTCGTCGTTTCCGCACCGATACCGCGCCGGGTCACGAAAGGGTGTCGGGACCTGGCCGGACGACCACTCTAACGACGCTCCGGACCCGTGCGGCATCCCGTGCCGGAGTAGGGATCCCGCAGACGGCGGCTCCCGCGCGCCGGGCACCGCCGCTCGCGCGGGAGCCGCGGAGGTCCGACGCGATGGTGCGCCGGACCTCCGCGGACACTCGGCTCAGGACTTCGGTCGTCCCGGTTCCGGCCGCGGTGATGCGCCGGGCGTGCCGTCCACCCGCTCCAGTGCCTCCTCGGCGTTCTGGGACACCGGGACCGTGATGCTCACGCCGGTCAGGTCCAGGATGCGGCGCACCGCGGGCGCGGGGGAAATGATGTGCACGCTGCCCGGCAGTTCCCGGGCTTCCTGGTAGACGCGCAGGACGATGTTCATTCCGGACGAGTCCATGAAGGGGACCGCCGCCAGGTCCAGCAGGAAGTGCCGGCGCCCGTGATGGAGCTGGTTGGCCAGGTGATGCTGGAACTCGGTCGCGGTGTCGGCGTCCAGGTCGCCCTGCACCGTGAACAGGGCGACATCCTCCCGGATCACGGTCACCTCCACGGACAGCGGGTTCAGGGCCATGGACACACATACCTCCCACATCGAGCCGACGGCCGGGTCCGGCCGCACGGGCAGCCGCCTACCCCGGGAGCGCCACGTCATGCCGGTCCGTGCGAGCAGGTCCGGTGGACGAGGCTTTCGGAACAGGCCTGGACCTGTGCAGGTTTTGTGCCTTCGCCAGCCGAATGCGCCCGCTCCAGGCGGGTAGTTGGCTGCTGTGGAGACGGATGGGACCGGAGAGCGGGTCCCGCCCGCTCCGGGATCACCACCAGCAGGGGAGGCAAGGAGCAGCGTGCCCACGGACAGCATCTGGTCATACGCGCCGGAGCTGGGTCCCGCCCAGGGGCAGGATCCGGACCTCACGGGATACACCGTCGTCGCGAGCGACGGCAGCACCATCGGCCATGTGGACCGGCAGGCCGACCATCACGCCATGCGGCACCTGGTCGTCGACACGGGCGTCTGGGTGTTCGGCCGGAGTCTCCTCGTACCTGTCGGCGTCGTTGCCGCCGTCGACACCGGCGAGCGGAAGATCACCGTGTCCTGTACCAGGTCCGAGGTGAAGGCCGCGCCCCGATTCAGGACCGACAGCGAGACCATGGACCCGGGCTACCTCACGACGGTCGGCGACTACTACTGGGCGCTGACACGGCCCGGGCCCCCGCCCGGGCACGCTCCCGGCACCCCGGCCGGATGACCGTCGCCCGGTGATCCCCGTACCGGGCGCCGACCGGCACCGTACGGAGCCCGGCGCGGGCATCACCGGGGCAGACGGCTGTCACCAGGGCAGGAACACATGGATGTCCTTGCCGTCGGCGGTGCCGACCACGCTGACCTGATCGCACAGTGTGTGGATCAGATGCCAGCCGATCCCGCCCCCGCCGCGGCTCGGCCTGAAGGGCCGGGGCGCGGGCTCGGTGGTGCTCGTGTCGTGCATCACCACGTGCACCCCGTCGAACGTCCTGCGCAGCCGCATCCGGAACGGTCCCGGCGCGTACTGGACCGCGTTGGCGGCGAGTTCCGTGACCACCAGGAGGATGTCGTCCCAGTGCTCCGGGGCCGTCGGCGGGGAGACGCGGGCCAGGTCGAGGAGAAACTCCTCCGCCACCAGGCGTGCGTCGGTGACATCGTGCAGCTCCCCGGGGAAGCCGACGACGCGTTCCGTGATCTCCTCTGCGGCCAGTGACCTGTCCCTGTGCGGCTCGGATGCCATGTCGCCTTCCCTGCCCCGGCTACCACGGGCCAGTCGTTCATGTACCGTGCGTTCCTTCGTTCTCCTGGTCTGTGGGTTCCCGGGTCGCCGGACCCTACGCGCCCGTATCCGAGTGAGCCGGGGGTGACGGGCACGTCACCCCCGGCGGTCAGCGGAAGACGTTGTCCGAGTCGTCCCAGACCGACGGCTCCTCCGGCACAAGATCCCGCTCCGGACGCGAACGGGAGTGGTACATCGCGTCGATCTCCAGGGCGTAGCGCTGCACGATCTCGTCCCGGCGCAGTTTCATCGACGGCGTCAGCAGCCCGTTGGTCACGTCGAACGGCTCCGGCAGCACCCGGAACACCCGGATCGACTCCGAACGCGACACGCTGCTGTTCGCCGCGGCGACCGCCCTCGCGATCTCCTCACGCAACGCGTTCTCCTCCCGGGCCTCGCGCGTGGGCGCGTCGCCCGGCAGCGAAAGCGCCCCGCGCCAGTGCGTGAGAAACTCCGGGTCCAGCGTGATCAGAGCCCCCACACAGGGCCGGTCGTCGCCCACCACGACGGCCTGGTGGACGAGTGGGTGCATCCGCAGGCGCTGTTCCAGGGCCGCAGGCGCGACACTTTTGCCGCTGCTGGTGATGATGATGTCCTTCTTGCGGCCGGTGATCGTCAGATAGCCCTCCGGGTCCAACCGGCCGATGTCCCCCGTGGCCAGCCAGCCACCGGCCAGTGCGGTCAGGGTGGCGGCCTCGTCGCCCGCATAGCCCTGGAACACCGACGGCCCGCGCACCAGGATCTCCCCGTCGTCGGCGACCCGGATCTCGTTGCCCGGCAGCGCCCGTCCGACGGTGCCGGACTTCTCCCGGCCGAGCGGCTGCATCGTCACTCCGCCGCCGGTCTCGGTGAGCCCGTAGCCGTCGTGGACGTAGATGCCGATGCCCTCGTAGAAGAGGGACAGATCGCGGCTGAGTGTCGAGCCGCCCGAGGTGGCCCTGCGCACCCGGCCGCCCAGCGCGGCCCGCAGCCTGCGGTACACCGTCCGCTCGTACAGGGCGTGCTGCAGCCGCAGGTCGAAGCCGGGCCCCGGGCCCCGGCCCAGCCGCTGCCGCTCCACGGCGGCGGCGAAGTCACGGGCCGTGTCGGCGGCCCGCTCGAACAGGGCCCCGCGGCCCGCCTGCTGCGAGGCGCGCAGAAAGTTCTTGTAGATCTTCTCCAGCAGCGAGGGGACCGCGTACAGATAGGTGGGCCTCAGGGTGCGCAGGGCCGAGGACAGGGCCTCCGAGCCGAGATCGGGCTCGTGCCCCATCAGCAGGCCGCCCCGTACACACAGCCCCTGGATCATCAGCCCGTACACATGGGAGAACGGCAGGAAGGCGAGGACCACGCCCTGCTCGCCCGGCTCCGCCACCGTCCGGGACCAGCCCTCCAACAGGGTGTCGCAGGGGGCGGCCAGGTTGCGGTGGCTCAGCGCGCAGCCCATCGCCTGTCCCGAGGTGCCGGACGTGTAGGCGATCACGGCCGTGGAGTCCGGCAGCACGATCCGGCGCAGCGAGTCGACCGTGGCCGGCGGTATGTACTCGCCGCGCGCCACCAGCTGGTCCAGCGCACCCGAGTCCAGCTGCCAGACATGCCGCAGGCGCGGCAGCGCGGCGCACACGGACCCGACGGTCATCACACCCTGCTCGTCCTCGACCACCACGGCCACGCATCCGGAGTCCCTGAGAATCCACTCCACCTGCTCCCGCGACGAGGTCGGATAGATGGGGACGACCTCGGCGCCCACGGTCCACAGCGCGTAGCACAGGACCGTCCACTCGTAACGGGTCCGCGCCATGATCGCCACACGGTTGCCCGGGGACAGCCCGGAGGCGACCAGCCCCTTGGCCAGGTCGACGACCTGGTCGCGGAACTCCAGCGCGGTGACCTCCTCCCAGGACGCGGAGGCCGGGTCGGCGCGGCGGGCGAGCATCGGCAGATTCGGACTCTCGGCCGCCGTCTCGAAGAGGCTGTCCGCGAGGCCGCCCGTCAGGGGTGAGGCGGCCTGGGGAGCGAGAGCGAGGTCGCGCATGCACTGCTCCTGACATGTACGGGCTGTGACTCGGCCGACGAGCGGAGTCATCGGCGGTGCCTGAATGTAGCCGAGCCCGAGCGTTCCGGGGCCGGATCGCCGGAACTGTGGCCACACTGATGATCATGTCGCCTTGGTGGCCCGAGCCTGCCCGTACATTCCGCTCCGTATTCCCCGCCCGCGCCCTCCACCCCGGCATTCCGCCGGTACGCGCCGTACCCGCGCCGGTCGCCGTCCGGACGCGGGTGCAGGGGGCGTGCGCGGGAGGACCGCCGGGCTCACAGGTCGTGCGGCACCAGCCACACCGTCGCGAGGGGCGGGAGGGTGATGCCGACGCTGCCGTCCTCGGGCTTGACCGGGTCGGGGTTGGTGACGACGCCGCCGCCGCCGTAGCGGGCCGCGTCCGTGTTGAGGACCTCCCGCCAGGCGACCACGTCGTCGGGTACCCCGAGCCGGTGGTCGTGCCGGACGACGGGGGAGAAGTTCGACACCGAGAGCAGCGGCCGGCCCCCGGCGTCGTACCGCAGGAACGCGAGCACGTTGTCCTCGGCCGCGTCCACCGACACCCAGCGGAACCCGGCCGGATCGGTGTCCCGCTGCCACAGGGCGTCCGTCGCCCGGTAGCGGGCGTTGAGGTCGCGCACCAGGTCCTGTACGCCGCGGTGGTCGCCCGCGGAGTGGTACGCGTCGTCCAGCAGCCACCACTCCGGGCCGTGCTCCTGGGACCACTCGGCGCCCTGCGCGAACTCCTGCCCCATGAAAAGCAGTTGCTTGCCGGGATGGGCCCACATGAAGCCGAGATAGGCCCGGGTGTTCGCCCGCCGCTGCCACCAGTCTCCGGGCATCTTCGACACGAGGGCCTGCTTGCCGTGCACGACCTCGTCGTGGGAGATCGGCAGCACGTAGTTCTCGCTGTAGGCGTACACCATCGAGAACGTCATCTCGTGGTGGTGGTACGCGCGGTGGACCGGCTCGTGGCTCATGTACTGCAGCGAGTCGTGCATCCAGCCCATGTTCCACTTCAGGCCGAACCCCAGGCCGCCGGTGTCGGTGGGCCGGGTCACCCCGTCCCACGCGGTCGACTCCTCCGCGATCGTCACCACTCCCGGGCACCTCCGGTACACGGTCGCGTTCATCTCCTGCAGGAACGCCACCGCCGCCAGGTCCTCCCGGCCGCCGTGCACATTGGGCTCCCACTGGCCGGAGTCCCGCGAGTAGTCCAGGTAGAGCATCGAGGCGACGGCGTCCACGCGCAGCCCGTCGATGTGGAACTCCTGGCACCAGTACACGGCGTTGGCGACCAGGAAGTTGCGTACCTCGGTCCGGGCGAAGTCGAACGTGTACGTCCCCCAGTCCGGGTGCTCCGCCCGCCGGGCGTCCCCCGGCTCGTACAGCGGGTCCCCGTCGAACCGGGCCAGCGCCCAGTCGTCCTTCGGGAAGTGGGCCGGCACCCAGTCCATCAGCACCCCGATCCCGGCCCGGTGCAGGGCGTCGACCAGGTACTTGAAGTCGTCCGGGGTGCCGAGGCGGGCCGTGGGCGCGTAGAAACCGGTGACCTGGTAGCCCCAGGACGGGCCGTAGGGATGCTCGGCGACCGGCATCAGCTCGACATGGGTGAAGCCGAGGTCCTTGACGTAGGCCGGCAGCACCTCGGCAAGCTCGCGATACGTCAGGCCCGGTCGCCAGGAAGGCAGATGGACCTCGTACACCGAGAACGGCGCCTCGTGCACGGGCACTCGAGCGCGGCGCTTCATCCACGCGGCGTCGTCCCACGTGTAGTGCGAGGCCGTCACGATCGACGCGGTGTTCGGCGGTTCCTCCGCGCGACGCGCCATCGGGTCGGCCTTGAGGGTCCGTCCGCCGTACCGGGAGTGCACCTCGAACTTGTAGCGGGCGCCCTCGCCGATCCCCGGCAGGAACAACTCCCATACGCCGGACGAGCCGAGCGAGCGCATCGGGAACGCCGTGCCGTCCCAGCAGGAGAAGTCGCCCGCGACCCGGACACCCTGAGCGTTCGGAGCCCACACGGTGAAGCGGGTGCCGGTCACTCCCTGGTGGGTCATGGGATGCGCGCCGAGCGCCGTCCACAGCTCCTCGTGGCGCCCCTCGCCGATCAGATGCAGATCCAGTTCGCCGAGCGAGGGCAGCATCCGGTACGGATCGTGCACCTCGGCGGCGTCCTCGTCGCCGTACGCCACCACCAGCGTGTACGCGGGGACCGCGTCCAGCGGCAGCACCCCGGAGAAGAGGCCGTCGCCCTCCGAGACGAGCGGGGCGCGCTCGCCGCCGGTGACCACACTCACCGTGCGCGCGAACGGCCGCAGCGCCCGGAAGGCGATGCCGCCCGGCACCGGGTGGGCGCCGAGCAGCGCGTGCGGATCGTGGTGGGCGCCCGCCAGCAGGCGCCCCCGGTCGACGGGGTCGAGGGCAGGTGCGGTCCCGTCCGTCTTCGGGGCGGACGGGACGGACCCGGCCGACTCGGGAAGCGGGGTGTCGTGCAGGGCCACGGTTCAGTCTCCTCTCACGGCGAGGCGCTCGATCGCCGCCATGGGTACGGGCAGCCAGTCGGGTCGGTGCCGGGCCTCGTACAGCACCTCGTACACGGCCCGGTCCGTCTCATAGGCACGGAGCAGGCCGTGCTTCTTGCGCGGGTCCCAGCCGGCGCGGGCCGCGTAGCCCGCGCAGTAGGCCTCGCGACAGCGGCGCGCCCACTCCGGGCGCCAGGGGCGGCGCTGGCGGGCGGCGTAGTCGAACGAGCGCAGCATCCCGGCGATGTCCCGGAGGGGGGAGTGGGCGCTGCGCCGTTCGGAGAGAGGCCGGGACGGCTCGCCCTCGAAGTCGATGACGAACCAGTCGCGTCCGGCCCGCAGCACCTGCCCGAGGTGCAGGTCGCCGTGGATGCGCTGGGCGGGCGGCCCTGGATCGCAGGTCGCGAGCGCGGCGAACGCCGTCTTCAGCCCGGACACGAACGGCTGGAGCACGGGTAGGGAGTGCGCGGCGGCCGTCAGACGCTCGGTCATCCCCTCCGCCGTCAGTCGGTTCTCCCCGGGGCCGCCGACGGGGAAGGCCGCGCCGAGCGCCAGATGCACGTCCGCGGTGGCCCGGCCGAGGGCGTGCGACTGCGCGGTGAAGTCGTCACCGGCGGCCAGCGCCTCCAGGGCCAGCGTCCAGCCGTCGGAGGCATTGCGCAGGAACGGCTGGAGGACGCCGAGCGTCGCCTTGAACGGATGCGTGGTGCGCAGCCAGGCCACCGGGGCGGGCACCCGGTGGCAGCCCTGCCGTGCCAGCGCGCCCGGCACCTCCAGATCCGGGTTGACCCCGGGCTGGATCCGCCGGAAGACCTTCAGGATGAACTCGTCGCCGTACACCAGCGAGGAGTTGGACTGCTCGGCGTCCAGCAGCCGCGGCACCAGCCCGGTCGGCACCCGCCGGCCCGCGTCGCCCTCGAACCGCAGCGGGCCCACCACGCCGGGGTGCCGCAGCCGTTCCAGCAGCAGCTGCGCCGACCGCGGGTCGTGGAGCGCGTCGTAGACCGTGCGCCCGGCCAGCGGCCCGTCCTGCACCCTGCCGATGACCGCCCGGCCCAGTCGCGCCGACGGGTGCTCCCGTACGCCGAGGAGGAGCTGGTAGCAGTCCCCGGCCCAGGGAGTGTGCCCGGGAGAGGGCACGCCGCCGTGGCCGGCGTGGACCAGCAGATGCAGACAGCCGGGGAACAGCTCCGTCATCGACAGCACATGGAGGTCGGTGACGGGCCGGTCCTTGCCGGCGAACCAGCGCTGCTCCGGCAGCCACTCGCGCAGCAGTCCGGCGAACGACTCCATGGGTTCGGCGGCCGCGCTTCGCGGGCGCAGGAATGCGGTCTTCGTCATGGTGACGCCTCCTCTCGTCGGCGCACGGTCACAGTCGCCCGCCGACGCGGGTACGGGCCGCGGCCCGGGTGAGCCGGAACCAGTAGAAGCCGTGCCCCGCCAGGGTCAGCAGGTAGGGGAGTTCGCCCAC
>NZ_JBHSPC010000137.1:0-23814 GCF_042656345.1 Streptomyces incanus
ACAGGAAGCCTTCCAGCGAGCCCTGACCGAAGGTGTTGCTTCAACGAATTGACACCGCCCGTTTCATCTTGCTTTCTGCAGGTCGCGGCCCCTGGTGCTACAGCCGGAGATCTTGTAACCGTGTCCCGCCATCCTCGTTGACCGAACATGATGACGGGTGTGGCGGCTGAGCAGATAGCCGGGTGGGACGCGGAACTGACGGCGTTGAAGGGTTCGTTGGGGAGGTTGTTCAACCGCCCTGAGCCACGGGTGGTGTTCGCGCAGTACGTCGAGGGGCTGCTGGCGGAGCTGCCGAAGAAGAACGGCTGGACGCTGTCGGAGCGGGCCGGACACGTGACCCCGGACCGGATGCAGTGGCTGCTGAACGGCTCGGTCTGGGACGCCGACCTGCTGCGCGACGCGGTCCGCGACTACGTGGTTCAGGACCTCGGCGACCGGGACGCGTCGTTGGTGATCGACGACACCCAGGCGCAGAAGAAGAGCACCAAGCCGGTCGGAGTGGTATTCCAGCACGGGTGCGGTTTCCTCTCGGGGAAGATCCTGATCAAGCGGTGAGGTCGAGTTCCTCCTGTTCGGGGGCTGGGTAGAGGCGTTCGTGTTCCCGGTCGAGGTGGAAGCGCCAGTAGGCGTCGAAGTCGCCGTTGTCGGTCGGGGCGCGGAGTTTGAGGACGGCTTCTGTGCCGGGAAGTCTCCAGAGGGCGCCGGTGATGTCGAGGCGGTCGCCGACCAGGTGGCGGCAGGCCCCTTCGATGGCCCCCGTGGCGATCGGCCAGCCCTTCTCCAGTGCGGTGTCGTAGTTCAGCTGGCCGAGGTGGCCGGTGAGGTAGCGGACGCAGGCGTCGACGCCCTCACGTTTCCTGGCGGATAAGTGTTCGCGGTCGGTCTGGGCGGCCATCTCGGCGGCGGCGCGGGCGGCCTGGCCGTGCAGGATGGTGGTGAGGTGACCGGCGACCCAGGCTTCGGCGGCCGCTTCGCCGGACTGGTGGAAGGAGTGGGCCGCACCCCAGGCGTACTCGGTGACGTGCACGAAGTCGAGCAGGACGTGCACGTCGATGCCGCGCCGGGCGGCCTCGCTGTGAAGGAGGTCGAGCTGGTGGCGGGCGCCGTCGACGAGGACGACCCAGTCGCGCCGGTGGGCGGGGTCGCGGGCTTCGGCCTGATCTTCGGCCTGCTCGAAGGCGTCAGCGATCACTCCCCCAGAGGGTGTGCCCTCGGCTCGGGCGGGTGGACCAGGGAGGCGGTCAGCCACTTGCGCTTGGCCTTCGGCCCGGTGCGCACGTCGCGCTCCAATGGCGAGTTGGTGTTCGCCGAGCCGCAGGCTCTGGCCAAGCGCGACTGAGTGGGTGGTCGGCACCTGTGGAGTCAAACTGATCCAATCGCGGCAACGCGCGTGTCGGCGTGACCGGCTGCCGCCGCGATGGGCGACTGGAGCCGCCGCACTGCTTCCAGATGGTCGCCGGTCCAGATGATGCGGATGCCGGTCCCCGCCGCCCGCCCGTCCGCATCACGCAGGTCCCGGCGGACCGCCTCGACCAGCCGGGCGTTGTGCTCCCGGTCGGACTCCAGAGGCTCCGGCACCGGCCCTTCGCTCTCCAGCCCCTCGGCCAGGGTCTCGTACCACCGGAAGACCCGTTCCGCCATGACCAGCAGCTCCCTCTGCGCGGCGGCGCGGTCCTCGAGCGGTCGGCCGCTCGGGGCCCGCCGCCACAGCTCCAGGACCGCGTCGGCGGCCAGACGGAGCCCTACGACACCGGTGATCAGAGTCGTCGTCTCGCACAACGAGACGTCCTTTGCTCCGCGCTCGGCCAGATAGGTCCTGAAGGCGTCGTCCAGTCGGCGCGCCGCGGCCGCCGCCCGGCGGCCCTCCTGCGGGCGCTCGATGGTTTCGGGCCTGAAAGTACAGCAGGACACCGCATAGCCCACTGCCCCGAGCACATAGCGCGCGCTGTCGACATACGCCTCCGCCAACACCCTGGCGAGGGCGGCGGACGCGCCGCGCGGCCAGAAGAGTAGGCCGACGACCAGGCTCACCGCACAGCCGAGCGCGATGTCCTCGATACGGAACAGGATGACCGACAGGTCCGCTGGCTGGGCGATGTCGAACAGGATGACCAGGGTAAGCGTGAAGGCCGCCTGCCCGGCGGCGAACGAGATCGCGGCCGGGACGACGCCCGCGGCCATCACTGCGACGGGCAGCAGGATCCACAGCACGGTCGTGTTGTGTCCGATGAGCTGGAGCAGACCGGCGCCCAGGATCGAGCCGACCAGGGTGCCGCCGAGGGCGCGGAAGACGTTCTGCCCGGTGCTGAGAGCGTTGGAACGCAGCACCGACAGGATGCCCAGCGTGATCCAGAAGCCGTGCTGGACGCCGGTCACGTCGGCCAGTGCGATGCCGATGCCCAGGCCGATGGCGCCGCGGATGCTGTTGTGCAGCCATATGGAGTGCGGCTCGACATGTGCGGCGGCGCGTTCCGTGGCGCTGGTCAGGCGACTGGTCGGGGATCCGGGCTCGCGGCCGAGCAGGCGGTCCGGCCAGCTGCGGTGATCGGCGGTCCGGGCGATGTCGACGTTCCGGGCGATCTGCAGGACGACGAAGGCCACCTCCTGAGCCCGGAAGGTAACGTCGAGGCTGTCGACCAAGGTGTCGAGGCCACGCCTGCCACCGGAGCCGCCGTCCGGCATCGGCAGCCGGTTGACTGCCCCGTCCTCCAGCGCGGTCAATGCATGACGGAGCTCCTCCACCCCGGCGCGCAGGCGGTCCGGCGTGATGCGCGGATCATCGAGCATTTCCGCCGCCAGTTCCAGTACGGCGGCAGCGGCCCTGCGCACCACTGAGGACTGCCGGGTGCCCGTCGAACCGTCCTCGACGGCGGGGGCGGCCTCCGCGAGGATCGCGCTCAGCCAGGTCAGCTCGTCGATCAGGCGGGCCAGTGCCCGGGACCCGGTGGACAGGCTGGTGGGCCGGTAGGGGGTGGCGGTGAACGCCTGCCGCAGCTTCTGTGTGCTCGACCTGGTCTCCTGGGCGCAGGCACGGCACTCTCCGAAGGCGGGGCCTGCGGCACGGCCCGTGAAGTAGTCCGCATCGGTGCGCAACTGCACCGCCGCAGCTCGGCAGACCCGAGCCGCCGGCGCGCTGAGCGGATCGGCCTGCGCCCTCGCCCACAACAGCCAGACCGCGATCACGGACGTCCCGGCCGCCAGCACCACGCCGATCAGCCGGTCGGGCAGCTGGGCCAGGGAAGCGGGCGAAGATACCGGCAGGATGAACGCCAACAGCAGCGACGTCGTGGCGCCGGCCAGGACCGAGCTGACCACGCCCGAGAAGAGCACGACGAAGCCCACCACCAGCGTTGCAGCAGTCGCGATCCAGACCGACCGCGACGCGAGGGTGCCCAGTGAGACCAGCACCAGCCAGGCCGTGCCGAGCGCCGCATGCGCGCGCAGCCGCTGCACCACGGGGCCGGTGTATTCGACCAGCAAGAGCATCGCGAACGCGCCGAACGCGGCGAAGGTGCCCATGACCGGCGCGTGGAAGACCTGGGTGCACAGCGCGAAGAGGGACGGCATCACCACCGCGGTCCTGGCCGCCCTCCGCATGGCGGCGAGGCCCGGATCCCGGCGGCGCAACCACGCGGTGAACTGACGCATCTGAATCATCGCAATCCGCCTCGGTGAGGTGGTGGCACGGCAACTGAGCAGTGTCTTCCATCCATCCTGAGCCGCGATGTGCCGCAGTAGGGCGAGAACCTCGGGGAGACGCCACAGGCAGCGGCCACGGAGTGTCCGTCTTGATGGACGGACAGGGCGCCGTCGGCAGAGTCGTAAATGAGACGGGTGCCGTTGTCGGCCGTCTGCTCGACTTTGCAGCGGGTCGTGATCTTGGTGCGGGGTGCTCTGTGCCGCTGCGGTTTCCCAGGCGTGGATGACCGCCGCGATTTCCTCGCGGCTGGGTTGACCTGCGAGGTTGCGAATATGGCGGGCGGTGATGATCGTCCGGTGGAGCTTGACGACCATGTCGCTGAACGCCGGGGTCGTCTTGGTCGTGTACCACGGCTGGTGTGTCCGGCGGTCGGTGCTCTCGACTTTGCGGCGAATCGCGATCATGAGCCGTTATCGACTCATCACGCAGGGTGCAAGTCTGGGTATTCAGGTACGAATCTTACCTTGACGCCGACTCGCCGTGTCGGATCGCGCAAGGCGTTGACTTGCATGATCACGATGTGCCGCAAAGTCGAGCGATGATGTAGGCGGGGTGGTGTCCGTGGGCGGTGCACCAGAGCACGACGATGGTGTAGACGGCGAGGCCGAAGGGTACGGTGCGCTCGACCGCGCGTCGGGGGCGATTGCGGGCCTGACCGACACCGAGGTCACCGCGCATGTGCTCGAAGACCGACTTGATCGGCCAGCGGGCGCCGTACCGTTCGACCAGGTCGTCAGTGGTGCTGATGTGGTCGGTGCCGACCAGCGCGAGGTCGTACGGGTTGGTCGAGTCCAGGTCGCGGACCGGCACGAGGCGCACGGGGAGGTCCTTGAAGGCGCCCTACCACAGGCACTCCAGCTCGGTGATCCACACGAACTCGGTGCGTCCGTAGCGTTCCACGACGGTCAGACGCCAGTTCGCCGCCTTGGTGATGGTGGTCAGCGAGCCGAGTGCGGCGCCCTTCTTGCGAGGCCGGCCGCGCTTGTTCGTCCGGGGCGGGATGGGCTCGCACAGGGCGGCGTTGCGTGACAGCCGGGTGGTGAAGGTGACGGTTCCGGGCAGGTCGGCGACCTTGCCGGAGTGGTAGGCGGCGTCGCCGGTGACGTGGAGGGTGCGGTTGGGGAAGAGTGCGGCCAGGTCGTGGACCATCTCCAGGGCCAGGTCGGTGCGGGAGGCGGTGTCCTTGCCCCGCCACAGCCGGGCGGCCACCGGCAGCGCGATCGGCTTGGTCAGGAACGGCAGGCGGACCACGACCGCACAGATGACCCAGGTGTTGCCGAACCCGAGCTTGCCCTTACCCCGCCCGGAGCCGTCGTGCGCCCACAGCACCCCGACCCCGAGGACCTTCTTCCCGACCCGGTGCAGCGCCGACTTGGGTGAGGTGCCTGTCGCGTTCGTCTCCACTACCGGCGAGGGGGACATCCGGGCTGATGACCTTCAGTCGTGGGTTACGGAGCAACTCAGCCGTATGTACGTGCCTGCTGAGGTTCATGTCCTCGATCAGCTTCCCATGAACAGGTTGGGCAAGATCGGCCGAAAGAGCCTGAAGACACTCGCCGACGCAGGAGCCTGAAGACCTGGCCCGGGGATGCGATCACGCCCGTCGTCTCTCCACCCGGAACAACGCGGACATTACCCAACAGGTTCGAACCCTGTTGAGGCACTCACTGCAGCGGGGCGCGTGCTGAGCGTCTCTGGGCCGAGCTTGCGGCATTCCCATACGCGTCGACCTGGGGTACACACGCTGAGCGTGGACCTTCGACCGCGTTACCCTTGCCGAAAACCTGTCCGCGCAGGTCATGTGGCATGTTCGTACTCGTGGAGAATCCCGCCGGGACGATCGCGTCGTATGGGCGGCTGACTGCCGGGCGGGGGCGAACCGGGCTCGCGGTCTCGGGGTGTTCAGGGTCGGCCTTCGGCCGTAGCGCGCGAGAGCAGAGGAACAAGACCTCGGCCCAGGGGGGCAGCTGTGAACGTCGGTGTGCAACGCGGAGCGATCGCTGCCGTGCAAGTGCTCGGTCTCGCTGTGTGGTTCTCCATGTCGGCGGTGGTGCCCAGTCTGCGGAACGACTGGGGGCTCACGGCCGGCGGCGCGGTATGGCTGACGGCCTCCGTGCAGTTCGGCTTCGTCGCCGGGGCCGTGGCCTCGACCGCCCTGAACCTGGCGGACCGCGTCCCGCCCCAGCGCCTGCTCGCCGCCAGCGCCGCGGCAGCCGCGGCCTGCACCGTGGTGCTGGCCCTGTGCGCCGACCGGCCGGCCGTCGCCGTCCCGCTCCGTTTGATGACCGGGATGTTCCTGGCCGGGGTCTACCCCACCGGCATGAAGCTCATGGCCTCCTGGTCCGGCAGCGCCGGACGGGGCAGGACCATGGGCGTCCTCATCGCCGCCCTCACCCTTGGCTCCACTCTTCCCCATCTCATCGCCGGCGTGGGCTCGCTGCCCTGGCGCGGTGTTCTGCTCGCCGCAGCAGCAGCCGGGCTCCTGGGCTCGGTCATTTCACTGGCCCTCGTCCGGCTCGGCCCCCACGCAGCGCCGGCCGCACCCGCCCGCAACCCCCGGTACGCGCTGACCATGTTCACCGAACGCGGGCCGCGCCTGGCCAATCTCGGCTACTTCGGACACATGTGGGAGCTCTACGCCCTGTGGACCTGGATCCCGTCCTTCCTGCTGGCGGCCTCTGACGCGAGGGGAATCCCGGGCTCGGTGGGGATCACGGTGTTCCTCACCATGGGGATCGGCGGGGCAGCCGGTTGCCTGCTCGGCGGCTGGGGGGCGGATCGCTTCGGCCGTTCTCCCGCCGCCCTGGCAGCACTTCTTCTCAGCGGCCTGTGCTGCCTGCTCTCCCCGTTCTTCTTCCACGCTCCGCCGCTGCTTCTGTTCGCCTTCTGCACGCTGTGGGGTGCTGCTGTGATCGCGGACTCAGGGGTGTTCTCGACATCGTTGAGCGAGGTAGCCGACCACCGCTACATCGGGACGGCTCTGACCGGCCAGACCGCGATCGGGTTCGCCTTCACCGTCATCAGCATCCAGCTCACCCCCCTCCTGGCCGAGGCCATCGGCTGGCATTACGCCTTCCTCCTCCTGGCGCCAGGCCCCCTTGCCGGCGCCCTCGCCATGCGCGCCTTCGGCAAAGGCGCCGCCCCCGTCACAGTTCCGCAGGGCAACTCCTGAGGGCCGGCGACCATGCGCCAGCCGCACACGGAGGCAGGGTGCGTGGCCCAAAGAACCGACAGCGTGCGCGGTCGTCAGTCGGCTGGGGCTCGCAGGAGCCGACCCCTGGTGCTCTCGGGAAGCACTCGCCGCAGGACCGGTGCGGTGGAGCTGAGGGAGGCGGCAAACGCGGCGACGAGGTCGTGCGGCACGCTGGCGGCGAACGACGCGGCCCACAAGCAGGGTGCGCCCATCAACGGCTCAGGAGCCGTCCTCTTTCCGGGCGGATGGCCGCTGGTGTTCGAACGGCGGTATGGAACCGGTGAGTTGGCCGCTGCGCGCGCATATAGGAAGGGCCTCCTGGTAGCACGCGGGTGTCGAATCCGTCGGCACCACAGGAGGCCCTGTGTCGCAGTTGTACGTGACCGAGCCTGCGGATTCCAGTTGGTCCACCCGGGGGTGAGGCTGTCTCGCCCACCGGTTCGGGAACGCGGCCGACCATCCCGGCCGACGGCCCCGTTACGGCAGCGACATGACCGACGCGGAATGGGCGGTGGTGCGGGTCGCGCTTCCGGCGTCGGCGTGGACGGACGGCCGGGGCGGTCGCCCGGAAAGCCACTGCCACCGCCAGATGCTGGATGCTGGATGCTGGATGCGATCCGGTACCTGGTCGACAACGGCGTGAAGTGGCGGAACCTGCCCGCGGACTTCCCGCCCCGGAAACGCGTGTACGCGTCCTTCCGTCGCTGGCGGGACGACCAGCTGATCCGCGAACTCCACGACCGGCTGCGGGAGCGGGTGCGGAAGACGGAGGGCCGGAACACCGAGCCGACCGCGGCCGTGATCGACTCACAGTCGGTGAAGGCCGACGCCACCGTCAGGAACGACACACGGCTTCGACGGCGACAAGAAGATCAATAGGCGTAAACGGCACCTGATCGTGGGCTGCCTCGGACTGCTGCTGTCGGTGCTGGTCACACCGGCGGCCACCACCGACCGGGACGCTGCCACCGCGATGCTGCCCGCCCTGCGCAAAGGCTTCCGGAAACTGCGGCTGGTCTGGGCCGACAGCGGCTGCACCGGCCACCTCGTCGACTGGGCCGCCCGCACCCTCGGACTCACCCTCGAAGTGGTCAAGCACAGCGACGACCTGCGCGGATTCCGTGTCCTGCCGCGCAGGTGGGTCGTGGAAAGGAGTCTGGCGTGGCTGATGCGTTCCCGCCGCCTGGCCCGCGACTACGAAGCGCACACCCCAGCAGCGAGGCGCTGATCCTGTGGTCCATGACCATGCTCATGAGCCGCCTCCTGGCCCGCCGCACCGCCACTACGCCGCGGCGGCAGCCGGCCCAGGCCCGGATATTGCCGGCAGTGTGAACAGACCAGGCCGCTCCTCACGGAGCCGGCCCCGTTCCACCAGCCGCTTCAACCTGCCCCGCGCACCCTCGACCCTTGAGGCGACAGCCGTGTCCCAGCCCAGGTGCACGGCCACCTGCCTCGCCGTCAGGCCCGTCCCGTCCAAGCTGTCGAAAGCCTCCATGATCCACCGGTAATCCCGTCCCAGGACCTTCATCGACACCCCGCTCTCCCTACAGGCCACCGGCCTGCGAGGCTCCCGCCCCGGCGCCGACCCCGCCTTCTCCACCGCAATCGGCCCGCTGGGCGCGGCCACGGCGGGCGCCTCCTGCTCGGCCAGCGCCTCGAGATCCTGCTCCAGCCCGATCGCCCGGTGCCGCAGTATTTCCTCCTCCTCCGCGAGAGCGTCCGCCACCCGCTCCGTTTCAGCCCGAAGTTCCTCCACCCTCACCAACGCGGCCCTTTCACGGCCCTCCAGCACTGCCCGCATCGACGGCATCCACGACCTTCGCACCCGCCAGGACGAACACGACGGAACCAGCCTGTCCCAGCACCGCAGACATCACACCTGACCTGCGGGAACCCGCACATCAGATTCGGAAAGAGGACGGCTTCTTGAGGACCCCGGCCGCAGCAACCGCTTTCGTCTCGGCGGACCGGCGTAGCATCCACCCTGCAGTAGTCACTGAGCGATCTCACGGCAGTGCCGGCTCCGGGTTCACCGAGGTCTTCGGCAAGGGCACTCCCTGGGGAGAACCTGGAGAGAATCTGCGCTGCCGGGGAGCCTGTGGGGAGGATCGACTGTGTAACACGGCATAACACCGAAAGACGCTGAAAGACTCATCCACGCAGGTCAGCTACTCCTCTGACCACATCACCGCAGGTCCGCTCCCCCAAGTGGACAACTTCATAACGTAGGTGCCGAGGTCGTCGGCCTCGATCAGTCCCGGCAGCGAGCCGCCCTCGCGCAGGGGCGTGATGTAACGGGTCGCGATCACTTCCTTGAGCATCGCCCCAGGCTACTGACGGCGCATCACCGCATGTCACAGACGGCTTGGCAGGGGGGCGGCACCCCGACAGGGAAACGACAGCTGTGGCTGGCGCCCGTTTGACCGTGCGCGGGTCAAGCTTGGCAGTACCTGAACAGCACGGCCCCGCTGAGCGTACCTCTCCTCAGATCACGCAACCCCCCGGAAGGGAAACACGCGTATGACCAGCGCATCGCATCAGCTCGCATCAGGACCGGCCCGCCGAACCGTCGTGGCTGCGGCCGGAGTGGCGGGCCTCGCCGTCGCGCTGACCGCCTGCGGAGGCTCCGACGAGTCCTCCGGCTCGTCCGCGGACTCCACCGCCCCCAGCGGCTCCCCGGACAGCGACAGCGAAGCGAGCACAAACGAAGCGAACACAGACGCCAACGCGGCAGCCAGTAACGCGCTCGCCTCGATCGCCGACATCCCCGAGGGCGGCGGGAAGGTCTTCGCCGACAGCAAGGTGGTGGTCACCCAGCCTACGGCGGGCGAGTTCAAGGCGTTCTCGGCGACCTGCACCCACCAGGGGTGCGCGGTGAAGAGCGTCGCCGACGGGGTCATCAACTGCCCGTGTCACAACAGCAGCTTCTCGATCGCCGACGGCAGTGTGCAGAGCGGTCCGGCGACCAAGCCGCTGCCTGCCATGGAGATCACCGTCAGCGGGGACTCGATCACGCTCGCGTGATCCGTCGGCGCCGGACCGTACAGCACTGACGGCCTATAAGGGCCGGCACATCGTCGGTGGTCGCGAGAGTGGCGATCACCGCGAGGGTGCAGTCGACGGGCGCCCCCGCGATGGCGTCCGTCGGCGACGGCGGGGATCATCTGGGCACCTCCTCGTGGGCTACGTCGACCAGCAGGCCGATGTCGTCGAGGGCACCGGAGGTGCGGGCCGCCTCGGCGAGTCGGGACATTGCTCCGACGGTTCCGACGACGCCCTCCTGTCCGACGACGCCCTCCTGGCACTCGCCGGTGAGGAGCACGGTGGTCGACGGGTCGGGCGGATCGCCAAGTCCTTTGCACGACGACACGGTTCACCCTGGTCGTCGACGGCCGGACGGGTGAGGTGGGCCGCCCTTGCACGAAGAAGGATGACGACTCGTCCTTTTTTGACGTGATGTCAGAGGATCCCTCTGGCACGACGTGAGAGAAGAGAGGGCCGCATGACTGCCACGCAGCGCCGGGGCCGGAAGATCATGATGACGCCGGGCGAACTGGACGACTTCCTCACCGCTCAACGCACCTGCCGGGTCGCCACGGTGTCGGCCGACGGCGCGCCGCATGTGAGCACGCTCTGGTTCGCCTGGGACGGCACCTCGCTGTGGCTGTACTCCGTGGTGCGTTCCAAGCGCTGGGCGGACCTGCGCCGAGATCAGCGGGTTGCGATCGTGGTGGACACCGGCGAGGAGTACGACGAGTTGTGCGGTGCGGAACTGTCCGGGCGGGTGGAGTTCGTGGGCGAGATACCGCGCACCGGCGAACTCCGCGCCGAACTCGACTTCCCTGAGACGCTGTTCGCGCGCAAGAACTTCAACCTGGACGAAATGCCGCACGACGGCCGGCACGCCTGGATGCGGCTGACCCCGGAGAAGATCGTCTCCTGGGACTTCCGAAAGCTGGGCGCGCGGTAGCGAGCGGGTCGTGGGGGCGGTCCGGCATCGAACCCAGCCGTGTCACCGTGGAGGCGTTCGAAGGCTGCACCAGCGGTTGGTCCACCAGGCCAAGGCACTTGCCGGCCATCGACCACGCCTGGCACTGCGGTCCCCTGTCACGTATTGCGCGTTGAGATTCCATCTCCTCCAAATACTGCCCCCTCGGGTGTTCGTCGAGGTCGAGCGGGCGGTGGATCTGGTCTGGGACGGGAACGTCCTCCCAGCCGGCGGACGGTTCCTTCGGCGAATTCGGTCATGAACCTGACGAAGATGCCCTCCTGCTCGAAGAACGCCACTTGACCCGAGTCGGTCTCGGCGCGGGTGCTGTCGGCGAGCACGGCGTGCAGGGCGCGGCTGCGCCCCACCGGGGCCGCGAGGTCCTGGGCGCAGCCGATGGCGAGGGTGGGGACCTGAATGCGGGAAGCATCGGGCGGGGGTCCACCTGGAGGTCGTAGGCGATGCGCCTCAGTCGGCACCCCGACCGACTGAGGCGCAAGGCGCCCGCACCGGCTCCCGCGCGGGCTTGTGATCGAAGGAGCCGGTCGAAATTTTGCATGATCATGCATAACGATGCATACTCTTCCCATGTCCAAGGTTCTCACCTCACTGCCCACTGGCGAGCGTGTCGGCATCGCCTTCTCCGGCGGCCTCGACACCTCGGTCGCCGTCGCATGGATGCGCGACAAGGGTGCCGTCCCGTGCACCTACACCGCCGACATCGGCCAGTACGACGAGCCCGACATCGCTTCGGTGCCCGGCCGCGCAAAGACGTACGGTGCCGAGATCGCGCGCTTGGTCGACTGCCGTGCGGCCCTGGTCGAGGAGGGCCTGGCCGCGCTCGCCTGCGGCGCCTTCCACATCCGCTCGGGCGGGCGCGCCTACTTCAACACCACTCCGCTCGGCCGCGCCGTCACCGGCACCCTGCTGGTTCGGGCGATGCTCGAGGACGACGTACAGATCTGGGGCGACGGTTCGACGTTCAAGGGCAACGACATCGAGCGGTTCTACCGCTACGGCCTGCTCGCCAACCCCCACCTGCGCATCTACAAGCCCTGGCTGGACGCGGACTTCGTCTCCGAGCTCGGCGGCCGCAAGGAGATGTCGGAGTGGCTGCTCGCCCACGGGCTGCCCTACCGCGACAGCACCGAGAAGGCGTACTCGACCGACGCCAACATCTGGGGCGCCACCCACGAGGCCAAGACCCTGGAGCACCTGGACACGGGTGTCGAGACCGTGGACCCGATCATGGGTGTGCGGTTCTGGGACCCCGAGGTGGAGATCCCCACCGAGGATGTGACGATCGGCTTCGACCAGGGCCGCCCGGTGACGATCGACGGCAAGGAGTTCGCCTCCCCGGTCGACCTGGTGATGGAGGCGAACGCGATCGGCGGCCGCCACGGCATGGGCATGTCGGACCAGATCGAGAACCGGATCATCGAGGCCAAGAGCCGCGGCATCTACGAGGCGCCCGGCATGGCACTGCTGCACACGGCGTACGAACGCCTCGTCAACGCGATCCACAACGAGGACACCCTCGCCCAGTACCACAACGAGGGACGGCGCCTCGGCCGGCTGATGTACGAGGGCCGCTGGCTGGACCCGCAGGCGCTGATGGTGCGCGAGTCGCTGCAGCGCTGGGTCGGCTCGGCGGTCACCGGCGAGGTGACGCTGCGGCTGCGGCGCGGTGAGGACTACTCGATCCTCGACACCACCGGCCCGGCCTTCAGCTACCACCCGGACAAGCTATCGATGGAGCGCACCGAGGACTCGGCGTTCGGCCCGGTGGACCGGATCGGCCAGCTCACCATGCGCAACCTCGACATCGCCGACTCGCGCGCCAGGCTCGAGCAGTACGCGGGCCTCGGCATGGTCGGCACCGGCCAGGCCGCACTCGTCGGTGCCGCCCAGGCGGCCTCGACCGGGCTGATCGGCGCGATGCCGCAGGGCGGTGCCGAGGCCATTGCCTCGCGTGGCGAGGTCTCCGGCGACGAGGAGATGCTCGACCGCGCCGCGATGGAATTCGGCACCGACTGAGCACATCGCCTCAGAGCCACAGGTCTTGTGTGCAGATCACGGCCGGTCTGCACACAAGACCGAGCTGTCCCAGCCCGCGACCTCGGCCACGGCATCGTTCTCGGCAACCGGTCCGTCGACCTCCTCGCCCGCGTCCAGTCCAGCCGGGCCAAGGAGCACGTCCGCGAGTTCGACACGGTCCTGGCCCTCTGGCGTCGCGAGCAGGCCGTCCGCGAGTTCATCCATCGCAACCGCACCGAGCTCGGTGTCACCGCGTGAGTCACGTCCGTGGCGCCCAGTCTCGACCCGGCCCGTTCAGCCGCAAGGCCGGGTCGGCGGCACCCGCACCCGGGCATCGGGAGCGGTCGGTTCGGCCCGCAGTCGCCGGTTCTCCACCGACAGTCGGTGCACGGCTCTGACGAGCGTCTCACGGTCGGTCCGGAGCAGGGCGATCTCGGCTTTGTCGCTCTCCCGAAGCTCTTTGAACTCGACGGTCCGCTGCCGCAGCCGTCTCTCGCTGTCCCGCACCTGCCCCGGGCCCGGGCCTTGTGGTGTCGGTCACCGGAGTCCGCAGCGGGCCGGGCCCCGGCCGGTGTCGCCGTGCGGGTAGCACGGCACGTGCCCGTACGAGCGAGGCAGTCCTATGTCTCCGCCTCGCCGACCAGCCGGCCCCGACTGCCCTCGGCGAAGCCGCCCGCCCTCCCCCTTGCCGCTGGGTGACGGTGGGACAGCGCGGGCCGGTGGGGCCGGGTGGCGGCCTGGTAGGCGGCGCGCAGGTGCTCGGCGGCTGCCCCCGCGGCCGGCCTGCGCCATCCCGGCGCCCCGAGCGCCGAAGCCACCAGTCCCAGGGGACCAGGCGCTGCTGTCCGACCCCGCGCTGACCGGGACGCCCCCGCAGCAACCGGACGTCCGGAGCCAGACCCTGGCCCCGGACGGTGATGGCCCGCGCAGCCGCCCGCCCCGGCTCGCTTTCGACGAACAGCTCCCGGCCACCGTGCTCCACCTGCGAGTTTCCCCGGTCGCGGGACCGCTCGCCCTGCTGTTTGGCAGTAGCCGGACCGTTGTGCACCACACCCTGCTGAAGATTAGGAGGCTGTTCGAGGCACACGGCATCGGCTTCCCCCGTCACCCACCCCGTCCGCGGCCCTCGTAACCCTCCAGGGCCGGGTCATCGCCCTCACCAACGACCCCAGCGAGATCAAGACAGCATGTTGATGATCTGCAAGCCCATGGGGAGCCCCGGCCGGCCGCCGACTCCGGCACGTACTTGTGGAGAGCCGTACGGGAGACCTCCAGCGGCGGAGAACCTGTGGATGCCGATTCGAGTACATAGATGGCTTCTACAACTTTCGCCGCATCCGGAAACCGCTCGGCTATCCCAGCCCGATCGAGTGCGAGGAGAAGCACTACGCCGACCAGGCAGCGGCCGAACCAGTGAACTTGAAACCACGTCAACCCGCCCTGACCAGCCAGTCAGCCACACCCGCGCAGCGGGGGAGCCCCAGGTCAGCAGCGACGATAATCTTATATTCCGGCTATTTCGGGCATGGTGTCCCATGCTGGGTCGTGCTGCGTCCAGCCCCACCCGCGGCCGCCCCGGTCAGGGGTGGGGGAGTGTGCGACCGACCGGAGAGCCATGTTCAGTCAGGAACACAATCGCCAGACCTCTCAACCCCGCCGCGCCGTACTCGCCGCCGGGATCGCCGCCGCGGGATCCGGCCTGCTCGCCGCCTGCTCGGACGGCACACCGGACCGGAACCGCCACGAGGACGCCGCGGGCGCCGCGCCCGCGCGATCCGCCCCTCCGCGGGACGGCACACAGGCACCGCCCGCAGAGAATCCGAGCCGCGAAGGACCGGCACGAGGGCTGATCCTCACGGCTACTCCCAGCACAGTCGACCTGGGGGGCGGACACACCGTCAGGACGTGGACGTACAACGACGAGCTGCCAGGCCGCGAGGTCCGTGTCACCGCAGGTGACACGCTCAAAGTGACCCTGAACAACCATCTGCCGGAAGCCACCACGGTTCACTGGCACGGCGTCGCCGTCCGCAACGACATGGACGGCGTGCCGAACGTGACACAGCGGCCGATCACAGCGGGCACATCGTTCACGTACCGCTTCCACGTCCCGTACCCCGGCACCTACTGGCTCCACCCGCACCTGGGCCTGCAACTCGACAGCGGTCTCTATGCACCACTGATCGTGGACGACCCCAATGAGCCCCTCTCCTACGACCGGGAGTGGGTCATCGTCCTCGACGACTGGATCGACGGGGTGAACGGCTCGACTCCACAGGACGTGTTCGCGCGGCTCCGCAAGGGCAAACCCGCAATGGGGCACGGCTCGAGTCACGACGACGACCATGACGCCCGCGGCGAGCGAGAGCGTGATGACTCATTTTCCCGCCCCCGCGGCGAGCGAGAGCGTGATGACTCATTTTCCCGCCCCCGCGGCGAGCGAGAGCGTGATGACTCACCTTCCCGCCCCCGCGGCGAGCGAGAGCGTGATGACTCACCTTCCCGCCCCCGCGGAGGGATCGACGCCGGGTACGGGCCGCCCCAGGCCCATGTGCCGGGTCGCGGGGACGACGCCCCTTCGGCGCCGCCGCACGACGGTAAGGGCACCTACCGGCTGTTGAAGGGTGCCTTCAGCGAACTACTTGGCGGTCACGCGGGCAGTATCGGCTACCCGTACTACCTGGTCAACGGGCGGACCTCGGCCGACCCCACGCAGTTCAAGGCCAAGCCCGGCGAACGCATCCGGCTACGCATCATCAACGCGGCCGCTGAGACGCCGTTCCGGGTCGCGCTCGGGGGCCACCAGCTCACCGTCACCCACAGCGACGGCTTCCCCGTACAGCACCACAAGGTCGACTCGGTGCTCCTGGGCATGGCCGAGCGGTACGACGCGCTCATCACCGTGAAGAGCGGGGTCTTCCCGTTCATTGCGCTCGCCGAGGGCAAAGGCGGAGCGGCGATGGCCGTCCTGCGCGCGGGCAGCGGCGCTACGCCGAAGCCCTCCGCGCGTCCGGCGGAGCTGAACCGGAACGTGCTGGCTTCGGCCCGGCGGCTACAGCCGCACGAATCCGTGGCCCTGGACCGGCGCAAACCCGACCGTCACATCAGACTCACCCTGACCGGCGATATGAAGAGATTCAACTGGGGCATCGACCACAGGCCCTACTCGCCGGACCGGATTCACAGGATTGAACGTGGTGAGCGGGTGCGGTTGGTCGTCATCAATGCCACGCACATGTGGCATCCCGTCCATCTGCACGGCCACACCTACGGCCTGGCCGGCATCGACTCTCCCGGCGCCCGCAAGGACACGACCGTGGTGCTGCCGTACCACAGGTTGGTAGCCGATTTCGACGCGGACAACCCGGGACTGTGGATGCTGCACTGTCACAACGTCTACCACTCGGAGTCCGGAATGATGACGACGCTCGGCTACTGATAGCCACGCGGCTGCCCCGTGAGGGGAAGGCGCGTCACCGGGCGAGGTGGATGCCGGCCCCCTGACACCTCCACTCGGCTGCGGAGGCTGGACGGGCACGGCTTCCGCCCCGTGCATCGGCTTCGGCCGCTCGGGCGCGGGGCGGGCTTGCCCAGGCGTGTGCTGCCGGCGTCGCCGCTCGGGGCAGAGCCTGCCAATGGCGCCGGCGCCCAACTGTTGCCGCTTCAACTCGCGGCAGCGGGTAGCGGGGGTGAGGCGCCGCCTTGGGTGCGGCAGGACACCAGCCGCCTGCCTCGACCACCGCTGCCGCCACCAGTGGCCCACCACAGCCGACCCGCACCTGTTCGTCCACTTCCGCGCCGCCACGGCAACAGCACACGTCGGCCACCGCTGGATCAACCTGCAGCTCGGACCCCGCCTCACCACCCACGCGCCGCGCAACGACCGTTTCCTGTACGAAGCACTCGCTACCGACGGCGACGCCAAACGACTGGGCGACCGGTTCGGACTCAACACCCGCGCCACCCAGCGCTGCACCAAGAGCCTCGAGCATCCCGGCCTGCGCCACCAGCGGCCCGGCACCCGGCACCCGGCACCACTCTTCACCGGCGTCCGCCGCTGACGTGGCCGGCACGCCACGGCCGACCGCTCCTGGCAACCCGTGAGCCCCGGCCTGAAGCCCGCGCCCGGGCAGCCGACTCGCCGCACGATCCCGCGGGAGACGTGAGCAGCGCGCCGATCGTCGTCCACCGGCCCTTCCGCACCGGCGACCGGGCGGTCACCGTGCACAGTGACGGCCGGGACGAGATCCTCGACACCGTCTACAGCGACCACGACCTGGCTAGGCGTACGTCCTCGGCTCCCCCGCCTCCGGCCCGATCGCCGCGTCGATGGCCTCGCTCAGGGGCCCGATGTCGTCCGCGGTGAGCGTCGACACGGTGACGCGGATGCCGGGCGGGGCGCCCATTCGGAAGCGGGCGCCGGGCGCCACCGCCCAACCCGCGTGCAGCAGCCGCGCGACGGCGCCGGTCTCGTCCGGCACGGGCACCCACACGTTCATGCCGCTGCGCCCGTGCGCCGTGATCCCCTGGCGGGCCAGTGCCCCGATGAGGGCGTCCCGGCGCCGCCCGTACTGCGCCGCCACCGCCACCGGGTCCACCGCGCCGCCGGTCCACAGGCGGAGCACCGCGCGCTGGAGCGTGCGGCTGACCCAGCCCGGCCCGAGCCGCTGCCGTCCGCGGACCCGGTCGAGGGTGACCGCGTCCCCGGTGAGCACGGCGAGCCGCAGGTCGGGGCCGTACGCCTTGGCCGCCGAGCGGACGAAGGCCCAGCTGCGGGTGGGGCCGGCGAGGGGGTGCAGGGGGAGGTCGACGATGTGATGCCCGTGGTCGTCCTCGATCAGCAGCGTCTCCGGGTGGTCCGCAAGCACCGCCCGCAAGGCCCGCGCGCGCGCCGCGCTCAGTGCGGCACCGGTCGGGTTCTGCGCCCGGTCCGTGACGATCAGCGCGCGTGCCCCGCCGGTCAGGGCCCGCCGTACGTCGTCGGGGAGCGGCCCCTCGTCGTCGACGCCGATCGGCACGGTCCGCAGGCCGAGCGCCGGCACGAGGTCCAGCACGCTGCCCCATCCGGGGTCCTCCACGGCCACCGCGTCGCCCTGCCTGAGGTGGGCCGCGAGCACCCGCTCCATCGCGTCGAGGGCGCCGGAGGTCACGGTGACGGGGCCGTCGGGGACGCCGTCGGCGTCCAGCCCGGCGCGGGCGAACCGGGCCAGCCCGGGCTCCACGGGTTCGTGCCCGTAGAGCACCGGTTCCCGGTCGCCCTGTTCGGCCGCGGCAGCGAAGGCCTCGGCCAGCGGAGGCAGCAGCGCGGGGTCGGGGTTGCTGTCGGAGAGGTCCCGTACGCCCCGCGGGACCTCTACCCGGACGGCGTCGCGCGCCGTGGTGGCCGGTTTGGACCGCACCCGGCTCCCCCGACGGCCCGCGGTCTCGATCACCCCTCGCTCGCGCAGGGTCCGGTACGCGGACGCGACGGTATTGGGGTTCACCCCGAGTTGGTCCGCCAACTCCCTCATGGGTGGCAGCAGTTCGCCCGGCCGGAGCGCCCCTTCACCCACCGCGCCCTCGATACTCGCCGAAATCTCCGCAGCACGCCGACCTGTGATCCGATAATCTCCTAGCACAAAGCCAATTATGCACTAGTGCAATGGAGAACACCATGTCAGTGCCCCAGCCGCAGCAGCCCGCCGACACCGCCCCTTACCGGCCCACCGAGCGCACTGTCCCCACCCGCTCCCCGGACCGTGCCGCGTACGACAGGGACCTGGTGCACGCGATTCTCGACGAGGGCTACGTCTGCCACCTCGGTTTCGTCCGCGACGACGCCCCTGTGGTGCTGCCCACGCTGTACGCCCGGGTCGCCGAGCGTCTCTACGTGCACGGTTCGACGGGCTCGCGCCCGCTGCGCGCGGCGGGCCTGGCCGACCCCGGGCTGCCGGTCTGCCTGACCGTCACCCACGTGGACGGGCTGGTGCTGGCCCGCTCGGCGTTCCACCACTCGCTCAACTACCGCTCCGTGGTGGTGCACGGCCTCGCGTACGACGTGACCGACCCCGAGGAGAAGCGGCAGGCACTGGACGCCCTCGTCGACCACGTCGTCCCCGGCCGCGCCGCCGACTCCCGCCCGGCGAACAAGAAGGAGCTGGCCGCCACGGCGGTGATCCGCCTCGATCTGACCGAGGTCTCCGCCAAGCTCCGCACCGGCGGCGTGAACGACGAGCCGGAGGACCTCGCCCTCCCCCACTGGGCCGGCGTCGTCCCCTTGACCCGCACGTACGGCACCCCGCTCGCGGACCCCGCCCTGCCCACCGGAACGGAACCGCCGGAGTACCTGGCGGCCCTGTGACGCGACGCCGCCGCCCCGGAAGGGGCGCGCCGGACGTCGTCACCGGGCCGCGGCTGTCGAGGACAGGTGCAGGCCCCTCCCGCGGGAGGGGCCTGCACCGTCACGCCGGCGCCGCATCCCCCTCCGCCCGCCCGGTCCGCGCGCCCCGCGCCTCGTCGACCGCGAGCCCCGCGACCGAGCCGAGCATCAGCAGGGTGCCGGCCAGCATGGCAGGGGTGAGTCGCTCGCCGAGCAGGGCGACGGCGAGCACCGCCGCGCTCACCGGCTCGAGAAGCATGATCACGGACACGGTGGCCGACCGTACGACTGCCGCGCCCGCGAAGTACAGGCCGTAGGCGAGAGCCGTCGGGACCGCGGCGACGTACGCCAGGAGGCACAGCAGCAGAGCGGGATCGCCGGTGTGCGGCACCAGTCCCTCGACCACGGCGAACGGCAGCAGCAGCACGCTGGTGACGGCGAACGCCCCGACGGTCGTGCCGGAGGCATCCAGCCCACCGTCCCGCCCCCACCACCGGGTGAGCAGTGTCATCGCCGAGTAGCCGGCCGCGGACAGGAGCGCGAGCAGGATGCCCCACGGGTCCGCGGTCGTCCCCCCGCCGCCGAGGACGAGCACGGCGAGCCCGGCGAGCGCCCCCACGACGGCGGCGGCCCCGCCCCGGCCGAGCCGCTCCCCCAGGAACAGTCGCGCGCCGAGCGCGATCAGCACGGGCCCGGCGCCGAGGGTGACGACGGTGGCCACGGCGAGTCCCGTGGCGGCGACGGCCGCGAAGTAGGCCGTCTGGAACACGGCGAGCCCCACCCCGGTGGCCACGGCCCGCCGCACCCGGGGGCCCGGCGCCTCGGTCACGACGGTCCGGCCGCGCGGGACCAGCATCCGGGCGCCGAGCAGCAGCGCCAGGCCGGTCGCGCAGCGCCAGAAGGAGAGGGCGACCGGTCCCATGTCACTGGTCCGGTAGACCAGTGACGCGGCGGCGCCCGCGGTGCCCCAGGCGGCGCCGGCGACGATCAGATAGAGCAGGCCTCGCCCGACGGGCAGGCCGGAGACGGTGTTCGACACGTGTTCTCTCCGCAGGTACACACAGATACGCGCGCGTACGCACCACTCGCAGGGGTGCGTGCGCTGCGCGAAAGGCCGGACGGGGGTCCCGGATCAGGGCCGGATGGAACCGGTCCCGCGGGACCCGCGGACTGCGTCTGCGGGCGGCACCACGACGCCCGGCGGCAGCGCGCCGGGCGCGGGGAGCTCAGGGCCCGCCTCGGACGGCGGGCGGCGGAAGGACAAGTGCGCGCGCATGCATGATCAGCACCCTAGGTCGGCGTTCCCGGTGTGGACAACTCCCTTTCGGCTCCCCCACTCGCCACCGGGCGGTCGGGGCTTCGAACCGGTGCCGAGGACTGGGCGATGAACGCGCCCGCCAGCACCACCGCGCCGCCGATGATCTGCGGTGCCGACAGGTGCTCACCGAGCAGGACCCAGGCCAGCACAGTGGCGATGACCGCTTCGAGGCAGGCCACCACCCCGGCGACCTGCGGCGAGAGCCTGCGCACGGAGAGCACTCCGGTGCCGTACGCGGCGACCGTGGCGACGAGAACGATCCAGGCGAGCAGCACGAAGGCCGCGACCGGGGTGCCGTCCATGCGCGCACTGCCCGCGAGCACCGACCAGTCCATGGACCACGGGCGGGCGACGACGGTGAGGACGGCGGCACCCACGAGCAGACCGTAGGCGATCACACCGAGCGGGTCCGGCGCCCGGTCGCCGTGGTCGCTGCCCTGGTCGGAGAGGACGAAGTAGCCGACCTGACAGCAGGCGGCGCCGAGCGCGAGCAGCAACCCGACCACATCGACGCCGAGGCCCGACCACACCTCCACGACACAGGCCAGTCCGCCCACCGCCAGCACCACGCCGACCGCCGCCGCCCGGGTCACCGGCCGCCGCTGCACGAACCGCACCCAGCCGAGGACGAGCGCGGGCGCCAGGTACTCGACGAGCAGCGCGACGCCGACGGGGATACGGGAAATGGCGGCGAAGTAGAAGGCCTGGACGCCGGCTACGGCGAACAGCCCGAACCCGGCCAGCAGCGCAGGATGGCTGCGCAGGAGCCCCCGATGGCGCACGGCCGGCGGCAGCATGACCAGGGCCGCGCCCGCCACCCTCAGCCACACGACGTGCAGCGGGTCCAGACCCGCCTCGATCAGCGGCTTGGCGGCGACTCCCGATCCGCCGAAGGCCACCGCGGACAGGAGCGCGAGACCGAGCCCGACGCCCTTCCCACGGGTGCTTTGGGCGTTCCGGGTGCTGGCAGAGGTAGGCACCGGCACATGATGCCAGGTGCCGACAGGAGCGTCACCCCCTATGACACCTGTCTCACGGGCTGGACCGCGAGGCGCGACGATCCGGCGACGGGAAGGAACCCACTGACCGGCGGGGAGCCACCCGGCCCTCACCACGCTCTCAGCCTCTCAGTGAGCGGGGTCGCCGGCCCATGCCTCGAGTCGGGCGAACAGGTCGCGGGGGTCGATGGCGGCGTGCTCGAGCACCTCCACCGCCCGCGCCCGCGGGTCCACGATGATCGCCGCGAGCAGGTCCACACCGCGCGCGGGCCCGCCATGACGTGCGGCACGTTCGCAGGCGTACTCCAGGCCGGCCGCCGCCAGCGGCGAGAACCCGGCGGCCCGCACCACCACCGGGGCGGAGCCGGAGTCCTCGACGGCGCTCTGCCAGCGCAGGCCGTAGCCGATGCTGCGCTGGACCAGGTAGCCGAGCAGCCGGGCGGTCCGCGGCCCCTCACCGAGGACCGCGCGCACCTCGATGTCGGACTCCAGCAGCGAGTGCAGCAGATGGGCGGTGTCGATCTGGCGATCCGCGTCCCTGACCGCCCTGCGGCGGGCACCGCTGACCACCGCCGCCAGCTCCACACTGAGTCCGGCACCGTCTTCCGCGCGGTGAACGCTTTGTTTCTGGGCCTTGCCGGCCGACGGCCGGGGGGTACGGTGTCGCACGCCTTCCACCACATCAGCCCCGCGGGTCCGGGGCATCCCCGACGGGGAGCATCTTCCCGTCCCACGGGAAGTGGACACGCCGGGCCGCAATCTCCTCCTTGGGAAGGAGAATCAGCCCCGCTTCCCTCTCGGGGCCCACCGCGCCACCACATGCCTGACGATTCATCCCTATGAATGCTGCGACCCTCGGGGCCACCTTCCGCGCCATCCGCAGCCCGAGTCGAAGAGGTGGCCACATGACCGAAGTCAGCGCGGAGGCGCACCTCGGGGCACCCGCCGAGAAGGCGTGGGCACGCCTCACGGACTGGTCCGCGTACGGCGAGCGGAACGCCACCCCACGGACTCCCCCGCGGGCGGCCCGGCACCCCTCGCCGTGGGCGCGACCTTCCGGGAGAACATGCGGCTGACGGGCTTCACGGCGGAGGCCGAACGGACCGTCGAGGAACTCGACCCGGCCCGCGTGCCCGCCATCCGCGGCCCGGGTCCGATGACGGTCGGCGTCACCACCCGCTACCCCCTGGCACCCGAGGGCCCCGCCGCAACCGTCCGCATCGACGGCACGTTCTCGGGGGGGGGCCGCCGTGTCCTTGATGGCGGGCAGGCTCAAGGACTCGGCCACGGCGGCGCCATAGGAGTCGCCGCGCACACCCGACGGCCTGGTGACCCGACCCGACCCAACCCGGTCCGGCCGGTCTGCCCATCCACCGCGCAAAACCACCCACCACGGACGCAGCACGCAGACACGCAGACACGACAGTGCCCCGCGGATCACTCCACGGGGCACCATGTTCGCGTCGGCCGACCGCCCGGCACCGGATCTCCGCCCTCGGCACTCAACCTCAGTCGTCGTTGGCGAGGATGAGATAGAGCTTCTTTCGGGCTTCGTTGACGACGGCGAGCGCCTTCTCGCGCTGCTCCTTGCTACCGGTCTTCCAGACCTGCCCGAAGGCCTCCATCAGGCCGAACCCGGCCTGCCGGATCTCGCCCAGCGCCTCCCAGTCGACCCCACGAGAGGCCTCCTCCCAAGGCGCCTCGGGGCCTTCCTCGGCCGCAGTGCGACCGGTGTCGGTGAGCGCGAACAGCTTCTTGCCACCCTCGGACTCACTGACGATCAGCCCCTCGTCCTCCAGCAGTTGGAGGGTGGGGTACACCGAGCCGGGGCTGGGCTTCCACGCCCCGCCGCTGCGCTCGGCGATCTCCTGGATCATCTCGTAGCCGTGCATCGGCCGTTCCTTCAGCAGGGCGAGGATCGATGCCCGTACGTCGCCGCGCCGCGCCCTCCCCCTGGGCCCGCCACGCCCTCGTCCGCCCCAGGGGCCGTGCCCGAAGCCCGGGCCGAAGCCGGGACCCCCGGGACCGCCCGGCCCGCCGGGACCGAAGGGCCCGAACGCGGCCCGCAGCCTGTCGAAGTCGCCCCGGCCGCCCCTCGGACCACCATGACCATGTCCATGCTCGAAACCATGGGTATGCATCGCAACCACTCTCCATTCCATCGCTGACCGGAAAACTCAACGGTCAGATGGGTATGGCGGGGTAGCCCCTCGGCGGTGATG
>NZ_JBHSPC010000138.1:0-721 GCF_042656345.1 Streptomyces incanus
GCGGTTGTCGGCTGCTGTCATCGTGCCCCCTGCCGGTCTTGCCGGTCCTGGACGGCGCGCAGCACGTGGTAGGCGCGGGCCAGCAGGCGGCGGGCGATGGCGGTGGTGGCGATCTTCTTGCCGCGGCGGTGGGCGAGACGCTGGTAGGCGTCGGCGAACTCCGGGGACCGCTTCGCGGTCTGGGCTGCCTCGCACAAGATCCACCGCAGCCAGTCCGAGCCCTGCTTGGAGATGTGCCCGTGTCGCACGGTCAGGTCCGAGCCGCGGACGGTGGGCGTCAGCCCGGCCCAGGCGGCGAGCTTGCGCGCGGAGGGAAAGCGGGTGATGTCCCCGACCTCGGCCACGATCATCAAGGCGGTGAGCGTGCCGACCCCCGGCAGCTGGGTGAGCGCCTTGATGCGGGGATCGCCCCGCGCCTGTGCGAGCAGCTGCCGGTCGAGGGCGTCGATCGGCTCTTTGAGGGCATCCATCAGGCCCAGCAGATCGTCGATCACGCGACGTGAGGCGTCCGGCAGCTCCAGGCCGCCCAGCCAGGCCCGGCCGGGGGCGGTGAAGCAGCTGCCGGGCCGGTCGCAGCCGTGGTCCGCCAGAACGGCGTGGACGCGGTTGCGCAGCCGGGTCCGCAGCCGCACCAGCTGGCAGCGGTGCCGCAACAACGCGCGTTGCTGCCGGACGTCCAGCGGCGCGATCCACGCCTCCGGCAGCAGATCCGCACGCAGCA